>JBOGLD010000033.1:0-59061 GCA_050745885.1 Terriglobales bacterium
CATGCGAGGGCACGATTTCGCGCGGTCCCCGAGGGACCAACGCCGGCGTCAGGAATCACGAACGCTGTCATCCTGAGGAAGCGGAACCCTTCGCGCAGCGAAGGGTTCCCGACGAAGGATCTGTGCATTTTGTCGTCGCTATCCAGGCTGCTGACAGGTCCGCTTCAGGCGCTCTCTGCGATACATAGACGAGCGGAGGGTGGCGCGGAATGCACAGGTCCTTCGCTTGCTTGCGCCCGGCTTTGCCGGACGAAAGACTGCGCTCAGGATGACAATGTGGTTGAGAATTTGACGGTCAACATGCGCCTTAGCGCTTTTCGAACGCGCTCCGCACTTCTTCGGGCGCGATCGATTTCACCTTGATCGGCTTGGCCGGAATGCCGACCACCACGGTGAACGGATCGACGTCTTTCGAGGCGACTCCCATCGAGCCCACCATGCCGTGCTCGCCGACCTTCACTCCGCTCAATACCGTTGCATGATACGTAATGCGCGCCTTCGGTCCAATCGCCGTCTTGTGATTGCTGACGATCATGCCGTCGTTGAGATCGTGCGCGTGCGAGTAGACGTTGGCGTAATCGGAGACGGAAGATCCTTCATGAATGACGATCTCTCCGCGGTCATCGAGCAGCACGTATTTGTGGATGGTGCAATTGTCTTCAACCGTCAGGTTGTAGCCGAAGGAAAACTCTACGCCGTGAAAAATCTTGACGTTCTGGCCACAATGTTTGAACACGTGGCGCGCCAGCATAGCCCGCACCTTGTGCCCCAGCCAGTGATTCAGGCCGACCGGAGACCGGTCATACATCATCCAGAACCAGATCAGCGGCTTGCGTTCGCCATACTTCGCGGCATCGGCATCACCATAGGTCTCGGGCTCGAGCGTGGCATTGCGCGGATCCAGCGAGTGCACTAGAGTCTGCACCGCCAGCGGCGCTGCCGGATCAGGCGTCGCGTACGGGCGTCCCAGATAAAGCTGGTGCAGTTCCTCACGGACGACATTCGAGCGATGCTCGGGATCGCGATTGGCGAACGCGCGATCGAGCCCCTCAATCCATTCCAGGAATGCCTTTTCGGCTGCCGGAACTGGCTTCAGGACTCGATATTCGTATCGCGGCATAGTCGCCTCGCGGATTCAAACGAAGAGCCTAAAACATAACACACTGCCTCGGGAACCATGGGATTGAGTCTTTCGCGAACTATTGCAGCCTTTGCGAGCTTTGCGGTTAAGAACTTTCACCGCCAAGGCCGCAAAGTTTGCCGCAAAGAACGCAAAGAAAGCAAGCCATGTTCTATAATGCGCCGGCCTATGAAATCCAGGAAAACCGCCAAGCCGCACCCCATGCCGGTCGATGCGCTCGTCTATCCACGTTTTTCCGGCGTGCCCACATTCATGCGGCTGCCGCATATTCCGCAGGCGACTGAGCTCGACCTGGCCTTGATCGGCATTCCGTTCGACGGAGGTACCACCTACCGTCCGGGCGCGCGTTTCGGGCCGCGCAACATTCGGGTGCAATCGGCCATGATTCGTCCCTGGAATCCGGTGCTGAAGGTCAATCCCTTCGAAAAGTGGCGCATCGGCGACTTTGGCGATCTTTCCATTAACCCGCTGTCGATCGAAGATACGTATCAACGAATCACGGAGCAACTAGGCGAAGTGTTTCGTGGCGGCGCGCGATCGGTCTGTGTCGGCGGCGATCATTCCATTCTCCTGCCCATCCTTCGTGCTGTACACAGGCACTTTGGCCCGGTTGCGTTTGTTCAACTCGATGCCCACGGAGATACCTGGAGCGGGTACTTCGGCAGTCCGCATTCCCACGGCACACCGGTCAAATATGCCATCGAGGAAGGGCTGATTGAGAAAGGGCACGCCCTGCAGGTCGGATTGCGCGGGCAAGTCTATTCCGAGGGCGATTTTGATTTCGCCCATAAGCACGGCATCAAGATCGTGACTTCGGAAGAGTTCCACAGGGGCGGGGTCGAACTGGTCAAGCGGCATCTGAAAAAGTTGCGGAACTGTCCCGTATACCTCACGCTGGACATTGACGTGGTGGACCCGGCATACGCTCCTGGCACCGGCACGCCGCAGGTGGGCGGCCTCTCCAGTCCGCAAATTCTGGACCTGGTGCGCAGTCTCAAAGGTTTGAAGCTGGTGGGATGCGATCTGGTGGAAGTGTCGCCGCCTTACGATAACGGTGAGATCACTTCATTGCTTGCGGCAAATTTGCTTTTCGAGTTGCTGTGTCTGTTCTAAGGGGGCAGGGCTATTTCCTAGTGATAGGGTCCTTCGACTGCGTGGCCGCTTCGCTATGCGAAGCTGCCATTCCGCTCAGGATGACATTACTCGCAGCATTCCATGACCACTCTTGCGCGCAAACTTCGCGTGGTCGATTACTTCACCCTGGGTTGGGGCACCATGGTGGGTGTCGGCTGGCTGGTCGTCATGGACGATTGGTTGCTGCGCGGGGGAACGTTGGGCGGCGTTCTGGGATTTGCCATCGGCGGCGCGCTCCTGTTACCCATCGGCTATGTTTACGGCCAGCTTGTCGCGGCCATGCCCGACGCCGCTGGCGAGGTAGCCTACACCGCGAAAGTTTTTCCCCGATCGATCAGCTTCGCGACCGGCTGGATGATGGTCCTGGCATACTTCATCGTGTGTCCGTGGGAAGCGGTGGCCGTGGGGAAAATTGCGGGCTACATGTTTCCCGGGCTGGAATCGATAGAACTCTATCGCATTGCCGGCCGGCCCGTTTATTTGCCCTGTGTAATCATCGGGCTGGGGCTCACCGGTCTTCTCACCTGGCTCAACTATCGCGGCATCCGGCTGAGCGCCATTTTTCAAAACTGGACTACTTTCGGGACCCTCGGTCTGTTTGTAGTGTTCGTCGCTGTCGGAGTAAGCAAGGGCTCTCCGCAGAACTTTCCGCCCTTGTTCACGCACAGCAGATTTGTCTCCGTACTTCTGGTCATTCAGATTGTGCCGTATTTCATGACGGGCTTTGAGTCGGTGGTAAAGGGGGCGGAAGAGTCGCGCCCGGAATTCCGCTCAGGCGGTTTCTTCAAGGCCATCTGGATGGCAATCGTGGTGGGTATTCTGTTCTACACCATCGTGATAGCGGCCGTGGGTTATGTCGCTCCGTGGCGGGAACTCACGGGCGAGAAATTCATGACCGCGGTCGCTTTTCAGCACGCGGTGGGCTCGCGCTGGATTGTCAACGTGATTCTGGCGACGGCGCTGCTCTCGCTTTTCAAGGTGTTCAACGGGAACCTGGTTGCGGCCAGCCGCGTGGTATTTGCCATGGGACGCCGCGGGCTGGTGGACGCCCGCGTCGGCCAGGTGCACGCACGGAATCAGACCCCCTCCGTGGCCGTGATCTGCGTGGGATTGGGGACGGCGGCGTGTATGTTTCTCGGCGACGCCATCCTGGTGCCAATTTCCGATGTCGGTTCCCTGGCGTCTGCGGCGGGATGGCTGGCAGCCTGCGCCGCGTACTATCAGATGGCTCCGAGCCGGCGCCAGCGCCTGGTTGCCGCTCTCGGAGCCCTGGTTGGGCTGTTGATGATCCTGATGAAAGTTGTGCCGTTTGTGCCTGGACATTTCAGTCCCTACGAATGGTTGGCTCTGGCAGTCTGGGTAGCGTTGGGCGCAATATTAGGCCGGAAGGCAACATCGTAGCGCCGGCCTCCTTCGACTTCGCTCAGGACAGGCTCAGCCGGCTGTCGGGCGGCGTCTCGCCCGCACTGAAAGTTCGTGGAGTTCTTGTCGTCGAAGTAGAAAGTCGAAAGTGGAAATAAGAACGGAGAAACCATGGGAAGCAGCAGGCTAAAGAAAAGGATACTGATCGGCATTTTTCTGCTGGCGGGCATTCATCTGTCATGGGCACAAGCCACGACCCAGGCGTTCGATATTGTCATCAGCAACGGCCACATCATCGATGGCACCGGATCGCCCTGGTACTCCGGTGACCTCGGCATCCGGAGCGGTAAAGTTGCCGCCATCGGAAATCTCAGCGCTGCGCAGCGGACACGCACCATTGATGCACACGGCATGGTTGTCGCCCCGGGTTTTATCGACATGCTGGGGCAGTCCGAACTGAGCATCCTGGTGGATCCGCGCCTGCCTTCGAAAATCTATCAGGGCATCACTACCGAGATCACCGGCGAAGGCGGTTCGATCGCGCCTTTGAATGACGCCATCATCCAGGCCGACCGCTCGGGCTATGACCACTATCACATCACGCCTGACTGGCGCAGCTTTCAGCAGTACTTTGCCCGCCTGGAAAAGCAGGGCATGGGCATCAATCTGGCCAGCTATGTCGGCGCTACCCAGGTGCGGCGCATGGTGCTGGGCGATGACGACAAGCAACCGACGCCGGAACAACTCGACCAGATGAGAGAACTGGTCAGGCAGGCCATGCGTGAAGGCGCTGTCGGGGTCTCCACCTCGCTTGAATACGCGCCCGCTCCCTACGCCAAGACCGACGAGTTGATCGCCTTGGCTTCGGAGGCGTCGAAATTCGGCGGCATCTACGCCACCCACATGCGCAATGAGAGCGATGCCGTCCTGCCCGCGATCGACGAAGCCCTGCGCATTGGGCGCGAGGGCCACATCCCGGTCGAAATCTGGCACATCAAGGTTGCCGGCAAAGCCAACTGGGGACGCATGCCGGAAGTGGTGGCAAAAATCAATGCTGCGCGAGCGCAGGGAATGGACGTCACTGCCGACACCTACGCCTACACTGCCTGGTTCAACAGTCTCTCCGCATTCATCCCGCCCTGGGCGCACGACGGTGGCGATGCCAAGCTGATCGAACGCCTCAAAGATCCGGCGATGCGCGCCCGCATTCGCAAGGACATGATGACTCCGTCGAACGACTGGGACAATGAATGGCAGGAGATTTCCGGTCCCCAAGATATCCTGATCGGCGTGGTGCAAAACCCGAAGCTGCTTCCTCTCCAAGGCAAGCGGCTGGCCGAGGTGGCGAAGCTGCAAAACAAGGATCCCATGGATGCTTTGTTCGATCTGCTGATCGCAGACAACGCATCGACTGGAGTGGCCGTCTTCGGCATGTCCGAGCCGGATGTGGTGCTCGCCCTGCAGCAGCCCTGGGTCTCTGTTGACAACGATTCCTCGGGAGCTTCACCCGAAGGAATACTCGGCCAGGAACATCCGCATCCGCGCGCCTATGGGACCTTCCCGCGCATCCTGCGCAAGTATGTTCGGGAGGAAAAGAAGCTCACTCTGCAGGATGCCATCCGAAAGTTTTCCGCTCTGCCGGCGCAGCGCATGCGCCTGACCGACCGCGGAGTCCTGAAGGCAGGGATGTGGGCTGATGTCGTTATCTTCGACCCCGCCACCATCCATGACGTGGCTACCTTCGAAGATCCAAACCAGTTGTCGCAAGGCATGGAATATGTGCTGGTCAACGGCGTTCTGGTAATTGATCAGGGCAAGGAAACCGGGGCGCTACCGGGAAAAGTCCTGCGCGGAGAGGGATACGTGCCCTAGGGCCTAAGCGAGTTCCAAGGCCGTCTTTATTGCGGCCCCAATTCGTGCCAAGGTCGGGCCGGGGATGCGGCCCAGCGGAGGGTATCGGACCAGACTCTTCTCCAGGGTCGTGACCTGGTCACACTTGGCCCACGAGGCGCGGTCTAACCCGCCCTCACCTGGACGGAGGGCCACCCGGAGTGAAAACCTGCGATGTTCCATCGACGTGATGGGGACAACGCAGATGTCCAAGGCGTGGCGGTTGAGCGCATCCGTTGAAATCACCACGGCCGGACGGTCCTTATCGAGTTTCACCAGGCATATCTCTCCCCGCCTTGGGAACCAGCCAGTCGGAACAGGTTTTGCCACTGGATCAATCCCTCGTTATCGAACGCACGGAAGCCTTCTGAAACGCACGCTCTTCGCGCCTGGACCCTGTGTCCGAGTAAAACAGCGCGGCCTCGCGTTCCAGTTCGTCCCGCCGCTCCAGATCGAGAGCACGGGCCAGTAACTCGTTCACACGCTCACTGGTCGAGCCCTCGCCCTTGGTCCGCTCCACTTCGGCAAGCAGTGGTTCTTCCACCGTAAAGGTCTTAGCAACTCTCATATATTATATATGATAAGATATCACATACAACTCGACTTGTAAATGATTAGACGGCGGTGGCTCAACCGCTATTTCTGGGTCATGGTCACTTTATGCAGCCCGATCGTCACCGTGTCCACGCGGGCGGGCAGCGCAAAGCGCGAGTCCAGTCCGACCGTGGGGTACTTCGACTGGAGGTATTTCTCTACAAACATTTCCAGTACGAAGCGGGGAATCTCGACGCCATCTAGAAAAACGGAGTCCACATGGACCAGTCCCTCTTTTCGGGCGCCGTAGGCGTGAGTGGTTACCACAACCTCGTGCATCCCGCTGAAAACCGAGAGCAGGGGATTGTAGGAATTCTTGCCTGCCTTCAACTGATCGAAATCAACTCGTGAAGTCCCAATGACCATCCCCGGCTGTTCCTGAAAAACCACCGACCGCACACCCGCCGGCAACTTGACGTTCCCTGACGCAAAATAGGCATTGATTTCCTGCTCGGTGAACTCCGTGGGGGATGGATCAGGGTGCGCCTGGGCTCCGTTGCTCTGCAGATGTTGCAGTTTGCGCTCGAAACCCGCCACCTGGAGTGAATTCGATACCGGCCTGGCTTGCGCCACCGAACGCGGCGTAAGAGGCAACCCAACTGCGAGCACTACAAATAAAGCACAGCCGAGCTTCATGGTTTGAGGGCGGCCCGGGTCTCTGGCGTCGCGCGGATGGCCACGCGAGGCTGGTTCAGGGTGCCGGTGACATTGAAGCCAGGCGTGCCTTCGCGCGCCAGCTTGAGATCCAGAACTCGACTCAGGGATGCCGTGCCGCTCAATTGATAGATGCTGCCGGGAGTCTGTAATTTGCCTTGTTCGATCTCGAACATCCCGTGGCGCAGCAGCAATTGTCCCGTGAACCGGTTGACCCGGAGGGGACCGCTCTCCGCGGCCAGGGTAAGATGGGGCAGGGAGCCGTCGCGGGCTTCCACCTGGAAACTGGCGTCGGCCTGGGAAAGCAATTCCGCCTTGGTCCAGCCCAGCGTGTTGGCACGATACTCCACATTTGCGGTGCCGGTGATCCAGTTGTCGTGCATGGCCTCAGCGATTTGCCCCAGCGCAATTTTTTCCAGCGTACCGCGCCCGCGATAGGTCGGGGGATTGACCGCGAAATCCACTTGCCATTCGCCGGTGTGCCGTCCGCCCAGCACGTCGGCGCGCAAATTCGAAAGCTGCAGGCGGCCTTGCTCGAGTTCGGCCTCGGCAGACACGCGGTTCGCGGCCAAATTGTGAATCAAGACGCGATTGGCCGTGAGTTTTCCCACCGCGTGTAAAGACGCCAGGTAGGGTCTGGGTTGCGACGGCGACGACAGAAACCGATACCAGGGTTGTTTCCCTGGAACTGCATTCACCAGACTGCTCAGTTGATCGGCTACTAGCTCGTCGGCGTGAAGATCAAAGCGAATGGTGCAGACTCGCGTGGAATCGCAGGGTCTGGGGACGGTCAACGAGCCGTGCCATGTATTCCCGGCCGCGGAAGCGGTCAGCTTCTGCACTGCGGCGGTAGCAGGCGTGAGTAAAATTATCGCGGATGCAATTTCGACGGGCTTATTAAAGCCCCGCACATGGGCATGGACCGAATGCAACTGTGCCGTCCCTGTAACCGCGGGAGCGGCAAATCCGGCCCAGCTTCCGCCCACATGAAGACTAATACGGGCTTCTCCGTTGGCCGCGGGTTGGGGGGCCGGCAATCCGAGCGTGCGTGCAACTTCGAGCAAGCGCTGTATCTCGGCGTCTCCCTGCACCAGAAAGTTGTAGCCTGAATGCGAAAGCTGGCCGCGCACGGTAGCGCCCGTGGGTCTACCCAGCGCCAGAATGAAGGGGCCAACATCGACCCGGGCCCCATTCCTGGCTGAATTTGGCGAACTTCGAATGGATTCGGTTCTCTGGTTCAGATCGAGATGGCCATTCGACGAGACTGTAAATGGGATCTTGTCCAACACGAGCCTGGTGCTGGTGATGGGCGAGCGCACACTCAAAGCCTGCACTTCTCCACCGCCGCGCCATGCCAGCCCCTGACCGGTCGCAGCGGCGCCATGCCGCAGGGTGACGTTCGCGGCCAGGCTGCCGGCCGCAATGATGCCCGTCGGCAGGTTCTGTTTGACCCGCCGGGCCAATTCCACCAGCGGCTGGACGGGCACGTCCTGGGCCAGCAAGGTTAGATCGTAAACGCCCACGGCGGGCGCCAGGCTGCCATCCAGCACTATAGCGCCGTCGCCGACCGGGGCGCGGCAGGCTAATCCAGAGAGGACATGGTCGGTAGTACTGTAGTGGCCGCTGCATCGTGCAGCCAGGCGCAAGGCCGCATCGCCAGAAATGTCGTAGCGACGGAAGTCCTCAATGGAGCCCGTGGTGTCAACGGTCAGATTCTTGGGTGTGCCTGTAAGCGTAGCCGTGAGCCGGACTGCGCCCCTCCATCCCTTGTCCTGGCCCAGAGTCAGCTTCGTCACTTGACCCAGTTGCGCCCCTTCCCACTGCGCCGTGAATTGCACGGGTGTTTCATGCAGATTTTGGGAGCGTTGCCACGATCCGTCGACTGTCAGCAGGCCAGTGTCGCTGAGGTTGAAATCGGTCCGGGTCGGCTGGGCCTTTAACCGGATGCCCCAGGCGTTCTCGGAATCCTGCCACAAAGCGAAGTTCGCTTCCGTCAGGCTGTAGGGTTTCTTTTCCTGGCCAAACTTGAAGTTGATCCGGCCATGGTCGGCCTCAATGTAGGGGAAGCCCGGTCGTGCTTCGCTTCTCGCCTTGGCGGTAGGCGCCACCGGCGTGCTGGCGGCCCGCTCGATCAGTTTCTCCAGATTCCAGCGGCCTTCGCCATTACGCACCAGATTGAGACTGGGCTCGGTCAGGCTCAGCCGGGCAATCTCCAGCCGTCCCCGCAACAAAGAACTCACGCGTATGGTGGCGACCACATCCGAGGACTGCAACACCGGCTCGGCGCCGAACGCCGGATCTTCGTGGACAACAAAATTCTCCAGGTCGAAGCCGGGCTGAGGCAACAGACGCAAGCTCACTGATCCCACGTCGACCGGACGCCCCAACGCCAGGCTGATCGACCGCACAATCCGGGTGCGCAGCCGTTGCGCCCCGGGCCGCACCAGAAAGAGTGCCAGCACCAGGACGATGCTCGCGAACACCTTGCCGCGACTGGAGCGTAGAAATTTCAACGAAGCACCTTGAAGGTTCGCTTCCAGCGCGTCTCATCAAAGAAGTGGATTACGACATGCACCAGAAATCCCACGCGCTCACTGATCGCCGTATGCAGATATTGGTTGGGCGGCGTCTCGAACGACCAGTAGATGAACATGGGCCTCCCGATCACATTTTGCTTCGGGATAAATCCCCAATAGCGGCTGTCATAACTTACGTCGCGATTGTCTCCCATGGCGAAATAGCTGTTCGGAGGCACGACCAGATCGTCGCCCTGGATGTACTGGGGCAGAAGTTGTTGCCACTCGGGAAACAGGCGGTTGTAGTCCGACGGCGCCACGGCCGGGAAGTTGTCGCGATAATCGTTCGGTCCTTCGTCGCTGCTGTGGATGACATAAGGCTCATCCAATTTCTCCCCGTTGCGAAACACCACGCCATTGCGCAAATGAATGCGGTCGCCGGGAACCCCGATCACCCGTTTCACAACGTAGAGACCTGGCTCTGCCGGTGAAAGAAAAACCACGATGTCCTGACGCCGGATCTCGCGGTAGGGAAGCAAAGGGCCAGTCCAGTGCGTAGCCGGAGCGAACTGCACCCGGTTCACGAAAACGTGGTCGCCAATCAGCAGCGTGTTCTCCATGGAACTGGAGGGGATCTCGAAAGCCTGCAAAACGAACGTAATGATGAAAAGACCCGTCACCAGCACCGTAGCCAGCGACGCCAGAAATTCGACGGTTGTCTCGCGCGGCTTCTCTTCCGGCTTGCTTGGCTTGCTTGCTTTCTTGGGCACTCGACCTTTCTTGCCGCGATGCAATTTCCGGGTTATCGAACCACTCGAAACGTCCGGTCCCAGCGCGTCATTTGGACCAAATGGGTCACCGCATATGCGAAGTGAAAGAGTTTATCACCGGGCGTGGGGGAAATCGGCATGTCCTGATCCGTGTTCCGAAACGACCAGTAGATCAGCAGCGGGCGTCCGATGACATTTTCCTGGGGCACAAACCCCCAGTAGCGGCTGTCCAAACTCTCATCCCGATTATCACCCAGCACAAAGTAATTTCCCTGCGGAATGATGAGTTCACCGTCTTCCACCAGTTTCTTCATCTCCAGCCACCATCCGCCTTCCAGCCCGGGAACGGGAAGATTCAGCCGCGGAAACTCGTCGCGGAAGGTGTCGTGTACGTCGGAACTGTAACGGGCGTAAGGTTCCTGCAGGGGATGGCCATTGACATACACCTGACGGTTGATCAGGCGGACGCGATCGCCGGGGACCCCAACCACACGCTTCACAAAATGCTGGGTGGGATGCACCGGATAGCGAAAAACAATGACGTCCCCCCGCCGCACCGGCCGGTACGGCATGATGCGGTCCCAGATGCCGCCTCCCCCATAGTGCAGTTTGTCCACCAGGAGGTAATCTCCGATCAGCAGCGTGTTCTCCATGGATTCGGAAGGAATCTGGAACGCCTGCACGATGAAGGTGATGACAAAAACGGCGATCACCACCGTCGCCAGCAAGGATTGCAGCGAACTCAGCGTGTCCGCCTGCGGGGCCTTTTCCTTGAGTTCCGGAGTTACTGACATGACGGTCACTGGGGATGCTCGTTGCGTTTTGTCCGGCCGTTCGACCCGACCGGCACGGTGCCAAGATGTTCCAGCACCTGGCGGGCGGCATCCTGTTCAGCATCCTTCTTGGTGGAACCATCGGCCCGGCCCACGAATTCCGCTGTGCCGGTATTCTAGAGCGGCTGCAAGCGCGCCTCTACCGTGAAAATCTTGTTATGTTCGGGACCACGCTCTTTGACCAGCGCGTACGTAGGCTGGGGTCTTCCGGTAGCCTGCAACTTTTCCTGCAACGCCGATTTGTAGTCGGTCATCGGCAGACTGCTGCCGTTCGACGCAATCCGCTCCAGTTCCGGGATCACAATGGACTGCAGCACCAGTCGGCGCGCGGCCTCCAGCCCGCCATCGAGGTAAACGGCAGCCAGCACGGCCTCCAGGGCATCCACCAGTAGGGCAGTCTTGTTGCGGCCTCCGCTTTTTTCTTCACCTCGCCCCAGGCGGAGGTAGTGCCCTAACTCCAACTCCTGCGCCACTCGAATCAGGTGCTTTTCGCTTACCAGGTGGGCCCTGAGCTTGGAAAGTTCACCCTCGCGAAAACTGGGAAACCGGTTGAACAGTTCTTCGGTAGTTACAAATCCGAGGATGGCATCGCCTAGAAACTCCAGTTGCTCGTTGTCCCCCACCCGAGGCGCGCCCGCGGTTTGCAAGGCCTCGAGTTCGCGCGCCTGGGAACTGTGGGTCAAGGCCTGCTCTAGGAGCTCTACCCGCTGGAAGCGGCAGCCCAGGGCGGCCTGCAAGAGCGCAATGTCACGCGGCTTCATGGTTTGGTGAGCGCCTTCGACTGCCGGCCTCGGACGTCAGACCTCAGAGTTCGGTATATCCCTGAGGGCCGGGGTCCGAGGTCCGCAGTTTGCGCTACTGCTTGGGCGCTGGATTCTGAGCGCTGGCAGGCGGCTTGGCTGGAGTGCCACCGGTCAGTTGAACCAGCCGATCCCGTTCGTTGCGCGACAGGGTGGCGAGCGTTGTGCCCTGGCTGGCGTCCGTCAGTTGCACGGCCTGATTGGCGTACTTCAACGCCTCGGCATACTTTTCCTGCTTGTCCAGCGAGAGCGCCAGGCGCAGCACGGCCAGGGGATCGACTTGAGAAGGGAAGGCATCGATCGACTTGTGAAAATAGCCCTCCGCGTCCGCGTACTTTTCCCGGGTGTACTGGATCGTGCCTAGCACGTAGTAGGCGTTGGAACGCAGGAATGCCTTGTACGCGTCGACTTTGTCCTGCGAAGTCCCGGCTGGAACGGTGATGTCGGTCTCGACTGTTTCCACAGCCCGCTGGGCCAGTTTCGTGCCTTCATCCAGGCGCTGGTCTTTGTCCAAATCGCTCTCTCGAGTGCGCTCTGCCAGAACCTGGGCCACGCCCACCAGGGCCTCGGGATCATCGGCATCAATCTTTAACACGGCGCGGCCCATTTCCATCATCTTGTCAGGATTGTTCGCGGCCTGATAGTCGTGCATGGCGGTCCGGTACAGCAGGATTCGCAGCTCACTATCGGGGAACTTGGCCGCAAAATCGTCCGCCGCTTTCTCCAAAGCGGCAGGGTCGGTGTTGGCCGCGGCAACTTTGTAAGCGTCGAACTCGGGCTGGGTCTTGGCCTGGGGTGGTCGTTTTCCCTGGGGTGGCGGTGTGGCGGCCGCGGTACCTGCCTGCGCCGGAGGCGTCTGGGTTTGCGCCGACACCATTGTAATCAGCGCCAGGATCACGACTAGCATTGCTGCTTGCTTCATGCTTTCTCCTTGGGCAAAGTGCAATTGAGCTTGCTCAATCTTGTTTCTGACCTCTACTGGGTATGGCGGGTGGGCTCGTACGGCTTTTGCAATCCCATTTCGGCAGCCGCTTTGGCTGCGGGCAATCCCGAGCTCGCGGTGGCCGCCGCCCGATAGTGGTCCATCGCCGCCTCCCGGTCAGCCTGCAGGTCGAAAATTCTTCCCAGGTAAATATGGGACCAGGCCACCACCTTGGGTTCGTCCGCCACTTGCAGCGCCCGCTCGAAATAATTCCTCGCACCCTGCATGTCCGAGTTATGAGTGGCCACTTCCGCCAGAATAAAGAGTGCCCGGCCCTGGTTTTCGCTTTTTTCTTCCAGCGCCTCTTGAGCCAGTTTTTGCGCGCTTTCCGCATCGCCCGCCGAAAGCCGCTGTTCGGCTGCGATCAGCAACTTGCCCTCGTGCGGACGCGAAAGATGCAACAGCTCTGTATCGGACGTGGAAGCAAACGATACCTGCGCCGCCCGTTTCTTTTCCTTCCCTAAATCGATGCCGCTGACCAGGTCGCCGTACGCAGCGCCGAGCCCGGCTGGATCTTTCTCGAACCGAAGCAGCGCTTCATAAAAGTACCTGGTCAGGACGAAGCCTTGCTGGGCCGAATTCTCGACCGCCTGTTCGCGCTCCGCTTCCGGGGCCTTGCTGGATCCCGTCGTGCGTGCCTCAATCGCCCGGATGAAGCATTCCGTGACCAGCAGGGAGACGTCGCTCTTGAAACTTTCGTCCATGGGCGCCGCCTTGACAGTTTCGAGCAGCGGTTCCAGGCGCTTCATCGTGGTCGGGTACTTCATGGCCAGCGGATCCAGCAAATAGTGCAGGTAGGTGTGGCGGATCTGCTCCATCTTGAGCCCCGCATCCGGGCCCGGAGAAATCACCACGTAATAGTCCGACCCGTAATTCCGGGCGTTGGTTTGTCCGGGTGCGCCCATGGGGTCGATGTACACGGTGAATTCCCGCCCCAGGCGGCCGGACGACGGCAGCTTCAAATAGATTTCTGTGTCGAACAACATCTTGGCCAGCGCCTGGTGATAGCGCCCGGTCAATGCTGAATAAGCCTGGCTGTCTCCTTCCCAGATCTTATGCAGGCCCACCGTTTCGGAGAATTTCTGCAGCAGGGGAAGGATTCCGATTACGGCGGTCGCATCCGGAGGCAGGTCCGCGTCCTTTACCTTCGCCGTCAGATCGGGCGGGGGGTTGAGGTAGAGCGCGAGCGACACGTACTGGGCCAGCGTCTTCGAAGCATCCGGCTGCTGGTGTTGCTGATAGTACTGACACATGGCCTCGGTCGCATCCTTGGCTTCCGGCGAACTCTCTCGCGCCCGAGCCACCTCCGAGCGTATCCGCGATCGCAACGGGTCGGAGACGCCCAGTTCCTGATCGTAGCCACAGGTGTTGATTGCCGTTAGCACGGTAAACAGAGTTTCGCTGGTGTCCAGCGCCACCGGACTCTGGCTTTGCGCAGGCGACAGCTCCGCCAGCAGGGCAAACAAGGCCGCGTAAAGCGAGCGTCTAAACCTTCGACTCAGGGAAACCTCCTGCAGGCTGGCCGGTATGCGGGCTACGATCCCACTCAGTGTAAGGGGTGCCCGCCGGAGAATCAATGGATGCTGTTGCAGCTTTTTATTCAGAAGCCCTGGCCCAGGCCGCACGGGCCCGGTGGCGCTACCCCTTGACGCTGACTCTTGAGAACGACAGTATCGCCCGCCCGGTTGTCGGTCGACCCATTGAAAGCGCAGGACGGAACGTCGTGAAGGTGGTGAAGATGAGCATGTTCTTCTTTACCTGCGGGAGTAAGGCGTTGTCGTTCTTGGAATCAGACAGAATGCGGTAATCCTGCACTCGTCCCTTGGAATCCACATAGGCCTCGATCACCAGCGAGTCATCGTTGATGGAATCCAGCGTCGAACCAAAAGCCGACTGCTGCAGCTGGGGTGCGGTGTGAAGCATCAGGGGGACATCGGAATGGTCCGCCTGCAGGGGCGCCAAAAATCCCATCAAAACCACGAAAATGACCACGGCCGCTGCCAGACCTGCGGTCGCGGGCACCATGAATACGTCAAGCGCATTCTGCCAACGGACCCGAACGCCGTCCAGATAGCGGCGGCGGGATTGGGCCACCGCCTGCGAAATGGCGACGCGCAGCTTCAGGGGCAGGTCAGCCGGCGCCTTGGGGCGCCGTATCTGGGCCAGCAGGTGCTGGGTCTGCCGCAGAGAACTATATTGCCGACTGCAGCGGCCGCAGGCTTCCAGGTGACTGCCGAGCTCGCGCATCTGCTTGCCGGTAACCGCTCCATCGATGTACGGAGAAAACAACGGTCGGGCTTGGGCGCAATTCATCGTGTCACCTCAGCCGCCGGAATCCTGCAGCCGGTCTCGCGCCATGCGGTCTTTTTGGGAGTCTGCAAACCGAGTTGTTCCCCATTTTCCGCTACGTATACCGTCAGGCGTCGTCGCAACGCTTCCCGGCCCCGGGTCAGTCGCGACTTTACCGTTCCCAGGGAAACATCGGTAATTTCAGCTACCTCTTCGTACGACATTTCTTCCAAATCGCGCAAGATGACCGTGGTGCGATAAGGCTCTGAAATCTGCCGCAATTCCGCTTCGACCCGTGCCCGGACTTCCTCGTGTACTACCATATCGAAGGGCGATTGGCTTTCGTCCACCAGGGTATCGCGCATTCCCACCGCCCCCGGCCCGCGCTCGTCCAGGTTCGGTTCAATCGAAACTTCCTTCGCCTTATGGCGGAACCACCAGCGCCTCCGATTGGAAGCCTCATGCACCGCAATACGATAAATCCAGGTTTTCAGGCTGGACTCGCCGTGAAAATGCTTCATTCCCCGGAAGACCTTCAGGAAGACCTCCTGGGTAGTATCGGCGGCGTCGGAAGGATCGGTCAGGATGCGATAAACCAGGCTGTAGACGGGCTGGTGGAATTCGCCGATGAGCCAGGCGTAGGCATCCTCCGAGCCTGCCTTCAGTTCGGCCACGATCGCCGACTGCTGGACCCGGATTCCGATCGCGCCTGCAAGATCGCCCAAGGTGGATGCTCCCGCCATTAACGCCATGGCGTCACCTCCCATTATAGGTTCTTTCCGCCTGCGGGCCCAAAAGGAAAACGTGTTCCACGCCCAGCCGAAAAACGCCAACCTGTATGTATAGACCCCGACGCGGCATGCAGAGTTCCAAACCTTCACCTGTAATGATTTCAGCACCTTAGAGATGAAGCTGGAGGGGAGCGTACGACCCATCCGTACCGCACCGCGGCCGAATCACCGGGAAATCAAGCTGATCGCTTACTTCGGCGGGGTCGCAGGGGGGCTGGGGTGAGCCCGGGTAACGGGCTTCTTTTTGGCAGCTTTCTTTGGGGGTGCGGTATCGTCGACCACGATTTTCTTCGGAGGCTGAGAGGGCGCGTTGGCTTGCGCATTCTGCAACGCCGCCCGCAAACGACTGACTTCGACTTCCTTGGCTCCAGCCAGGGTCTCCATGCGCTCGGCAAAAGCCCGACGCGCTTTCTCAAATGCGCTGACATCGTTTTCGAGCGCCTGGAAGTCGTCATCGGGACCGAACGCCCCCGCCGACTCCGCCACCGATTCCAACACGTCGTAGAGCGCGTCCAGATTGCGGTACAGCTTGAAAGTGGAAGTAAGGCTCTCCGGGGACGTCCGCAGCTCCGCGATGATTTCCGGCAAGGCGGCCTGCAGGTTGCGTTGGATGGACTCCACATTCCCCGCAGCCTGGCGCTTGCTGTTGGAGTCTGTCTTCCATTTTTCAATGCGCAGCTTGGCCAAATCCAATTGCGTGGTCTGCGACGCGTGTTCCAGCTGCGAGAGCAACCCGCTAAGCTGGTTGACGGAAGAATAAGACACCGGACCCTGGGGCGCGGATTGATTGGCAGAAATAACCTGGGCGCTCATCGCCAGACAAAGCGGCAGCAAGGACAAAAATCGAAAACGCAGAATGGGGTTTGGTCTCATTAAAGATAGCCGCAGATCGTCACACAGAATACTAAGTTTCCCCGCTTTCGCAAAATTTACATCGTACTGGAGATGCCGTCAGGCCCCACCGGGTTTGACTATCGATAGCCAGTAGGCGAGAATTGGGTTGCTTTAAGCCCCCTCGCACAATGTTTGTCATGTGGGCCTGTGGCGCAGCTGGGAGCGCGCTTCCATGGCATGGAAGAGGTCGTCGGTTCGATCCCGACCAGGTCCACCAGATTTCACAACAGCTTAGACTGGACGAGTGCGTAGAAGGCGTTTGTGTCTACGGTTGTCTTTTGCGCGTCATTACGTGTACATTGTCAACATAATTGGCACGACCTATCTGACAAGAGGAAACATATGGCGCGACAACCCGATCCTGGCCTCGAGGAACGCATTCTGAATGCAGCTCGTCAGCTCTGGAAAAATGGGTCCAGCAAGGCCCTGACCATGCGGGCCGTGGCCCGGGCTGCGCGTACGAACACGCCGGCGGTTTACCGGCGTTTCCCTCACCGGGATGACATCTTGCGAGCCCTGGTGCAGGAAACGAGGCAAGATTGGCTGCGATTGGTGGAGACCTCCTCGTCGGTAGAAGACGCCTGCGAACGCTACCTCGACTACGGCTTGAGCCATCCCCACGAATACGAACTCTATTATCTTCACGAATACGAATTACTGCGTTCTTCGCCCAAGATGGCCCGCCGGGCCACTCTGAACCAGACCGTGAAGCAGGAAAGACCCGTGGTGCAGCTTATGAAAGGCAAGCTGGCCGCACAGCTAGGCGGAAGTCCGGATGACTACACTCGTCTGGAAATCGCCCTCTGGGCATTGCTCCACGGAGCAGTGATGCTGCTCATCATGAAGACGATCCGTTCGCAACATGAGGCAGACATGCGTTCAATTTGCCGCGCGTCGGTGGCAACGCTGCTGCGCGAGGCTTCCCGCACGTAAGAGCGAAGGTCATTCCGCGAAATGGAACGCAGCCGCCGGCGCGTGTCCAGCGCACAGCCCAACCGCGCAAAGTTCCCCCCATCTTCAACCGCCCCACAATCCCAAACAAAATTTGCCAATGTTATTTTGGCCCTCGGCTAGCAAGGGGATGCACAGCTTCTTCTCACCCGAAACCGTTGGCCCACAGCCGATGCAGCAAGACGGCCAGTTTTCGCGCGGTCGCGATGACGGCTCGTTTTCTTCCTGCTTCCCCCCGATCAGCCGCTTCAGGCCCCAGCGCCGCAGATCGAGTGAGTCCGGCACCCCCCAAAAGAAAAAGCGCGGGCTGAGATCTGGCCGAGAGATAGGGAGTTCATGACGCTGTCGACCGGGATTGGCCAGCCTAGTCCCGTGCCGACAGGATGGCCGCGTTCTGCACCAGGAGTTCGGCAGCCTTATCCACAACAGAGCGCAGGTCCGCTTCGTGAAGTGAGGGAACCGCCCTTAAAATCAGCAACGAGGCGGTCCCGTGCGCTAGCGCCCACAAAGCCAGGATCAGATCCGTGTGGTCCGCAGGAGTCCCGCCTAGCCATTCGGCACTTCGTTTTTTCATGAACTCGAAATTGGGCCGCGCAGTATTGACCTTTGAAAAAGCCGCATTGATGAGTTGATACTCGTGAGGATGCTCCAGGGCGAACTGAACAAGGCGGCGATAGGCATCCTGAAGAGAGATACAAGGCTCCAGCACAGCGAATAAGTCCTGCTGAGTTCGTTGAACCAACGCTTCCAGGATCTGCTTCCTGCTCTTGTATCGACGATAGATCGCCTGAGTATTGGTATGCGCCGCCTTTGCCAAGCCTCGCATGGAGAGGCCTTCCTCTCCTCCCCGCAAGAACAGTTTTTGCGCAGCGTTCAGGATGCGAATCTCTAGTTGAGGATCCGGCTGTCTTGGCATGGTCGCTCCTGTCGGGTCTCGAACGATAATTACGTTGACATCGTTAACATAACGGCGTATACCTAATCAGCATAAACCTTGCCCAGACCTTTTAGTAAAGGAAACTCAGAAGAATGGCGGATATTTATCAGCCGGGCGACAGAACTCCCTGCTCCGGAATATACCGGGTCGCCCACTCAGTCCAGCACGCTTCGTCACACCATGTGATCGCACTTTACGGGGACACTTTTCCCCGGTGTCAGGAATGCAGCGACGAAGTTCGCTTCGAACTAGCGCGGTCCGCGGTATACATCAGCGCGCATCCGTTCTTCCTCCGTACCTGAAGCCACGTCTTTGTCCAAAATGCCATTGGTATCTACAACTAAGTCCTTGACCGGGGGTTCGGCCTGGTGGCCCAACCGATTCACCGAAAAGCCATCTTGCTTCACACCGGCGAAAAAGGATCACGACATGAGAGAGAAGCGAAGTCACGCCTTGAGGTCATTCCGGTCTGTTGTGACTCTCCGCTCAATGAACGACAGCCCTTGGGTGGCCACAGAATGTCCTTCCACCTCGTTCATCTATTTCTGTGGACGGCGCCTTGCCCTCCCGATCGAGGAGTCAATAGTTGACACGTGAAATCGCGCGAAGCTCGCGCATGAACTCAGGCAAATGGATTCGAGAGTTGCGGGCAGAACGCTTCGTTAGATCGAGTGATATCGAACGGGTCAGCCGGTCGATTGCCGAGGTCAAAGGCGACGCAGACTTTTACGTTTCGCACTCTACGCTGGCTGATGTCGAAGCTGGAGCTCTTCCCAGCATTCACAAGCTGGTTAGCCTGGCAGTCTGTCTCAAAGTCTCGTTGGAAGAACTCTTGTTGGTGTTTGGCATTGACGGCGAGGAAGTAAGGCAATGCATCGCTCAAGATGAACCCGGCGTGCGAAAGGCTTCTGCCATCCAAGACCAGGAACCTAGTTTCCGCTTTCAACTCGCTTTCGATGCCGGTTTTAACAGCCAGGAGACTCGTCTGCTCACACTGAATCCGCAAGAGCTGGCGGGTTTACCACCGGCGCAGTTCAGGCGGCTCGACCCAAAACGTTACCGATATGCTGCCGTCGGTTTGAAGGATGACTCGATGGGAGATTTGATTCCTCCCGGTTCCTTAGTGGAGGTCGACGTCAAGCAGAATAAGGTCCAGGTCTCTGACTGGAAGAGTATGCGGGAACGTCCGGTCTATTTGATTTGGCATACCGAGGGGCATAGTTGCTGCTGGTGTGAGTTGCAAGGCAAGGAACTCACACTGCTGCCCTACCCCCTCTCCCGGCAGTCCGTCAGACGTTTCAACGTGCCGCGAGAAGCTTCTGTGATCGGCCTGGTGATCAATGCCTGGCTTCCTTTCGACCAGTTGTCCAGCGGGGGCTAGAAAGGGAGCGCAAACGGCAGACTTCTGCTGGTTTACAACGTCGCTCTTGAGCAGTTAGCAGCCATCCTTCCTTTTCTCTTGTTCATCAAGCCGGTCAGAGAAGCGCCTTTCATTTGCAAGTAGGATTGGAGGGACTGAACGCCGCCCTTTCATGCTCCGTAAGGCCGCTCTTCATCTGGAGATACATCACGGAGAAGGTGTGGTCGCTGTTGGGAGTGCCGGTGATGCTGACGCCTTTCGTACCGTCGGGGCTCCAAAATGTGTCCTGCGAGCGGTTGGCCCACGTGGCATGATAAAAGTGGAATCCTGGAAGATGCGCCTTGTACCAGTCGATATTGGCGGCCACGGTGCTGGGCCCAGGAATGTACTGGTTCCCCTGGCCTTGCTTGCGGCAAGCCGTCAAGTTTATGGGGTGGCTCTCCGGATGTAGGCCCGGCAGCAGCGGGAGGCCGCTCACGGGATCGTTTGTCGATCCGGCGGCGCGCACCGGGAGCGCAAGAGCCAAAACTACGCTGGCGGTGAGAAGGGGAAGCGATTTGCTGATCCAGGTTCGCATTTCGTTTATTCCTTTCGGGCAGTCGTAAATTTGCGGCCTCGGCTCAAAACATAAACCTCATTCCCGCATCCCCGGCGGGCGAACGTTGTCATATTCATAGCGAATGGAGACATGCCCACTGCTGAGCGTGAGTTCGCCTTTCAGCGGGAGGCCGCTCTTCTTCGAAATCCACGCTTTGCCGGAAACGCCGGATTTCTTACTTACTTCGGTGTAGATCGCAGCCATCTCGCCGTTGATGGTCTCATCGCCGACGTGCTGGCAACTGGTGTAGGCTCCACTGCTGGAGGCGGCTTGACGGGCCTCGTCCTCGGGCAAGTACTTCGTCTTCTTCCACGGGTCCGCGCCTCCCACATTGCTCCTGGTGTAAACGAAGGAGCTGGTGGTGATCGTCTCCATAGTCAGGTTGGTGCCCGGCCCGGTCATGGAGCTGTAAACGTGACTTGGCGTGCGGGCCTGCAATACCGCGGCATCGATGACTGGTTTGCAACCTGAATCCTGCGCCTCGGCCTTGCCCGTGAACAGGAAGACCGCGGTCAGAAGCAGAGCGGAATGGACCAGCAGCATTGAAGCAAGCGAGCCTCGCGTTTCCTGACCACCTGCGAGCCTGGCTGTCATGTTTCTCCTAGGTTGAGAGTTGTCTCACTTTCCATGGTCCCGGCGAGATCCCGCTTGTGCTAGCGCGAGACGGCCGGCGGCGAAATGTTGGCGTATTCGTAGCGGATGGTCGTATGCGACTTATCGCCATCCATGTCCGCGTCGTAGTCCTGACGCAAGATGACCCCCCGGCTCCTGGAAATCCAGACCGTCCCGTCGGATTTCAGGTCTTCCGTCTCCGCGTGTACGGTATACACTCCTGCAGCTTCTCCGTTTACACCTTCATCGCGCAGGTGTTGGCACGACACGTTCTTGGAGTTCTCGCGGTTTTCGTGCTCCTGCTTCAGCCAGTCTGGTACGGTCATTGGGCTCTTTCGCCAAGCGTCTTCAACCTTCACGTAAATAACACCGCCAACGGATACGTCCTCTCCCGCACTGGAAATCTGCTTGCCGTTTTTCATCTGCGTGACGTGGTTGGTGTAGCCGTGGTGCGGCGTCATAATCAGCTTGTCGCTTGCGTCGAAAAGGACCTTGCAGCCGCTCTGCGCCCGCGCGAAAGAGGCGCTCCCGCAAACCACCGCAATGAGGACTGCGAGAATGCAGTACTGGGATGGTCCGATCCATCTTGCGGTCGTCACGTTTTGTGATTTCATTTTGTCTCCTTGTCTCGATTAAGAACTTGTTTCATCATCCAAAAACCTCGCGGCGAATTTCTCGAGCCTCCTCCGTGAGCTTTCCATCAGCTGCGTATTCCCCGCCTACACCCGGTCGGCCAGCATTTTTGCCAGAGGCTTGATGGCGTCGAGCGAGCAGGGGCAGGTGGAATACATGATCCGAATCAGCTTGTCGCCTTTGCGGACCATCAACATGGCGCCCGACTCGTCCATCGCCTGATCGCCAATGCCCGGAACGCCCACTTGGCCAGGTCCCAGGCCTCCCAGAACTTTCGCGTTCAGGCGCATCTGGGCCTCGGCCGCATGGTTGTCCACGCCGAAAGTGAAAACCGGGACGTTGCCGTTGCTGTCTGAGGTCTTTTCGTGTCCCTCGCTTTGGAACACTTTGGCCATTCCTCCAGTAAAGCCTTGAATCATTTGCTGCGTCTTCGCGTCAGCGCCATTCTTCGCCATCATGGCGGTTATGTGCTTGGCGGTCATGTCACCGGAGTCGCCGTGCGCGAGATAGGAGCAGCCGCCCTCGGTCGGCTGTGTGGCGACGATCTCCACTCCGATGGCGCGGCCGACTTCCTCCTTGCTCAAGAGGCGGCAGGGATCACCGCTGATGCCGCCGTTGGATCCGCTATTTCCGGAATCGGTGCTGTTACCGGAAACCATTTTCGAGATGGACCCCATGATGGAATTGTCGCCAGAGCTGGAACCGCTGTCCGAATCGGAGCCCATGCCGGGCACGTTGCGGGTGACGTCGTGGGCCACCTCGTGCACTTTCTGCTTTACCCGATAAACCACGTAATACACGCCACCGGCGGCGAGGGCGCCGAAGGTCACAACCACCACCGCAAAGCCGATGAGAATCTTGGTGAGAGGGCTGCCTTTGGTGGGAGTTTGGGAAGCAGGTAATGGTTGTGGTGGTGCTGCCGCCAGAGGCGGGGCCTGGGCGGCGGGAATGGCCGCGGGTTGGGCGGACGGGGCCGCGGCTTGGCGCATGCTCGCTCCACACTTGTTGCAAAATGCGGTCCCGCTCGACGGCGCGCCGCACTTGTTGCAGAATTTGGCCGCAGGCGGGGTGGCGGACACGGAAGGGGCCGGCGGGGGCGTGGGGACTGGAGCCGCCGGCGGGGCCTGAGGCGCTGCAGACTGCGGAGACGGGCCTGCCGCCAACCGGGTGTCCGCCCCGCACTTCACACAGAATATCCCGCTGACTGGTGATCCGCATTTGTTGCAAAAGTTAGCCATGGTCAAATTCTCCTGTTCCTCGTTCGGATTCGAAGGCGGCCGCACCCCCGAAGGCGGCCGTCTCGAATCGATTTGATGAAGTTGTCTTCATCAAAACTTCGTCCCTCTTTCCTGTCACGGCTCGACTCTATACAGCGCCGACATGCCCGCTTCCATGTGGTCGTCGATGTGACAATGGAACATCCACGTCCCGGGATTGTCGGGCACCATGTCCACGGTCAGCATCTGGGCCTGCATGAGTTCTACGACGTCGGTGCGGTTGCCGTTCTGCAGCACGACATTGCCGTGCCAATGTGGAGTATGCACGCTGAACTGTTCTCCCAGAGCAGCCAAATACCAGCGGACGCGTTCGCCTTTCTTCATGACCATGATAGGTCCGGTCCCGTAGATGTAGCCATTGATCGAAAACTTGGCGTTCGAAACCGTGAAGCCGGTCCCGATCGGAGCCAGATTTCCCTCCGCATCGACGGGGGAGAATTCAACCTTGTTAACGCCTTTCGGATCTCCAGTGTAGGTCTGGATGTTGTGGTCGATATACCAGCTCTGGTTCTCGTCAAACAACATATAAAGGCAGACGAATTCCCGGTCCACATCTTTCGGTTTGCCATCGGCATCGGCCATGCCTCGACGCGTGACAATTATGGCGCCGATTAATCCACTCTCCACGTCCTTCAGTTCGCTGGTATGCGAGTGATAGAGCCACACAATCGAACTGGGATCGTTGGGCCCGGGCCCGGCCCGTTCCGGCACTTTCCAGGTGTAGACATGGGTCTTGCCGGGCGGGACAGCGTCGTCGTCCTTATCCGCCCCGGAAGTTCCATCGTCATAGCCTGCGCCCTCGGAGTTCTTGTCGTAGAACACGCCGTGAGGATGCATGCTGTAAGGGCGGGTGGCGTTGTTCTTGAAGACTACGCGAATCGTGTCACCGACCTCAGCGCGAAGGATGGGTCCGAGAAGCCCGGTGTGCTCCCATTGCGCCGGACGCGGCTTGATCTGGGCAAACCTGTCGTCGGTGTATTCGCGGTAGAGGGCCTTGCGATAGACCGTGCCGATGCGGTGCGGTCCGCGCTCGGTAAAGACTTTCGGAAAGCCTTCGAATTTCATGCCCATCATCTTGTTGACGCCGCCGGGGGCATAGTCCCATTCGACTTCGTCGGCGGCGATGTAGTAGGTGCGGACTTTGGGCTGGGCTGGTGCTGCCAGCGCAAATCCGGCGAAGCAGATCAGAATCCCCAGAATCGCCAGCATCGATTTCTTCATGGCCTGCCTCCCTCCGGATTCAGACTGCCTCCACATCGGCCCCAGCCAATCAGTTCTTGCCCAGCAGAAGTTCTACGGTGTGCTTGGGGTTGATCAAATGGCGACGCCCATCTTCGCTCACCGTGGCTCCATCCCGGATCAGGGAGATCACTTGCGCAGGTTGCAATTCCGGACGCAGAGCCAGCAGCTTGGCCGCGAGATTCACGGCGTTGGGAGACGCCATCGACGTGCCCGAGAGTCGCACTTTCCTTCCGCCAGGGAAATAGCTCTCAACTTCATAACCATTGGCATCGACCAGCACGGTATCGCCGTAGTTGGTGAAGGATGCTTCATCTCCGGCCTGATCAACGGCGCCCACGCTCAGCAGGTTGGGCAGCTTGAAAGAGGAAGGCACGAATTCGTTGAATGCGGCGCTGCTGTCGTCGTTCCCAGCCGCGCAGATGAAAAGAATCTCCGGCGCACTCTTCAGGGCGGCATAGAGGCCGTCGCGGTCCATGACGAAAAGCTTGCGGGCCATCACTTTGCGTTCGGCGGCGTCCTTCCCCACTCCGTTCTTTTCCAGCGCCGATTCATAGTCCTTGGGAGTTCCTCCCCAACTCATGTTCACCACGCGCACGCCGTGCTTCTTCAAATAGTTCACGTATTCCATGTAGTCGGCCACGGCCCGCCGTTCCAGTTCCTCAGTCGGCAGCGTCGGAACATTCTTCCAATCAAAAGTGATGCGGGCCACGACGATTCGCGCCGCCGGGTTGCCCCGGACAGCAATACCGGCCACGTGCGTGCCATGGACGTAATTGGAGTACAACGAGATCGCTTCAAAGAAGCTGGGGACTTCAGAGGCCGGGAGGGAAGCGGCCTTCTGTTTAACGGCGGTGGCTTCGGGGCTGTCGAGCGAAAGTATGAGATCCGAATATCCCTTCAGTATGTCTTCCATGCCCGGGTACTCTCGCTGCTGATCCGGGCTCAGCGGGAAAAGATTGCCGTGAGCGGGAAAGCCGAGAAGATCAAATGCCAGGCCGTGCGGATCGTATTTGCCGGGATTGGGATCGGTATAGACCTGGCCCGGAAACAGGGCAACGTCCACTCCAGAATCCCAGATGGCGACCCGCACCGGAGTGAGGTGCTGGGCGCTGTCGAGGGTCACATCCCTGGCGGCCCAGATGTCCGGCTTTTTGAAGTCGTGGGCAGCGATGTACTTGCTGATGACATCAATGGTCTGGGTCTTGAGCGGTAAGTAGAGCAGCAGCCCAGCCCGGCTGTAGAGAAGCCTCCAGGCCAGGTCGTTGCTCAGGGAATGCGACTTGGCCAGGCCAGGACCAATCTCAGCCTCGGCTCTGCCTTTAATCATGGCAGCGGTGGTGATCTCGAATCGGGTCTTGGACTCTTTCAGCCGGTTGCCCACGACCTTCCAGGGAAGCCCATCGAGCGCGGCAGCGTAGCAGCGGGCGTAAGGGGCTGCCACAGCCTCCCCGTTGAGCAGGCCCGTCTCCGCCCGGGTCTTCAAAAGGCATTCCGTCTGCAAACCGCTGACCAGCTTGGCGTCTGGTTTGTCTTCGAGCGCGCGGATCTTTTCCACGGTCTGAAGCGCGGCCTTGTCCTCTGTGCCGGAAAGTACCTGGAAAGTCAGTTCAACCCCCAGAAGCTCGCGCAGCATGGCGTGGTCCTGAATGTCGTAATCGCGCAGCATTGATTCCAGGTCGGCGCGCACGGGGGCGCCAAACTTGTTGAAGGTGGCTGGGTCCGCCTGCAGCAAATCGGAGACTGATCCGCTCACGGCATAGGTAAACCGCGGCAGATCGCTTTCACTGGTCACCTTTCGCTTGGTTCCCGTCTGCGCGGGGGCGAGAGAGGCCAAGCAAAGCGTGATCAATAGGAGACGAGAGCAAGTCTCGAGCACTGTGCATCTTCGCGGCATGGTGTCCTCCCGCAATCAGGCCGGCCCGACGGCGAGAATGTGAAGCAAGTCACGCGGGGAGTCAACCAAACTGATCTTTAAGCCTGTATTAACCGCGAAATGGCCGTCAGACAAGGGTTTAGGTCGGCATCTTAACTGCGGTGCGGGGTGATTTCCCGTGATAAGATTTGCCGCATCGCTGGGCTGGCAGCCAGGACCATGAGCAACTCGGCCCCCAAAAGCGTCCGCTATCGGTTTGGTCCCTTCGATCTGGACCCATCCCAGGGGAGACTTTCGCGTAGTGGCTCCCGGGTGAAGCTGCAGGACCTGCCGTTGCGTTTGCTGGCCCTGCTGGTGGAGCGGCCGGGCGAAATCGTGACTCGGGAGGAATTACGTCAGCGACTCTGGCCCCAGGATACATTCGTCGAATTCGACAACAGCCTGGGGGTAGCCGTGCGAAAGCTGCGCGAGGCCTTGCGCGACGACGCTGATGCCCCCCGCTACATCGAGACTGTGCCACGCCGGGGCTACCGGTTCATGGCTTCGGTCACGGCGCAGGAAACCGGCGAACCGGCGGATTTTGATAAGGGACCAAACGATAAGGCGTTGCCATTCGAGCAACGGGCAGGAAATCTCCCGGGCACGGTTCCGCTACCAACCCACAGGACGGCGGGGGCTGCTTCGCCCGGCCGCTACTGGATCGTTGCCAGCCTGGTCCTGCTGATGGTCGGAATTACCATGTACGAATTCCGATCCAATCCGCAGCGGTCCGCAGCCAAGGTCGAGACTGCGGGTGCCATGCCCCGCATACGGGCACGCCGCTCCGTGGCAGTACTGGGCTTTCGCAACCTGGCGGGGCGTCCGGACGACAATTGGCTCTCGACGGCGCTTACCGAAATGTTGAGTACGGAACTGGCGGCGGGCGGCGGACTCCGCCTGGTCCCGGGAGAGGACGTGGCTCGCGCCAAACGCGAGCTGCCTTTGGCCGACGAGGACACTCTGGCCAAGGCCACTCTGGAAAGGTTGCGGACCAACCCAGGCGCCGATGTTGTGGTGCTGGGCGCCTACACCTTGCTGCCGGGCAAGGATGAGAATCGCCTCCGCCTGGACATTCGGCTGCAGGACACCGCGGGCGGAGAAACTATTGCCGAGCAGGCCCTGACCGGCAGCGAGGACAAGCTGTTCGAACTGGCAGCCCAAGCCGGCACTGAGTTGCGGCAGAGCCTGGGTGTGAAGTCTGTGTCGGCGGCAGCCGTGAGCGCCGCACGGGCTTCCCTGCCGTCCAATCAGGAAGCGGTGCGGTTGTATGCCGAGGGCCGCGCCCGGTTGTGGGCCTTCGATTTTCTGCGGGCCCGCGACCTGCTGGTCAAGGCGGTTGCCGCCGACCCCAACTACCCCTTGTCGCATTCCGCCCTCTCCGAAGCGTGGTGGCATCTGGGCTACGAAAACAAGGCGCGGGCAGAGGCGCAGCGGGCCCTGGAACTGTCGCAGCCTCTCCCGCAAGAAGAGCAGTTGCTGGTCGAAGGCCAGTACCGCCGCTCGATTGCCGACTGGCCAAAAACGGTCGAGGCTTACCAGACTCTGTTTCATCTCTTTCCGGATCGCCTCGATTACGGCCTGTTGCTGGCCTCGGCACAGATGTACATCAAGCCGGCTGATTCACTGCACACGCTGGAGACGCTCCGCCATCTGCCTCCGCCTGCCGGCGACGATGCGCGCATTGACATGATGGAAGCTTCCGCGCTGATCAATACCGACTTCACGAAAGCGCGGGCCGCGGCACAACAGGCCATCGACAAGGCCAGCGCCCAGGGATCGCATGTCCTGGTGGCCCGCACTTACGGCATCCTTTGCCAGCAAGAGGTATCGATCGAAACATCCGCGGACACGGTCCGGGATTGTCAGACCGCTCTGCAGAGTTCGATAGCGGCGGGAGACACCAATGGCGAGGCCATGATGATGACCGATCTCGCCGCCAACTATTTCCAGCAAGGGGAGATGGCCCGCGCCGAAAGAATGTGGCGCCGGGCGATCCAGGAATTTCGTCAGGTCGGCAACCCGGATGGTGTGGCCGCTGCCCTAAGCAACCTCGGCGGCGCCAACCTCACGCAAGGGAACCTGGCCGAAGCCAAGAAGCTGCTGGAGGCGTCGATCCCTCTTTACCAGACCGTCGAAGACAAGAGCGGAGTGGCGCTGGCCCTGAACAACCTGGGAGATTTGTCCCGTCAGCAGGGCAATCTGCAGTCCGCCGAGACCACTTATCAGCAGGCCAAAGCGACGGCACAGGAAGTCGAAGATAAAGACGCGACGGCGTACGTGCTGACCGGACTGGGAGACGTCTTCACCGATCGTGGGGACCTTACGGCCGCCCGCCAGTCCTATGAAGACTCGCTGGCGCTGCGCGACCGGGCGGGCGAAAAACAGGCGGCAGCGGAGACCCAGGTTGCCCTGGCTCGCCTGGCCATCGAAGAGGGCCACGCGGCCGAGGCCGAGTCTGAGATGCAGAAATGCAAAGAACAGTTCCGTCGGGAACGGGCGACCGACGACGAACTGGCTGCTAGCATCATGCTGACCCGGGCCCTGCTGGCTCAGGGCAAGCATGACGATGCGAAAAAGGAGATCGAAGGCTCGAAGTTCCTGGCCACGCAAACCCAGAATCGGCAGCTCCGCCTGCAGTTCGATCTGGTTCTGGCGGACGTGCTCCTGGCCTCGGAGCGGCCCGAACTGTCGCGGGCGCAACTGGAAAAGACCCTGGAAGAGGCCCGCAAGTATGGATTGATCGGCACCGAATTTGAAGCTCGGCTGGTGCTCGCGGAATGGCAGAAAAAGTCAGGGCATGGCGCAGCGTCGCGAACCGAGCTGGCGGAGTTAGAGAGCAGCGCCCGCAATAAAGGGTTCGGCCTCGTGGCTCGCAAGGCTGCGGCCGCGCGCTAAGGCGCCGGGGCAAACGCCGCTTGGCCGGTCTAATTTCCAGCACATCGAACCAGAACCGGGAACGACCGCACAACTCACTGCACAAGAACTTTTTGTTCTAAATCCCGAGCGACTTGCCTCAAATCGTCCGGCCTGCCGAGATCACGCCAATAATATTCGTTGGCCCGAAACGCGAGTATTTTCTCACCCTGGCCGGCCAGACGAAGGTAGGAGGCGATGACGGAGAAGATCCCTTCCTCCACCATCATCGGGATGAGACGAGGCGAAATTACGTGGATGCCGGCAAACGCCAGCGCCTGCGTCTGCAAGGGCGATCGAACCAGTTCAAGTTCCCCATCGCGCCCGGATCGCCGGCCGCAAAGCTGCTGGTGCTCGTCGAACAGCAGGTAGCGGGAAGTCTTGCGATCCTGCACCGCGAGCGTGGCCAGGGCATGGTTTGCGGTATGAAATTGCTCCATGCGTCCCAAATCAATCGTGCTGATAACGTCGACGTTGTGCAACAGGAACGGTTCTTCGGGACGGCTGGAATCCCTGAGAAAAAAATGCCCCGCCTTTTTCAAGCCTCCCCCGGTATCGAGAAGCGGGTCTTCCCTTGAGATCTCGATTTGCAGGCCGAAATTCTGGTTTGCTTTGAGATACTCAAGAATCATGTCGGCAAAGTGATGCACGTTGATGATGACTTCACGGACCCCAAAGGCACGCAAGCGGGACAGGGTAATCTCGAGCAGGGTGCGGCCGGCGACTTCCACCAGCGCCTTGGGGCGGTCATCGGTGAGAGGCCGCAAGCGGGTCCCGAGGCCGGCCGCCAGAACCATCGCTTTCATGGGCCGAGCGTCTCCAGTTCGCGGTGGCGCACCACCACCTCGACTCCATTGCGGCCACGCAAACGCCTGGCCAATTGTTCCGCCAGATAGACCGAGCGATGTTGCCCTCCGGTGCAACCAAACGACACCATAAGGTCCTTGAAACCGCGCCGCTGATACTCGCTCACGCTGGCATCCACCAGCGAAAGCACGCCGGCCAGAAATTGGTGCACGCTTGGCTGCTGATTCAAGTAGTCGATCACCGGCGCGTCGCGGCCGGTCAGTGCCTTGAAGCGCTCTTCGCGCCCGGGGTTGGGCAGGCTGCGTCCATCGAAGACAAACCCGCCGCCATTCCCCGTCTCGTCATTTGGCCAGCCGCGATGAAACGAAAAACTGAAAATCCGCACCACCAGAGTCTCCGCGTCGGAAGCCAGGTTCTGCAGTTTTTCCGAACCCAGCATGCTGTTGAACGCGCCCAGCAGGGTGGGCAAGGCGATGGGCAGCGCGACGTTGTGCAGCAGCCAGCGCAAGTTCTTCAGAGCGTACGGCACGCTCTGCAGAAAATGGGCTTTGCGCTCATAAAAGCCGCGAAAACCGTATGCTCCCAGGGCCTGCATGATGCGGACGTAAACGTAGGCATAGTAGTGCTGCATGAACCCTTCGCGATCCAGCTTGACGAAGCCGGCAAGGGTGTCGAGATAATGATCGAGCAGCGCCTGGCGCAGTTCGGGGGGCAAATCAGCCTTGGCGTCGTACAAAAGCGAAGCCACGTCGTATTGCAGCGCGCCTTTGCGGCCACCCTGGTAATCCAGAAAAAAAGGTTGCCCGTCACGCCACATGATGTTGCGGGATTGGAAATCCCGGTAGAGAAAATAATCGTGACCGGCGCTCAACAGAAATTTCGTCAAGCGGCTGAAATCGTCTTCCAGCGCTTGTTCATTAAACGGAATGCCGGCCAGGCGAAGGAAGTAATACTTGAAGTAATTCAAGTCCCAGGAGATGGACTGGCGATCAAAACTGCCGCGCGGATAGCAGACCTTGTAATTCAAGTCGCGACCCGCCTCAACCTGGAACCGGGGCAATAGCGCTATGACCTTGCGATAGGCCTCGATCGCCGCCGGAGCGATGTCCTTGCCGCTGCGATGGTCAGAGAGAAACTCAAAAAGGGTTGTGCTGCCCAGGTCTTCTTCAAGATAGGCGCCTTGTTCCAGGTCCTCACCATAAATCTCCGGTACCGGCAGGCCGTGGCGGCGAAAATGCCGGGAAAATTCGAGGAAAGCGACGTTTTCTTCGCGCACGTCATACAGAATGCCAATCGCGCTGCACGGTCCGCCCGTCAGGCGGATGATCTTTCGCCCGGAACCGCCGAGTTTCCCCTGGAGCGGCTGCAGTTGCTCCACCGGCACGTGAAAGTGCCGCTCGAAAAGGTGCTGGAGAATGTCCATGGATATGCCACAAAGATAACATCGAATGCGAAATGCAAAACTGGAAAGGACGGCAGGAGCGCTTCAGTGAGCAAGAGGAACCAGGGCGGCAGGCCGGCTTGCTCGCTCACCCGCGTTAGGCTGCGGCCAGGCCTCGATTCTGATTGCCGCCGCTCCACAGGCCTCTACGCCTGGGCTAGAAATGAAAGTTGGTTTCCAGGTACGCGAACTGCCCGTTTGCATCCTTGGGATAGAGCTTCGCAATCACGCTCTTGCCCCAGGCATGGCCGTAATACAGAGACGTACTGAAGGATTTGGTGAGTTGGTAGTCGGCGCTGATGTCCCAAACGTTGCCCAAGCCGCGGAAGTTGTTGCTGGGGCGGCCTGTGTATCCAAAGGTTTTCGGTTGAAATGCACCGCCGCCCAGGTACCAGAGATCGGCCGCGTTGGCCAGTCGGAGCGCGTGCGCCTCGCTACGGAGAGCAAGTTTCGAGGCTGGTTTGAGGTTGAGGGTGGCGTAGAAATCCTCATTGTTCATCATGTTGTAGAAGGGAAATCGCGCGTACTGGCGCGGCGTGGTCAAGACCTGGAAAAAAGTGCCGTGGGTCGAGTCGTTGGGATTTCCATCGCCGCTTCCAAAAGAATAGCCGGCGCTCAACCAGGGCTTAAGGTGGTTCACGGCGGGTTGCCATCCGAGTTCCCCCACAAACGCGCCTGCCCGTTGGGTGAGTGTGCCCCAGGAACCACCCTGGAAAACACCCCAGACCAGGAAATCGAACTTTCCAGCGCCCTTGGTATTGAGCACCTGCGCATAGTTGGCGCCGTAGGTGGCGAGTTGAACCTTGTTCAGGTCCGCGGTCCGGGCTGGTACCGGACGGTTGTCGGTCTTCAGTATGGTATTGCGGTCATCCACGTAGCCCAAGGCGAACACGCGTAATTGTGCCGCGCCGTGCGGCGTGTTCATGGACCGAGTGAAGGCCCCGTAGTAAACCTCAATGTCGAGCTCGGGCATCCCGTCAGTCTGAAGGATTCCAGCCGTTGGTCGAGCGCTGAAAAACGTGAAATTGTTCTGCCCGGAATTCAGGGAGAACTGACCTCCGTCAAAGGTCCGCTGCACCGCAGTGAATCCGAAATTGGAAATCAGGCGGTGCGCGATCCGGCCCTGTACGACGGCCGCCAGCATCGGGTCTTTGGGTTTGACTTCGGTGCCGTCGAAATACTCGAAGCGCCCCAGTTTCACCCTCGCCGGTCCGAGGTGCTTGAAGTCCACAAAGGCCTGCTTCAGGAACACGCTGGCGTTGTTCGCCTGATTGTCGTTGGCGGCGTAGTAGGAACCTCCCAGGCCCAGCTGACCCTGGGGGGGCGCAACCACTGCGTCGTTCGGGAGCCCAAGAATGGACGGCTGTTCCATTTCGGCGAACCAGTCGAGGCGCTCCCTGGTCTGGCCGATGCCAATGCGCAGCAACGAATGCCACAGAGGATAATCGCTGTTTCCAGCGGGGCCCTCGAACCAGTTCCAACCTTCCGCGCGCGTGCGCCAATTGATCGTAATCTCGAAGGGCCCGAGCTTATGCTTTTGGGGTTGCGTCGAGAGGGGATGTGTTGCTTGCGGTGGCCCCGGCGCCGGCGCGGAAGCTGCTGGGGCAGGGGCGTCACCCGGTTGCGTCAAAGCTGACGTTTGCTGTACCGCTGACCGGGCCTGCTGTCCTGCGATTTGTGCAACCCCCACCAGAAAGACAACCGCGCTTACGTACACTTTTGCTCCTGGTCTCATGTCCGGCTCCTTGATCTGGGACGTAAGCGCTCCGGGCGCCAGTTCCGCTAGATCCGCGGGACCTGCGCCGGAAGATTGCGAAGAAATGTACGGGTACGTGGGCACTGGAGCAATAGCAGAAAGATACTAGTTGTCATCCAGGGGGTTTTCTTTCTTGATGCGGAGCATCTGCTCTCCCCCGCGCCCTTCCGCCGGCCTCGACGGGACCTTGCAAGCAAGATGAAAACTGTTACATCGGTAACTTGCCCAGGGATGACTAATTTCCTACTCTCGCAAGATCGCGTCTCGATTTCAGTTTGAGGATTTGGATTGCCGTGGGCCCATCGAAGACAGCATGGTCAGTCCGCCGCACGTGCCTGACCCGCATAGGGCTGGGCGTGATCATGCTGGCCGTACTTTCGACGACTTCCGTCGAGGCGCAAAACACTCCAAGCCTGCGTAAGCTGGTCTACAAGGTCGCTCCCAAGTATCCCCGTGAATTGAAGCAGAACGCGATCGGTGGAATCGTCCGCCTGACCATTTCGATAACTCCCAACGGCTCAGTCGGGAGAATCTCGCCCATCGGCGGCAATCCGATTCTGGTGGATGCGGCTACGCTGGCAGTCAAGCAGTGGAAATATGCACCCGCCGAACACTCCACTACCACGGAAGTCCAGTTGGATTTCATTCCGAGCCGGCAGTAGGGTTTCCATAGGGGTTCGGCCGCGAATTGTGACTCTTGAATCTCCCTGGAGATGCTAGGCTGGTGATGGAGTCTGCGAATTGTTGCTTTCCGCTATCGGGCGCTGCTGTCTGCTGCTTACCGTGCTAACCCTGGCCGTGCCACCTCTTGTCCCAGGCGAAACGACGCCGTCCACAACCGTGGAAACCGGTGCCACGAAACCCGGTGCCACGAAAGCCTGGGCCACTCGCTGGCAACCGGCATCATTGGTAAACGGGGCTCCCGTCCTGTTTACAGTCGTGCCACCCGTGCGGCTCAGGAGTCTTTCCGCGACGTGGCTCGAACATGAAGTCTTGTTTTCTTACGACGCGGCCAGTAAAGCCTGGTACGGGATCGCGGGTGTCAGTTTGCAAACGCGTCCCGGCACCTACACCTTGGAGCTGAAGGGAACGACGTCCCGGGCGGCAGAGATCTCTTTTTCCCGAAAAATCATGGTTCGCGCCGCAAAATATCCCAGCATCAAGGTGACCGTCGCCAAGCGATACACCCAACCCAGCAAAGAGCAACTGGAACGCATTCGCCAGGACAAAACGGTCAAGCAAGACGTGTTTCACCACACCGATCCGGAACGGGAGTGGTCGGGGAAGTTTCGTCCGCCGGTCGAAGCTGCGGTTTCCGACGTCTTCGGCACCCGGCGGACTTTTAACGGCAAGGTGCAAAGCATGCACCAGGGGCTGGACTACGCGGTCCCGACCGGTACTCCCGTCGCGGCTGCCAATGAGGGGACCGTTTTGCTGGCCGGCCCGTTATATTTCGAGGGCAATTGCGTGGTGCTGGATCACGGGCAGGGGCTGCTGACCCTTTATCTCCACCTTTCAGAAGTCAAAGTAAAACACGGGGAGCGGATTGCGCGGGGACAAGAGATCGGACTGAGCGGAGGCACGGGCCGGGCTACGGGACCTCATCTGCACTTTGCGGTACGCTGGGAAGGCATCTACATAAATCCAGCCACCCTGTTGACCCTCAAGCTGCCTTGAGGCCGGGCAGGAATCATGAAGGTTTCATGTTTTGCCCGCAGAGAAATTGGTTGAGTCGGTCTCGACCCACCCATCCGTCGAAAATCTTTTCGCGCCCAGCACCTGACATCACAACCGGCTGTCCATTGCTCTTCCTGCGCCGCCGCGCGGGATGGGGAAGGCACGAATCGATGCGCGCAAGTTCAGGTTTCTGACCAGCCGGTGCAGATAATTTGCGTGCACTCCCAGGGTTCGGGCCGCCTCGGTGTAGTTGCCTTTGGTTTCCTCCAGGGCGGTGAGAATGAGATGTTTCTTTAATTGCGTGACCGCCATGTGATATTTGGCCTCCTGCCCGCCCGGCGTTGGATCCTTTTCCAGAACCGATTCGGGCAGGTCTTCCGGGCGGATCGTATCCGAGACACCCAACACCAGGGCCCGCTCGATTGCGTTTTCAAGCTCGCGCACGTTGCCGGGCCAGTCGTAATTCATCAGCCCAGCCATGGCCTCGGGAGAAATCTTCTTGGCTCTTACCTTGCATTTGGAGGCAAACTTGGCGACAAAATATTCCGCCAGAACGGGAATGTCTTCCAGACGCTCGCGCAGCGCGGGCACCACCAGCGATACGACGTTCAACCGGTAATAAAGGTCCTCGCGAAATGTTCTGGCCTTGACCGCGGCGGCCAAGTCCTTGTTGGTAGCGGCGATCAATCGAATGTCAACCGAAATCGGACGGGAACCGCCCAGTCGCTCGAATTCGCGCTCCTGCAGCACGCGCAGCAGTTTGACTTGTAATGCCGACGCCAGTTCCCCAATCTCGTCCAGAAACACGACGCCGCCATCCGCCATTTCCAGCCGGCCTTTTTTTTGGCCTGCCGCGCCGGTAAATGCACCTCTTTCGTAACCGAAGAGCTCGCTTTCGAGCAGACCTTCCGGAATGGCGGCACAGTTGATCGTGACAAAGGGCCGGCTGGCGCGCGGGCTGTTGCGGTGAATGGCCCGCGCCACCAGTTCCTTTCCGGTTCCGCTCTCGCCGCCCACCAGAACCGTGGATTCCGTGGGCGCCACCCGCGACAGGAAACGGTACACCTCTTTCATGGTGGTGCTTTCGCCGACCATATTGTGCTGCAGATTGATTTCCGCCGCCAGGCGGAGATTTTCCTGCTCCAGCCATAACACCCGCCGCGAGTTTTCCAGCGCCAACGCGGAGATGCTTGCAATGCCCGCCACCAGTTCCAAGTGGTCTTTATCAAAGCGAGTGCCGGGACTGGTAGTGTCCAGATAAATGCAGCCAATTACTTTTTGAAACACGGTCAGGGGCACGCACAGCAGCGAGCGCACTTGAAAGCTCACCAGGCTTTCCACTTCGCTCAATCCTCCGCTGGCGGGGACGTCCGCTCCCAGGATTGCCACCCCCTGGGTCATTACCTGACGAGTGATGGTGCGGCTTACGCGCACCGGTTCGCCCCCCTTGGCTGGTCCCGGGCAGGCGAACAAGGAGGAAAAGTTCTCGCCACCCTTGTTATTCAGCAGGATGGCGCCGCGCTCGGCCGGCACTACTTCAAAGATCAGCTGCAAGATCTGGGCCCGCAATTGGTCGAGCTCAGAAATGGAATGGACCACTCCGCTGATTTTCAGCAGCGCGTTAAGATTCCGCGCCAGCCGCGAAGTCGCCGGCAGCTCTTTCAGAATGCGTTCGGGTTGAAGATAGAGAACGTCCTGGGGCCGGATCTCGGCTGTCGCCTGGGTCAAGCTATCGTCGAACTCCACGGCTTCGTTGCCCGCCGCATCCGAGTCCTCTTTCAGCAGGAACCTAAAAACAGATTCTCCCGCCGAGATTTGGTCTCCGTGATTCAACCGCTTCTCCGAAACGACCACGCCGTTCACAAATGTTCCATTGCGGCTTTCAAGATCGCGAAGCTTGTAACTACCCTCCTCGCGGAGCAGCGTGCAGTGGCGGCGCGAAAGCGAAAGATCGCTGATCGGAAGCGAATTGGAAGCATCTCGTCCGATCCGGATTTCCGCTTCTGTCAGAAAATAAATGGAGTTTGTCAAAGGTCCCGCAGCTACCTGGAGTCTGGGCTTCACAGTTCTCGCGCCTCGCTCGCGAGCCTACGATTTAGCACATTTTTCCGATTTCGTGGCATTGCCACAATTCTTGTTCCACTATCCGAACAGATAGAACTCTATCTGATTGGATAGTACTGGGGCCTGGCCCGATCCGGACCTACACGCCAAGAATTCTGTGCAGTTGTAATATAATGAATGACTTACATGGATTTCTCTTGGAGGGGAATTGCCCTTCCGTGATGGCCGATTACGTGCTCCAAACGCGGACAGCGCTGGTCCGGCAAAAAGCGATGGGGGAAGCGCTTTCAGAAGTTCCGCCGGGATGCGCTGGTCGGGAATCCGAGGGACCCCCTCATCGGGTTCCCGATCACATCTTTCCTTAGTCGCCCATCGCGGTCAATCTTTGCGAATCCAGCGCCACTGCCTCCTGCACTGCGGTTCCATCGCGGAAGGTCACAGTCTTCCCGGAAATGGCCGGGACCCGCTCTCCTGGCACCAGAATTCCCACCAAGTTCAGGGGATCGGCGGCCGACAAGACCACCGTCTCTCCCACCACCGGCATTTTGCGTGTCGCCCGCAGCGACTCCACTGCCACCGGCAAGGCAAACTGTTCGCCCAGAAAACCGTCGACGAAGCGTCCGCCACGAATCTCGCCCCGATCTTCCAGCCGCCGGAAAGCCATTTGCAGTTCTCGCCACTTGGGAAGATTGGTCTCTCGGGTGAGCACATCACGAAAGACGATGCCATAGCGTTTCAACAGCATCCAGCAGGTCGCTTCCACGGCGCGATTGCGATCTGCCGCCTGATCGGTGTACAGCAGCGCCCAGCGCCCGGTACTGTGACGCGGACGGGCCGCCCGCCCACTGCCCTGCCCAGCACGTCGCTTGGGATCAATCAGAGAACGCAGATTGTCGAAGCCGTCGGCAGTGACGAGTCCGCCGGCAACCAGTTCCCAAAGGGATGTTTCCACGTCAGCCTTCAGCCGCCCGGTGCCACGCACGATGTCGGCGAAGAACGACGCTCCACGCTGGCGCAGAAAATCCAGCACCTGGCGCCCGCCTTCGCTCAGACCTCGCGCCTCGGGCTGTTCCGAGTCGGGGCGATGGGGGGTCATCCAATCCGCTTCCTCCCGCACGAAGAATGTAATGGGTGCCACACTGGTTGGAATCACGCGCCGTTTTCCAGCTGTCGTGTCATCGAGGGTGGCAGGATGAGGAGACAGCCGACCCCAACCGACGGCCCCAGTAAGACAAAGTTGGTCGAGCCATTTGGGATCATAGTTGGCAATGCGCCGGGACAGAACCTGCCGTTCCCAGGCATTCGCTGGAATCTCAAATCCCTGAAGCTGGCGCAGCACCTCAAGCGTGGCCCGCTCACCCTGCACCTGCGTGCCGCTTGCGACATGCTGCCAGCGCAACAGCCAACGCATGAACTGCGCCGCAGTGACCGGTTCAATCTGTTTGCGCAGTGTGGCCACGGTCAAGCGGTGAATGCGCGCCAGCAACCGCCGTTCGCACCACTCCAGCTCAGGTGGTGCTGACTGCTCGGGTGGTCGCGGGCGACTCGCCCGCGAGGCAGTATCCGTAAACTGTCCTCGCAATAGTGCGCCGGAGGCTTCCATACGAAGGAGGGCCTTGTCGATTTCGGAAGCGTGAAGCCCGAGCAAAGCGCCAAGCTGAGAAGCCGTCGCCGGGCCCAAATGCGACATCCAACCAGTGACCAGCGCCAGTAGAGCGTCGTCGGAAGACGCTAGAGTCGTCTGAATTTCTGCGACCGGATGATCAAATCGTGCGTTTGGAAAGAGCTGGGCAAATGTTCGTGCCCTTTCTGCTGCGACCCAGTAACTCACTCCAGCGTGTCGGGCCAAGGCGGCGCGCTGTTGTTCAACCAGCGTCTCGAAATATCGTTGCCATGCACCACCTACGTGGGGCGAGCCGCCGGCATCCGGCCGGGCGGGCGAGTCGCCCGCCTCCACACAAGCCGGGAAGGCAATCAGCGTGTGCAGCACATCGTGCAACTCGTCTGCATCGCGCACATCGGGCCAGGCCTCTTCCCGCACCTGGTCGATGGCCGCGGAATCGAGCTTGCCCACTTCCTCCAGTACCGATTCGGGCAGAATGCGGCGCATCTCCACGGCGCGGGCCCGCCGTTCTTCGAGCGGAGCGTCATCGAGATAGGCGTAGGGATTTGCATTCAAGATTTCATGGGAAAATTGCGACGGCACCGGCGTGTCCACCGCCAGACAACGGATTCGTCCCTGCTGGATGCCACTCAGGAGCGCCTTTAACCCATCCACGTCCATGGCCTCGGTGAGCACATCTTTCATCACTTCTTTCACCAGGGGATGATCGGGAATCTGAATGTCGCCCACAATATTTTCCTGGCAGGCGGCCACGTCGGGGAACACCGACGCCAGCAGATCGTCGGAGCGCATGCGCTGAATCTGGGGCGGAACTTTCTTGCCGCTCTGGAAGCGCAGCAGGGCCAGCGCGCGATTGGCGTCCCAGCGCCAGCGCGTGCCAAAGAACGGAGAAGCCAGCGCCGCCTGTTCCAGAACCGGTTGCACGGTTTCGGGGTTGAGGAAATGAAAAACGTCAGCCAGCGGAAAGCTGTGCTGCTCGGCCAGCGCGATGTTAAGGCCGTTGTCGGTGGCGGCCGCCTGCAGTTCAAAATTGAAGCTGCGACAGAAGCGCTTGCGCAGCGCCAGACCCCAGGCTTTGTTGATGCGGCCGCCATAGGGTGCATGAATGATCAGTTGCATCCCTCCGCCTTCGTCGAAAAAGCGCTCGGCAATGATCGTGTCCTGGGTGGGAACATCCCCGAGAACCGCGCGACCCTGTAGCACGTACTCGATGGCCTGCTCGGCGCCGGAATTATCCAGCCCGCATTCTTCTTTTAACCAGGCGACGGTTTCGGCGACCACGGGCTGGCTCGACGAAATCCCGACCGGAAAAGTGTCGCGCAGCCGGTGGCTGATCTCCTTGCGCAGATCAGCCACCTGCGCGGAAAGCTCCTGCGTCCGCGCCGGGGCCTCGCCGCGCCAGAAGGGAACGTTGGGCGGCGCGCCGTGGGCATCTTCCACCAGCACCCGCCCCGACTTGCCTTCCACCCGCCGGATGCGCCACGAGGTGTTGCCCAGCAGCATGATGTCGCCCGCGTTACTCTCCACCGCGAAGTCTTCGTCGAGAGTGCCGACAACGATGCCATCCGGCTCGGCCACGACCGTGAACAGCGCGGTCTCCGGAATGGCGCCTCCACTGGTGATGGCTGCCAGACGACTCCCCCGCCGCGGGCGCAGCCTCCGGTTCACCCGATCGTGATGGATGTAAGCGCCATAGCGACCGCGTCGCGATGCGATTCCCTCGGAAAGCATTTCCAGGATCGAGTCGTAAGTCCGGCGAGAGAGATTGCGATAGGGATAGGCTCGTGTCACCAGCGTGAAGAGTTCATCTTCATCCCAGCCACCGTTATCTTCGGCAGGTTGGCTGGGGTGGCGCAGGCGCCCCGATCGCGTCTCGACAGAAGCAGTCGTCATTCCGTCCGCGCCGGACGTGGCTGGGTCGTTTGCCCAAAGTTCCGCCTTCGAATCCTCAACTTCGGATACGCCTTCCGGCGTTTGCGGGCGGGGCGCCCGCGCCACCCGGGTGCTGCTGCTCTCGGCCGCGCATGCAGCCACGATCTGCTGCGCCAGAATGTCCAACGGCGCATCGGGAATGATCAGCCGATCCAGATCGCCCTGCCGGATGGCGCGCACCAGTGCGGCACACTCCAGCAGATCGTCGCGGGTGCCGGCGAAGAAGCGGCCCTTGGGTACGGCGCCGCGCCAGTGGCCGGAACGCCCCACCCGCTGCAGCGCCACCGCGATGGCCCGCGGCGAACTGATTTGCACCACCAGGTCCACCGTACCGATATCAATTCCCAGTTCCAGAGACGCCGTCGCCACCAGGACTTTAACTTTCCCTTCTTTCAGCCTTTGCTCCGCGTTCAGGCGCAGCTTGCGAGACAGGCTACCGTGATGGGCGGCGACATTCTCTTCGCCCAATCGTTCACCCAGGTGGTGCGTGATGCGCTCCGCCAGCCGCCGGGTATTGACGAACACCAGCGTGGAGCGATGTTGCTCCACCAGTTCCACCAGCCGGTTATAGATCTCGTCCCACATGTCGTTGGTCGTGATCGGTCCCAGGGCCGAGCCGGGCACTTCCACCGCGAGATCAAGCTGTCGCTTGTGTCCAACATCGACGATTACCGGAGCCGGCCGGCTGTTGCCGGTCAGGAAGAGGGCCACTTCCTCGATAGGCTTCTGGGTTGCGGAGAGTCCTATGCGCACGGGCGGACGATAGGTCAACGCCTCCAGACGCTCGAGTGAGAGAGTCAGGTGTGCGCCGCGCTTGTCGTCAGCGACGGCGTGGATTTCGTCGACGATGACAGTTTCAACATCACGCAGAATCGCGCGACTCTTTTCCGCGGTGAGCAGAATGTAGAATGACTCCGGCGTGGTGACCAGAATGTGCGGCGGCCGCTTCAACATGGCGCGCCGCTCATGCATCAACGTGTCCCCGGTGCGGACCGCGGTGCGAATTTCGGGCATCAGCAGCCCGCGCTCGCCTGCCATCTGGAGAATCTCGCTCAAAGGCACTTCGAGATTCTTCTGAATGTCGTTGCCCAGCGCCTTCAGCGGCGAAACGTAAAGCACTTCGGTGCGATTCTGCAGATCTCCGGCCAGCGCCTTGCAGACTAACCGATCGATGCAGGCCAGAAACGCGGCCAGGGTTTTGCCGGAACCAGTGGGCGCGGAGATGAGCGTGGTGCGCCCGGCCAGAATGTGAGGCCAGCCCTGCTCCTGGGGCTCGGTCGGAGTACCAAACTTCTGGACGAACCACTCCCGCACCAGCGGATGGGCCCAGGCGAGCGAGGAGGGAAGGGGCAACATGGTGGAATATTCTAACATGGGACTTTCGCAAAACATTCGCCTCGCAGAGTGGCTCTACGAAGGGGACCAGAAATTCCGCTTGATCGATGCTATGATGGATGATATTGGATGAATGTTTTTTAATTCATCCATCCTGGAGATGATTATGAAAGTAGCCGACGAAGTTTGGCTCGCCGTTGCTCTGCTTCAACGCGAAAATCCTGGGAGAACTGATTTCGCGGTTCAAGAAATAAAGGCACGAGCCAGGAATGAAAATTGGGAGATCAGGCCGGGATTTAATCAACATGTCTCGTACCACTGCGTCGCGAGTAAGCCGGCGGATCCGGTGAATTTTCGCATGCTTCATGAGGACTCGCGGGGACGGAGGAGGCTTTACCGGAAAGGGGATCCCTGTCACCCGGATAGGGAGCATGGGAAGATTCTTCCCGATCCTCGGGATCTCCCGCCTCAATACAAGCCGCTGATTGACTGGTACGAGGCGGTCTATTCAAAGCAATTGCCGCCACCGCCGTTGGCCCCCGGCAACGGAGACGATGGGTCGGCCTTGCGTCGGGAAGGGATTGGTCCGACACTCAAACGGGTATCGGCAGCCATGGACATGATGTTGTCGGGGACAGCGTTCGTGAGTGCCGCTGGCGCCGTCGTGATCCCGAGCGATTTGCGGAAGGAGCTTGGCATCAAGGAAGGCACGCGCCTCAGCGTATATCGTGAAAAGGACCATTTGGTCCTCGAGCCTATTACGGACGAGTTCATCCATAGCCTGGTGGGATGCCTCAAAGGTGAGGACTCGCTGGTCGCGGACCGGGAACGTGAGCACCGAATCGAGAAGGATCCGTTACGGTGACCAGAATTTATGTCCTCGACGCTAACGCCGTGTTGGATCTCCTTGAAGCCGGTCCGGGATTCGGCCAGGTGGAAAAACTTCTTCAGTCTGCCCTGCGAAACGAAGTTTCCGTTTTAGTCTCCGTCCTTAATTGGGGTGAGGTTTTTTACCTATTGTGGCAGAGGCGGGGCGAGGACAAAGCGCGACACACGCTTGCGAAACTGTCGCGCCTTCCGCTCCAGATCGTTGCCGTCGATTTTCCCCAGGCCATGCGGGCGGGCGAACTCAAGGCTGCCCACAAGATTCCTTATGTGGACTGCGTGACAGCCTCGTTGGCAGTTCTCAACCAGGCCGTCCTGGTGACTTCCGACCGCGACTTCGAAAAACTCGGAAGGCAGTTTCCGATCCTGTGGATCGCGCGGGCATAAACGGCAGACGGTCTGAATGCTAGAATCCCGGCAATGCCAAAAACATCATCCGCCAAAGCCCGCGCCAGGAAAATCAAGCTCCTTCTCTTTGACGTAGATGGCGTCCTCACCGACGGCAAAATTTTTCTCTTTCCCGTTCCGACCACCAGCCAACCCGGCAGCCCGCCCTCCAAACCGATCGTGGTTGAAGCCAAGGGATTCCACGCCCACGATGGCGCCGGCATTTCGATTGCCCGCATCGCCGGCATCAGGACGGGACTCATCACCCGGCGAAATTCTGAGACCGTGGCGTTGCGCGCCCGCGATCTCAAACTGGAGCAGGTTTACCAGGGCATTCAGGATAAGTTGAAAGCCTTCCGCGAAATATTAGGTGCAGAAGGACTCAGCGCCAGCGAGGTTGCCTTTGTGGGGGACGACGTGATCGATCTTACGGTAATGCGCAACTGCGGTTTTGCCGTTGCCGTTGCCAACGCCCGCCGCGAGGTCAAGGATGCCGCCCACTACGTGACTCCTCACGCCGGCGGCGACGGGGCGCTGCGGGATGTGATCGAATTTATTCTGAAAGCCCAGGGAACGTGGAAACATGCGGTGGAGAAGTACATCGGGAAGGAAAACGGGGGCAGCAATTAGCAATCAGTACTTGGCAACTAGCCAACCCATCCGCGGGGCGGTGTGCGCTAATTGCTAATCTCCACGTATAAGCCACCGGGCAGAGCAAAGAAAAACCCACCGGTCGTCTGCTTGGGGCGTGCTCGGGTCGACGACCGATGGGCTACCGTTTCTCCTTACTCACCCTGTTGTTTTCAGGAGTAATTAAACCTATTAAACCCTATCGCGGACGAAAGTTCTGCGATTTTTTGTAAATATTTGTAACAATATATTTACTCCGGAATCGCGACCGGGCGAGCAGCCATCAGCTCGGTAAAGCGCGGGTCCTTGCGCATTCCGGCAAACTCAGAATCCTTGTACACGTCGTCGATCCCTTTATAGCCTTCCTCCATGGCCCGACGCAGATATTGCAACGAACGGTCGGTGATCCCGCTTTTGGCATAGAGCTTCGCCAGCACGTAGTAGAAATGGGCCCGGTCCCCCGGGGACGACATCTGGGCCAGCACCCCGGCGTGGGAGGTCCGTTCGAAGATATCCGGGTCCAGCTGCAGGGCTTGACCGTAGGCCGTACTCGCCTTCACGTAGTCCTTTTTGGAGAAGTAGGCCGCCCCCAGATTGCTGAAATAGGAGCCCGAATCCTGGCGCAGCTTGATGGCTTTTTCGTACTGCTTGATGGCTTTGCCGTATTTTTTTTCCAGGTAGTAAATCACTCCCAGATTGTTATAGGCGTCGGCAAACTCACGGTCGCTCTTGATTGCGCGTTCGAAGTCTTTGCGCGCCTCGTTGAAGCGCGTCATCTGCAGCTCGTTGATGCCAATCTTGTTGTATAGCCGGGCGGCGCCTGGTTCTTTTGCCAGTGCAGCCCGGTAATAGTCCAGCGCGTCCAGGTAGTACTTTTCCGCCCGCAAGGTGTCGCCGCGTGCCTCGAGGTCTGCGGCTGGAGCGTCAGCGGGTGGGGGCTCGGCTCGCCGCAGCGGTGGCGGACTGACCTCAACCTGCTCGGAGGTATGAGACTGACCAAAGTGATGAACCTGAGCTAGCAGGGAAGGAGTGGGGAAAATCGCTGCCACCAGGACGTAAAGCAGATATTGACGACCCATAAAGTCCGCTCCTGGAGACAGAGCCAACTCGCTGCGGGCCTGTCTACTGAGGACACTTACCGTCGGTGTCCGCCGGCTTGGGGGCCGGTTCGTTAGACGGCTTGTCATCATTAAAGATACCCGCAATCTTCCCCAAAAAGCCCTTTTTCTTTTTGTTGGGATCTTCGGCCGTAGTGCTGCCTGTCCCAGCCGGTGTGCCGGGCTGGACACCGGGGGGTGGGGGCGGAAGGGCCTTCTGGTCGCCCAGGCCAAAGACTCGGGAGAAGAAGCCACGCATGCCCGTGCCCTGATCGCAGGTTTCGCTGGGCTCGGTTCCCGCGATGAAGGCGGCACTGTAGGTTTCCGGACAGGAAGGCGTGGCCAGCAGGTTCGTCGTCTTGTCCAACTGCACATCCACTACGCCCGAGGGCTGCGAGAACGGCCGCGCGTCGGCGTACTGGGGCAGCGTGATCGCCTTCTTCATGAATTCCGCCCAAATGGGAGCTGCGGTCTGGGCCCCACTCAAACGAATATCGCTGTAGTCGTCGTATCCCACCCAGACGATGCATAACAGGTTGCTGGTATAGCCGGCGAACCAGCCATCATGCGACGTCCCCGTCTTGCCGGCTGCGGGAGCGGTGAACCCACGCTGGCGTACCTCGTAGGCCGTGCCGTAGTTCATCACCCCTTCCATCATGTCGGTCATCAGATAAGCCACGCGAGGATCGAGGACAGGGTGCGTGTCCGGCTTGAAATCGAGGACGATATCGCCGTTGGCGTTCCGCACCGAGTTGACCACGGTCGGCGAGATGCGCACTCCGGAGTTGGCGAAGACGGTGTAGGCCGCCGCCATGTCCAGGGGAGTAGCATCATACGCGCCCAAGGCCATGGCGGGCGTGGCTTTCACGGAAGTGATTCCGGCGGCTTTGGCCAGATCGGCCACTTTGTCGTAGCCTACTTCCTCCGCCAGCTTTACGGTCGCATTGTTCAACGACATCGCCAGCGCGTAGCGCGCGGTCACGTCGCCGCGGTACTCCTCTTTGTAGTTGCGGGGCTCGTAAATCTGATCGCCATAGGCAAACGTGGTGGGTGCGTCCTGCACCAGCGACGCCGGCGTAAACATCGGGTTGCTCCCGTCCAGGGCCGTGTTCATGGCCGCAGCGTAGACGAAGGGCTTGAAAATGGAGCCGGTGGGACGTTTCGCCACCGCATGATTCAACTGGCTGACCCCGTAATTCCTGCCTCCAACCAGGGCCAGGACTTCGCCCGTGTGCGGGTCCATCACCACCATGGCCACCTGGGCCTGGGGCCCGGGGAGAACCTTGGTCTCAAACTTATTCTTCCCGATCTTGACCCGCCGGGTGCGTAGTTTCTTTACCTGGTCGTCAACCAGCTTCATTCCTGTTTCTACCGCCGCCGCGGCTGCTTTCTGCAGGTCGGGATCAATGGTGGAGTAAATGCGATAGCCCTGGTCGTTCATCTGGCGTTCGTCGAGCTTGCTGATCAACGTCTCTCGCAGCAGATCAACGAAATAGGGAGCATCACTGGCCTCGACATTGGGTGCGGCCAGCTTGAGTGGCGTGGCCTTGGCCTTCTCTGCCTCTGCCTGGGTCAGGGCATGAGTTTCCACCATGCTGTCCAGCACCAGGTTGCGGCGTTCGAGCGCGCGCTCGGGATGGCGGTAGGGAGAGAGAAAGCTGGGTGCCTGAATGATCCCGGCGATCAGAGCCGCCTCTGCCGGGGAAAGGTCTTTCAAGTCTTTATTGAAGTACGCCCGTGCCGCCTGGGCCAAGCCGCTGATGGTGAACGAACCGCGTTGTCCCAGGTCGACGCGATTGGCATAAAACTCGAAAATCTGCTGCTTGCTGAGCTTCTGCTCCATCTCGAGCGCGATCAGCATTTCCGACAATTTGCGCTTTATCGTCTTCTGGGGAGTCAGGAAGAACGCTCGGGAAAGCTGCATGGTGATGGTCGAACCGCCCTGCTCATGGCGCCCATGAGTGACGTCAATCCAGGTGGCTTCAGCCAGGCGGATAAAGTTCACGCCTCCGTGCTGAAAGAAGCGCCGGTCTTCGATGGCCAGCACCGCATCCACCATCAACTTCGGAATCTGATCATAGGTAACCAGTTGCCGCTTGGACCGGTCTCCGGCATCGAACAAGGAGGTGATCATCTGCGGTTCAAGTTCGTAGGCTCCCAGATCGCCCGCTCTGCTGGTGATGCTTTCCACCTTGCCACCCCGGATGCGGAGAATGGCGGACTCCGGGCTGTGGTAGGAGTCGGGACCTGGTTTGATCTCGATTCCGCCATCGAACAAGCGGTAGCTGCCCATGGGCGACTTGCCGTCACCCTGGTCGGAGTAGCCGGCGCGACGCAACTGGGCCGCGATTTCTTTGGCTTCGATCTGCTCGCCCACCTCGACCGGGCGTGCAATGGCGTAGATTCTGGCGGAGTTGCCGAAGACCGGACCCTTGAAGCGCTGGTCAATCATCCGGCCGAACTTTACGTAGTAATAGGTGAAGAATGCCCCGCCGGTAGTCGCCAGCACCAGGAATACCACCAGGGCCGCTCGCAGCAGTGGATCGTGGGAGGACCATCCCCTTCCGGGTTTGCCAGTCCGCTTGCCTGTCGGGATCTTGAGTTTTATGGCCACAATGAGATGAACGGAGGCGCCCCTACTGCGTTAGACGACGGAGCACACATTTGCCGTTATCCGAGCCGAAGAAAATCTCTCACCAGCCAGACCGAGGGCTCCGCATCCTCGGCTTGACTTGGGGTAGAGATCATCCATTTTAACCTGCCGGCCCGTTTTTTTGACGTGCCGGCTGGTTGGCAGCCAGGTTCCAACCCGAATCGCTAGTCGGTCGGCGCGAACGGAACCGAGTTGGTCGAGACGCTCAAATCTTGTACCGTGTGGGTCAGAGCCCCGGTGGAAGTGCTGGTGTCCAACACCGAAAAGGCGTTGCTATTCGCATTGGCACAGAACGCTTCTCCGCCGCCCTGGTCCCATTTGCAATCAACCTCGATGGGCAGGGTGGTGAAGGGGGAGCCCGCCAAAGCGGTCAGCGCACCGGTGCTGGGATCCAACTGGAAGCCCTCGATCGCGGCAAAACTGCTGGAGTTGTCCAGGCCAAAGCTGTAGACGAATTGGCTGCTGGGGTGGACCCGCAAGTTGAAGAGTGTGGCAGCGGAAGTGGCAAAGGGAGAATTATTGACTGCGGTCAATGCACCGGTCGTAGCGTCAATAGCGAAAACATACAGATTATTGTCACCGGTGGTACCGCTGATCCCGATTGCGAACTTGCCTGAGAAATCGGTCCTCACGCCCGCCACACCCAGCGCGAAAGGACTGCCCACGGCTGGCGAGAGGGCGCCGCTATTCTGATCAATGGAGAACGCATAGACCGGCAGAGCCGGCAAGCTTTGGCCGACATAAAGAAAGCTGCCGGTTCCGTCCACCGCCAGAACGTGAGCAAAGTCAAGATTGAAAGCGGAGAACGGCGAACCCGGTGCAGCCACCAGGGCTCCAGTGGTCGAATTGATCTGAAATACTGAAACTTGGCCGGTATTATCGTTGCCCACGAAAAGGAAACGTCCGGCTGGATCGCTGGTAATTGAATCGGCTCCTGCGGTGGGGAATGGACTTCCGCTGACTGCCGTCAGAGCGCCCGTAGTGCGGTCAATGGTGAAGGCCTGAATGGTCAGAGAATCGTTTTGCGGCAAATACAGGAATTTCTTGCTGACGATAACCATGTCATTGCCGACGCTGCTGGGGAGCGTGGGCGGGGTGAACGAGGCCAGGGTAGCGAAGGTTCCGGTAGTGCTCAAGCTGGCGCCCAGAATGTCGTTGTTGCCGAGGTAGTACAGGAAGGAGGCTGTATTTCCACTGCCCCCCCCAGGGTTTGTCCCTGGACCACAAACCGTGCCACTGCTCGAAACTCCGCCCGTGGTCCCGCTGGAGCCGCCGGTGCTGCTGAGGGTGGTAGTTGAACAGCCGCCCCCGCAACCCGCCCACCCCAGCATGGCAAGCCCTGCCAGCACCAAAAAGAGAATCCTGCTTCCCAGCTTCATACATCCTCCGTACCAATCCGGACGTCGCGGCCTATCGGCGCTGGCTCTTGCAATCGGACTGCCGACCAGGAAAAGAGCCACCACCAGTTACGCCCCATCGAGGGGCGTCTTTTACGCACGCATTCCTGAATGGTAGGGAGTTACCGGATTGGGAAACAAGAGTACTGAAGTAAGAGGGGGTTGCGTTCCAGGTTCCTGCTTCAGATTGCGAATTAGGACTAGCCGCTGCTGGCTGGGTGGCCCGAAAGCCTGGCCGAATCGACGATCCTAAAATACGCCTTTGTTGCGGGCGGAAGCATTGAAGTTCAAATCCAGGGGATACCCCGGCAGGTTGACATGCACGGTGTACGGGACGTCGATGTCAATCGACCCGGTACCCACTACTCCGTTGCGGTGGACTTTGATTTGATCCTTGGTAATCGGGATGTCCTGTTCTTGCGCCTTCCTGAAGACTTCATCCCGAATGGCGTCCTCGGTCTTGGTCGAGTACGTGTTCATCTCGGCCTCGGTCTTGAGCGTGTCCTGGAACTGGTAGTTGGAGAAGTAGGGAGGCGCCAGCGTGGCAATAAGAACGACCGCGCCAACTATGATCAGAATGCCGAAAACCAATTTCATCGCGCGCTCCACTTCCAGTCGCGCGCAACCGCCTCACCGCGCAGACCGTAGGTTCTTTCCGAAATAATCGGTTATTGCGGAGATGCTAGCATCCTCCATTTGCCGAGTCGAGCGCCGAACCACTTCCACAGTACCTTCGGTAACCTTCTTTCCCACAGTGATACGAAAGGGGATACCCACCAAATCGGCGTCCTTGAACTTGACCCCGGGCCTCTCATCCCGATCATCGAGTAACACTTCAAACCCGGCCGCCTCCAGGCGATGGGCTATGTCGACGGCAGTGCTCAAGAGTTTCTCGTCGTTCACGTTGGTGGGCGTTACGACGATCTCGAAAGGCGCGATCTGGGGCGGCAGCCAGAAGCCGTTTTCGTCGTTGTCCTGCTCCACGGCGGCGGTCAGGATGCGCTCGATTCCGATCCCATAACTGCCCATGATGGGCGTGACTTCTTTCCCATTCTTGTCCAGGACACGCGCCCCCATCGACTGCGAGTACTTGTAGCCCAGTTTGAAGATGTGCCCGATTTCGACCGCGGTGTCAATGCGCAGCGTTCCGCCACAATTCGCACAGTCTTCACCCGCCGTCACGCTGCGCAGATCAACGTACGCCGTAGGCTGAAAGTCGCGGCCGGGTGTGATGTTCTTGAGGTGGTAATCCTCCTTGTTGGCCCCGCCGATCAGGTTCGTGCGGCCTTCGAGCGCCGTGTCCACCAGCAACACGGGACGCTGAACGTCGTTCATGTCCTTGGCCCACGCAATGCCAATGGGCCCCAGAAATCCAGCGGGAGAGTTGAAGAGCTGGCGGATTTCTTCTTCCTGCATGGGACGGGTTTCCCTCCCGCTCAGTGCGGCCGAAAGCTTGACTTCGTTCATCTGATGATCGCCGCGCATCAGCAACACCACCGCGCGCGCGGACGTCTTGGCCGTTTTTGGATCGAGGGCTTCCACCATCAGCGCCAGGGTTTTCATTTTGTTCCTGGGCGAAACCCCCAGAAACTTGGCGACATCCTCGATGGTCTTCATGCCCGGCGTATGGACTTCAAGCGGCTGTCCGTCGCCTTCGGCCTTGAGGTCCTCGACCGAGACCAGCCTCGAGGTCGCCTTGTCCAGGTTGGCGGCGTACTTGCACTTTTCGCAGCTCACGATCCGGTCTTCACCGGCGGGCGTCCGCACCATGAACTCGTGCGACTGCGATCCGCCCATCGCGCCTGAGTCCGCTTCCACCACCATGTAGTTCAATCCACATCTATCGAAAATGCGGCAGTAAGCGTCGTAGTGCTTCTGATACGAGACATCCAGGCCGGCGGCATCGATGTCGAAAGAGTACGAATCTTTCATGAGGAACTGCCGCACCCGCAGCAGGCCGGACTTGGGCCGGGCTTCGTCGCGGAACTTGCTCTGAATCTGGTACCAGATCTGGGGAAGCTGCTTGTAGCTGCGCAGCTCCTTGCGCGCAATCTCGGTCATGACCTCTTCGTGGGTCATGCTTAAGCAGAGGTCGGCGCCCTTACGGTCTTTCAGCCGAAACATGGTATCGCCCATCGCCGCCCAGCGCCCGCTGGCCTCCCACAGTTCCCGCGGATGAATAGCCGGCAAGTAGAACTCCTGGCCGATCTTGTCCATTTCTTCGCGAACGATACCTATGATCTTGTTGAACGAGCGCTGCCCCATGAAGAGATAGGAATAGATCCCGGCGGCCAACTGGCGGATGTATCCGGCCCGCACCAGGAACTTGTGGCTGGCGACTTCAGCGTCGGCAGGCGCCTCGCGCAGAGTAGGAATAAAGAGTTGAGACCAGCGATGCATAGTTAGGAGTCCTGGGTAGCAGGGAATTGGTTATTGTAAATGATTGGTGGTGGAAGCTCTCGAAACAGGTAGGCACACATGTGCACAGCCGCCCTCGGCTGAACTCGTTAACCCGCCAACTGCCTCAGAATCTCTTTGCCGAGCTTCTGCGCCTCGCCGAAAAACTTCTGATATTCGACAAACAGGCGGTTTAGCTCCAGCGACTTGTCGGGTCCAAGCTTCTTGCGCAGAATCATGTCGCGTACGTGGACGGGGTTAGGGAGAGTGGCGTCCTCGGTCAGTTCTTCCAGAGCGGTATTTGGATCGTAGTGATACATAGATTTATTGTAGCGCCGACGTTACATCATCTCCGTTCCCCATAAATCATGGAGATGGAGGATTCCCAGGAGGGTGCGTCCGCCGTCAACCACCACCAACGACGTGATCTTCTGTTCTTCCATCAAGGCCAGTGCCGTCGCCGCGAATTCATTTGCGCCGATCGTTCTGGGGTTCGTGGTCATGCACTCAGCCGCCGTCAAATCCAAAACATCCTTGCCGCGTTTTTCCAGCAGACGCCGCAGATCGCCATCGCTGATGACTCCGACCAGCCTAGGGCCGTCGGCGACGGCGGTGACGCCCAGTTTCTTGCGCGACATTTCGTAGATCACATCCGGCATCCTGGTTTGCGGCGTAACTCGCGGCACGGCGTCTCCGGTGTGCATCAGCGACTTCACCCGTGCCAGACGCTTGCCCAATTTTCCGCCAGGATGCAGATTGGCAAAATCTTCTTCCTTGAAGCCGCGCTTTTCGGCCAGAGTCATGGCCAGCGCATCGCCCAAAGCGAGCATGGCAGTGGTCGAAGCCGTTGGCGCCAGTCCGAGCCCGCAAGCTTCCTGGGCCACGGAACAGTCGAGTGCGACATCCGCCGCCGCCGCCAACGTGGATATCTGGGTTGCTGGTGTGGTCGCGGGCGACCCGCCCGCGGCTTTTTCGAAAACCGAATCCCCGGTCATGCTGATCAGCGGCACCTGCAGACGCTTGAGGGTTGCCAGCAGCCGTAGAATTTCTTCCGTCTCGCCACTGGCCGAGAGTGCCAGCACCACATCACCGCGCACCACCATGCCAAGGTCTCCATGCACAGCGTCAACGGGATGCATAAACAACGATGGAGTTCCGGTAGAACTGAGCGTGGCTGCAATCTTGCGCGCAATGATCCCACTCTTGCCCATGCCCGTGACCACCACCCGGCCGCTGCAGGCATAGATCAATTCGACCGCCTTGACGAACGCCTCCGCCATGGGCCCCGCAATGCGGTCGGCCAACGCGCGCAACGCCTCAGCCTCGATCCGGACTACGTTTTCGCCGATGTGTTTCATGGAAGAAAAAGATGTTAGCACGCGGAATCAAGCTCTCACCTGTCAGCTTTCAGCACCCAGCTCGCGCAAGACCTCCCGGCCCCCTATTTGGTGGCGACTGAAAGCTGAGAGCTAAGAGCTGAAAGCTTCTTCAGAAATGATCGTCGGTATGCTGCACTCGTGCCGCCAGGCTTCGAGCCTGGATGGCGCGGTCCCAGGGGCCGGCTTGCCAGTTGTCTTTCCGCTTCTCGGGATGAATCCACGGCGGCAAGGTGATCGAGAGGTTGAGTGCAATCGCCAGGGCATACGGTTCATACAGCGATCGCAAATAAGCCAGCTTTTCCTCGAACTGGGCGCCCTCGCGCAGTTTGACTCCTCGATCGGCCAGGCTGTGCCGCAAACGGCTCAATTCCTCGGGCGGCAGCCGGTCGGAAGGGCGCGGATTATAGCGTGCGTTGACCACCTGGGCGAGGTCGACCACCGCGTGACGCGCCATGGCGAACGTAATCCTGGCCTGCTCGTCCCGCAATCCGTCCACGCCCGCCATGACCAATGCGCTGCCATCTAGGATGGTCATCAGCGCGCCCAGCCACGATTGATTATTGTGCTGGGATCGAAAAAAGCTGAGCGCCGGATAGGAAAGATGGCTCTCCAGCACCTCCGCCGCCCAGCGTTCCCAGTCCTTGAAAATCTGGTCGAGCACAGCTTGCTGGGGGCAGTTTCCGAACCTGGCCAGTAATTCCGCCGCGGTCGGTGGCGAACCTGCCCGGGCATCGAGCAGGGAGATTTCGATCTCGCGCCGCGAAAACGATGAATAGATGGTCGGCAAATAACCGATCACCACACCCAAAAAACCAAAGCCCAGGCCGGATTCGATCACGGCCAGGGCACGGGCCACATCGGAACTGGGAATGATGTCCCCATAGCCGAGGGTGAAGAAGGTTTCACCGCTGTGGTAAACCAGGAGGCCAAACGTCAGGGGCTCGCCGCTCAACCGGAAATGCTCACCTGCTCCGTATTGCAGCAGGGCAAAACCGAAAATCAGACCGGTAGCCCACAAGGCCAGAAGGAAAATCAGCGAGAGGGGTCCGAAATAGCCCAGAAAATTTTCGCGCCGGGACTGGCTTTGAATGCGACCGGCCAGTCTTCGCCATGGAATCCAAGTGCGCCGGTAGAACCAGAAAGAGATGCGGAAGCTCCCGCGTACCCGCCGCGGCAGGACCACCGTCTCAAACGCATCCAGCAAGATAGCCAGGATGGAAAGAATTCCAGCGATAGCGCAGAAAGTGTGCATCAGGCGATCAGATGTAATGTAGGCGCGAGCGTCCCGCTCGTGCAGGAGCGCAAGTGACATGGTTTTCTAGAAGCCATTGCAGGGCAGCTGATTCGTCCCTTCTATACAAGCGGGAGGCTCGTGTCTACGTTACACAGCCGGAAATGGTAGCAGATTCAGCGCGGGGTTCCGTCACCCGTAAGCCGAATCGATTTTCCCGACGCCGCGGAACGCCGCGCCGCGTCCAGGATTTCGGCAACGATAACATTGGTTTCCAGAGAAGAAGGGGCGCCCGGCGCGGCTCCGTCCAGGACGACCGCCCGCAACAAGGTCAGCGAATCGTTGTAAGGAGCAGGGACCGGTTTGGCCGCCATCTGTTGCTCTTCGCCTCCCTTTAGCCGCACCCGCACGTCGTCGTGGCGGACCGTGATTACATACCCAGTCTGGCCATAGACCTCCATATCCTTGCGATCAAACGGCCAGTTCCATGAAGCTTGCAGGATGGCCTGTGCCTTGGGATAGGTCAGGATGATGGTGGCCTCGTCATCCACTCGGGGATAAATCTCGGGCTTGATCTGCTGGGTAACGGCGGTCACGGAAGTGGGCCGCTGCCCATCCATAAGCCAGGTCATCAAATCGGCGCCATAGCAGCCGAAATCATAGAGTGCTCCGCCGCCATCAAGCTTGGGATCGTTGAGCCAGGCCAGGAATTCGGGTTTGACGTTGATTTCTTTGGGACCCTGGTGGCCATCGTGGACGACCACCTTGCGAATGTCGCCAATCGATTTGTCGTGCGACATGTCGTAAGCCGCATGGTTGCTGCGATACCACGAGGTCTCGTAGTTCACCAGTACCTGGATCTTGCCCTGGCGCGCGGCGTCGGCGATGGCGTGGGCGTCTTCGGCGCTGACCGCCAGCGGCTTTTCCATCATCACGGGGATGCCGTGCCGAGCGCAGATTTCCACCACTTTTCGGTGATCGTAGGTGTTGGTGTATATCAGGACGGCCTGCGGGTGGGTTTTCCGCAGCATGTCTTCCAGATCGGTAAAGAGCAGACTGCGGTCAAGGCCAAACTGCGCTGCGTAACGCGCCGCAACTTGCTGGTCGGGTTCGGCGATTCCAACAATCTGGATGTCAGGCCGATGCAGCGAGTGCTGCAAAAAGCCTTCCACGTGACCGTGAACCATTCCCGCGATGGCGACTCGAAGCGGGGCCGGGTTGGTGGCCGTTTGCGCGCCCGAAGCTGTCAGCATGGCGAACAATAAAGTGGTAAGCAGGGCGGGAAAATGATTTTTCATCGCGACCTCCGCTGAGGGCGGCAATGGTAGCAGATTCAGTACACGCCCGGATCACGGTGTTACATGCGCGGCGCTCAGCGCGTTCTGCACCGCCTGCAACTCTTTCAAGACACCACGCAGCTTGGTCGACTCCAGCGCATTCGCCCCGTCGGATTTGGCTTCCTTGGGATTGTCGTGGACTTCCATGAATATTCCATCCACGCCCGCCGCCACCGCGGCCCGCGCCAGTACGGGAATAAACTCGGGCTGTCCTCCGCTCACCGCATGATCTCCGTCAGCCGCCGCCGACGGCAGTTGGACGGAGTGCGTGGCGTCGAACACCACGGGAACGAACTTGCGCATGATGGCCAGCGAACGCATATCGACCACGAGATTGTTGTAGCCGAAGCTCGATCCGCGCTCGGTCACGAACACTTTGTCATTGCCTGCGGTGCGGCATTTTTCCACGATATGCCGCATGTCCGCTGGCGAGACGAACTGTCCTTTCTTGATGTTCACTACGCGCTCGGTCATGGCAGCGGCCACGACCAGATCGGTCTGACGGCAGAGAAACGCTGGAATCTGCAAAATGTCAGCGACTTCCGCAACTTTGGCTACGTCCGCGGTTTCGTGCACGTCGGTAAGAATCGGCACATGCACTTCATCTTTTACTTTTTTCAGGATGCGCAGGCCCTCTACCAGTCCCGGGCCGCGATAGCTGCGGATGGAAGTGCGATTGGCCTTGTCGTAGGAAGCCTTGAAGATGAAAGGGAAGTTCAGCGCGCGCGTGATGCCCTTGATCACTTCCGCCATGAAGATGGCATGCTGCTCACTCTCGATGACACACGGCCCGGCAATCAGGAACAGATTTCCCGCCCCGATCCGGACGTTGTCGATTTGAAAAGAAGTGGTCATGGTCGAACCACGGAGGGCACAGGGGACACTGAGAAGATCCACCCGACTGGAAGACTTCCTTGGTGTCCTCTGCGTCCTCCGTGGTTAACTATCTTTTTCCCACCTTCTCCGGGCGGTGGAACATCTCCACTTCGGAGGCTGCTTTTTCCGACCGGCGCTTGAGCCCGTGCTCGTACGAGGCGCCGATGAAGGTCTTGAACAGCGGATGCGGTTCCAGCGGCTTCGACTTGAATTCGGGATGGAACTGGCATCCGATAAAGTGCGGATGATCCGGCAACTCCACCATCTCCACGTAGGTTCCGTCCGGCGTCGACCCGGAAATCCGCAACCCGCCCGCGGTCAAGGTCTCCTCGTATTCCCGGTTAAATTCGTAGCGATGGCGATGGCGTTCGCTGATTTCGAGCTTGCCATAGATTTTGTGCGCCAGGGTCCCGGGCTCGATCTTGCAGGGCCAGGCTCCCAGCCGCATGGTGCCGCCCAGTTCCTCCACCCCGCGCAGTTCACGCAATTTGTAGATTACGCGATGCGGCGTGGCGGGATCGAATTCGCTCGAGTTGGCGTCCGCCAGTCCACAGACGTTGCGGGCAAATTCAATGCACGCCGTCTGCATGCCCAGGCAAATGCCAAAATACGGGACCTTGTTTTCGCGAGCGTAGCGGATCGCGATCAGCATGCCTTCGATGCCGCGTTTGCCAAAGCCGCCCGGCACCAGCAAACCGTCGTAGTCCGCCAGTTGTTCTTCATAGGTCCGGTCTCCGGTTACGAGGCCTTCAGCTTCGATCCAGTTCAGGTTCAGTTTCAGGTTGTGGGCCAGCGCGCCGTGGACGAGCGCCTCTTTCAATGATTTGTAGGAATCTTCGTACTCCACGTACTTGCCCACAATCCCGATCGTGACTTCGGCCTTGGGGTTGTAGACCCGGTGCACGATCTCCTCCCAATCCTTGAGATCGCGATCTTTGGCCTCCAGGCGCAGGTAGCGAAGCACCAGGGAATCCACGCCTTCACGCGAAAACACCAGGGGCACTTCGTAAATGGAGGCAACATCCTTGGCTGTAATTACCGCCTCTTCTTCGACGTTACAGAAGAGCGCGATCTTCGACTTGATCTCTTTGGAGAGAAACCGGTCGGTACGGCAAAGCAGAATGTCGGGCTGGATCCCGATGCTGAGAAGTTCTTTCACCGAGTGCTGGGTCGGCTTGGTCTTGAGTTCCTGCGCGGCAGCGATAAATGGCACCAGGGTCACGTGCATGAACAAGGTATGGTCGCGGCCAAGTTCCTGCCGCATCTGCCGAATCGCTTCCATGAAGGGCAGCGACTCGATGTCGCCGACCGTGCCTCCGACTTCGACGATGGCGACATCCACATCCTGCGCTACCTTCTTCATCGCCGCCTTGATTTCATTGGTCACGTGAGGAATCACTTGCACCGTCTTGCCCAAATAATCGCCGCGCCGTTCCTTGGCGATGCTCTGTTCATAAATGCGTCCGGTGGTCCAGTTGTTGTCGCGAGAAAGCTTGGCGTGGGTGAAGCGCTCGTAGTGGCCCAGGTCGAGATCCGTCTCGGCCCCATCGTCGGTGACAAACACCTCTCCATGCTGGAACGGCGACATGGTGCCGGGGTCGACGTTGAGATAAGGGTCAAACTTCATCAGGTTGACCTTCAGCCCGCGACTTTCCAGCAGACAGCCAATCGAGGCCGCCGCCAGTCCCTTGCCCAACGAAGACACCACGCCCCCGGTCACAAAGATGTACTTTGCCGACATCGATTCCTCACCTTAAATTGTCTTTGAAATTTTGTGCAGGATGGGTGCACGACCAATTATGCCAGAAATGTTTTCGACTGACTAGAAATAGTTTTTCTCCCTTGGCGAACTTCGCGGCCTTCCTTTGCGTCCTTTGCGGTAAAGAAGTTGACCTTGCCTGAAGCCTGCACCAAGCTCAACCGCAAAGGCCGCAAAGAAAAACCGCAAAGGCCGCAACGCGAAGGTCCGCCGGCAGCCCGGTGGCGGAGTACACTGGGCAGCGAAAGCCTGCATCCAACTAGTTGGCATTATGCGTCAGCTTCACGGTCTCATGATCGGCCTGCTGGCGGGAGCCACTCTGCTCGTAATGGTGGCCACGCCTGCGTCCGCGCAACAGCTCGCCAAACGCCTCATCCTCAAGGATGGTAGTTACCAGCTAGCCACCAAGTGGGAGGTCAAAGGCGACCGCGTGCGCTATCTGAGCGCGGAGCGCAGCGAGTGGGAAGAAGTTCCCAACGCCATGGTGGATTGGGCGGCCACCGACAGGTACGAAAAGGACCGCGCCGCCGGCAAGCCCGCTCCGGAAGTCGTGGACCTCGATAAGGAATTGGAAGCCGAACGCCTGGCCGATGAAGCGAGGTCGCCGCATGTTGCGCCCGGGCTGCGTTTGCCCGATGACGGTGGAGTGATCCTGCTGGACACGTTCCAGACCCAACCCCAGTTGGTGGAATTGCAACAGAGCAGTGGCGAGCTGAACAAAAACATGAAAGGCAACATTCTCCGCGCCACCATCAATCCCATTGCCGGCGCCAAGCAGACCATCGAACTGCCCGGCTTGCATGCCAAGATCCAGGCACATGTCACCGTGCCCGCGATTTACGTCAATCTTGAGCAACAGGATCAACTCGACAAAGCCACCCAGATCGCTGAGAAATCAAAGGAAGAGCAACTGGCCTGGGACCGTTTCAAAATCGTGCGCCTGCAGAGCAGCAAGGACAAGCGCATTGTCGGGGACATCAAGATTGCCATCTACGGCAAGGTCAGCCAGGAACAGAAGCTGGTGCCCACCACGTCGACCCGGCTCACCGGCGGCTGGGTCAAGGTAACGCCCTCGAGCGACCTCGAGCCCGGGGAGTATGCCGTGATCGAGCTGTTGGGAAAAGATGGAATGAACCTGTACGTCTGGGATTTCGGCATGAATCCCTCCGCAGGCGCCAATACGACCGCGTGGCGACCCGACGCTTCGGCCACGAATCCCCTTCCCGAGAAACCCATCGGGTTAGAGAAGAGGTAGCTGCTGTAATCAGGCGGGGTGGCGCTCAGAATCCGGGTCGATGAGTGTAATAGGGAT
>JBOGLD010000034.1:0-11809 GCA_050745885.1 Terriglobales bacterium
GATCGTTTACGCCGCCCGAGATTCCCGCGTCCGCCCGGCAGATGTTGGGATCAATTTCGTTATGCGGAGGCGCCAGGTCAAATTGGCCATATCCCCAGAAGGTGTCGCGGGGAAGAAACATCCGCTCCGAGCCGTCATGGGTCGCTGGGGCTTTCGCCGGCTCAGTTTGCGCTGATAACTCGCCACACACGGTCAGACATACAAGTATCCACAGCAGCGCCCGCTTCATGAAGCCTCCGCAAGAAATTTGTGGTGCATGATTTGAAGACAATCAGGGCCGGGCCTTCGAGTGCGGGCCCCGGGACATCGCCTGAAACCGCGTGACCTCGGGAAAGCTGCCCCCACGCGGGCGCCACATTGTACCCCGGCAATCAAAACTGGAGGCAGGATCGTGGACCAGCCGTGCCTTACTTGGGTGCAGGAGTCTCAATCGTGCGCAGGAGTTCGACGATTCCGGGCGCAGCGATGTGCTGGTAGTCCGGCGTCAACAGTCCGTAAGTTTCCACCGCGTCATATTTGCGCCCTTCTCCGCTGGACTGGGTGCCGTTCAGCGGCCAGTAGCTCCAGTTCAGATCTTCTTCCGCGAGATATTGCACAAACCAGCGGAACCACTGGCTGTTCTGGCCGCAGTCGAGTGTCTGGCAAGTGCCGAACTCGCCCACCCAGAGCGGGACCTCAGGCTGTGCGTGCAAAAGGTATCCGGCTCGTTCATCGTAGATTTGCCGCAGCTCGTCGTAGCTCTGGAATGGGTGCTCGGCAGACGCGTAGGCGTGCGGCGAGTAGACCAGCCGATGCGAGACCCGGAGCGCCACTGGCAGCTTGGCGAAGGCCGTAAGGTCCGTGGAATATTCCGGACCCTCCACCATGATGAGCAGCTTCGGATTGACGCCGAGGATCGCATCGCCGCCGCGTTCGGCGGCCGCATGCCAGTCCAGCTTCGGATCGGCCCCGCCCCATTGCGCTCCGCTACGCAGTTCGTTACGCAGGTCGGCCCCGATTACCCAGGGCTGACGTTTGTAGCGCCGCGCCACAGTTTGCCAGTCCGCCAGCCAGGCCGCTTCGGGATATTCGGCGTTGTACCAGAGGCCGTTGCCGTCGCGCTCGCTGCAGCACCAGTCCGCCCGGCTCATGTGGTTGTCGAGGATGACCATGATATGCGCCCGGGCCAAGGCTTTCACGACCACATCCATGACCTCGAGGGCGCGTTTTCCACTGAACCGTGGATTGGCTTTCACCGCATAGTCAGCAACCACGGGATTGCGCTCCACCGTCTCATTCGCCCAGGGCAGGCGCACCGAGTTCACGCCGATGGCCTTGATTTGTTCAATGATCGCCTGCAACGGTGCGTGATCAAGCCCACCCGCTACATATTCTTTTTGATCGAAGCCGTACCAGTTCACCGAGGCGAGGCGCACCCGATGACCGGTTGCATCGATGATCTGATGGCCGCTGGTGCGCAGCGGCGGCACAATCCTCTGCTGTCCGGGCGCACTCGATTGCGCGCCCAGCAGAAAGCACAGCGTAAGCAGCGCAGCCCACACTTCGCCCATCTCGATCCTCCTCCGGATTCAAAGGAAGTAGCTTCCGCGATCGAAAAACGCTTGAACCAGAAATAAGCCGTTTCCACCAGCGAAGCGGAAGCGAAATCATCACACTGAACCCAGGCCTGTCTACGTAAATCCATATCAAATTTTTCTATTCCTCCAACAACTAGAATCAATGGACATCCTAAGTCCCGCTAAAACTTAGGGATACGTTTGGCCCGCGTATTGCTATGACACACAGCACCGGGGGTGGACAATGCCACAGGAGGTCTCTATCTCCTACCAAGCGGTCAAGAGCAAGGTCTACAAGCTGGTGGACGCCATGGTCGAAGGGGACAAGAACACACTCGAGGTTCAGGAGTCCATTCGGCGCTGGTGGAAACTCATTCATCCTTCCGACCGTGCCGTGGCCCAGAAATATCTGCTCATGGTGCTGGAGAAGTCGAACTCGACCCTGGGGGCCATCGTCCTCGGCCTGCCCGAGGTCAAGGAAGTGAAGCCGGTCCGCGATCTGGACATGGAAAGAATCCCCACCAGAACCGACCGAACTGCCGTAAGCAGCCCGGTTTAAACCCTCGCTGAAATCGACACGCCCAGCTTCGGCTAGGCGTTTTCTTTCTCACCCTCACCAACCCTGTCATCCCGACCGGAGCGCAGCGCAGCGAGCGCAGTGGAGGGACCTTGTGTTCCTGGCGGGATACCGCGACCTCAGGGCCTATCCCCCCTTGCAGGTGTCTGCCCCGCTCTAAACAAAGGCTTCTCGCTTGCCAGCCACGGAATGCCGGCACACACGGCTTCCCGTCCGGTGTGCAACTCGCCAGGAACACAAGGTCCCTCCGCTGCGCTGCGCTCCAGTCGGGATGACAGGGGTTTTGTAGACGCTAGATATCGTAGTACAGGGCGAACTCATAGGGATGGGGACGCAATCTCACCGCTTCCACTTCCTTCGTCCGCTTGTATTCGATGTAAGTGCTTAGCAGTTCTTCGGTAAACACGTCGCCCTTGAGCAGAAACGCGTGGTCGCGCTCGAGCGCATCCAGCGCATCTTCGAGCGAGCCGGGCATGGATGGCACCTTGGCCAACTCTTCTGGCCCCAGGTCATATATGTCCTTATCCAGCGGCTGTCCCGGATCCATCTTGTTTTCAATTCCGTCCAGACCGGCCATCATCATCGCGGCAAACGCCAGATAAGGATTGCAGCTCGGATCCGGCGGACGGAACTCCACCCGCTTGGCCTTGGGGGAAGCCGAATACATCGGAATCCGGCACGCCGCCGAGCGGTTGCGCCGCGAGTAGGCCAGGTTCACCGGCGCTTCAAAGCCCGGCACCAGGCGCTTGTAGGAATTCGTGGTGGGGGCGATGATCGCAGCCAGTGCCGGCCCGTGCTTGATCAGGCCTCCGATGTACCACAGCGCCATCTGCGATATCCCGGCGTAGCCGTCGCCGGCAAACAGAGGCTTGCCGCCCTTCCATAGCGACTGATGGGTGTGCATGCCGCTGCCGTTATCTCCGAAGATCGGCTTGGGCATGAAGGTCACCGTCTTGCCATACTGGTTGGCCACATTCTTCACGATGTACTTGTAGAGCATCATGTGGTCGGCCGAGCGCACCAGTGAATCGAACTTCAGGTCGATTTCGGTCTGTCCGCCGGTGGCAACTTCGTGATGGTGGCACTCCACTTCCAGATCGCAGTTCTGCATGGTCATGACCATCTCGCTGCGCAAGTCCTGATAGTGGTCGGTCGGCGGCACCGGAAAATAACCTTCTTTGTAGCGCGGGCGGTATCCCTGGTTGTTCTCCACCCGCCCGGAATTCCAGCGTCCTTCTTCGGCGTCGATGAAGTAGAAGCCGTGCTGCTCGCGCTGATCAAAACGCACGTTATCGAAGATAAAAAACTCGGCCTCGGCCCCGAAATAGGCGGTATCGGCCAGTCCGGTCGAACCCAGATACATTTCCGCCTTCTTCGCGATGTAACGCGGGTCGCGGTCATAGCGCTGCTTGGTGACCGGGTCCACCACGTCGCACACCATTACCAGCGTTGCTATTTCGGTGAAAGGATCAAGGATGAACGAGTTCGGGTCGGGCATCAGCAGCATGTCGCTTTCGTGGATCGCCGCCCAGCCCCGGATCGACGAACCGTCCATGCCAAAGCCTTCGTCAAACGAAGCCTCGCTCAGCTGGTCAATGGGATAGGAGACATGGTGCTGCAGTCCGGGCAGGTCGGTAAAGCGAAGATCGAACATTTTGACCCCGTTCTTCTTCACAAATTCCAGAACGGTTTTCGGGTCAGCCATGGGTCGTTCCTTTCAGATTTGTTCCTGGTCTCGTGGACGCGACTTTTTCGCGGCGCCACGCGTTAAGGGCCGCGTTTCAAGGGAAGATAGCCAGCCTGCTACAATCTCGCATTGTGCAAGTCGCACGTAACTGTAACGGGGCGCGGCCTGTGCAAGGAAATATATTGTTTTTATGGCTGGGATAACGAAGGCTTATGCCCGGCGCGGGTTGGGGAGAAAGCACTTAGCGATTGGCAGATTAGCAATTGGCTAAACCCCAGGACGGCTGCGAATGGCTGATTACTGGGGTGACTACCTCCGGAACTTGGCGAGTGGTTCGCTCCGACTTCAGGTCAGGCTGGCCGACAGTTCTGCCGCAGGTTGGCCAAATGCTGATTGCCAATTGCTAAGTGCTAACTTATGGACTTTGAACAGCTAGAAACGTTTCTCCAGGTCGCGCGCCACAGCTCGTTTTCCCGGGCGGCCGAGAAGCGTTTTCGCACCCAGCCCGCCATCTCTTCCCAGATCCGCGCGCTGGAGGAAGAAGTCGGCGCCAAGCTGCTCGATCGCTCCGGCGGGAAAGTTTCCATCACCGCCTCGGGCAAACTGTTCCAGAAATATGCTGAAGAGGTTCTTGAAGCTCGCAAGGCCGTCCTGGTCGCCATCGCCGAAACCGAGCGCGTACCCCGGGGAGAGATCATCGTGGGCGCCAACGAAGGCACCTGCCTGCACATCCTTCCCGAAGTCTTCGCCGAGTTCAAGAAGCAGTACCCCGACGTCGCGGTCAACATCACTCGCGCCGATTACGGCAAAATCCTGGAATCGGTCATCGACAATTCGGTGGACTTCGGTTTCATGTCCATGCCGGTCACTGACCCCCGCCTGACTGTTGTCCTCATCCATCGCGACGAACTCGTGGTCATCGTGCCTCCCCAGCACCCGCTGGCGGAGTTGAAGACTGCCCACATCTGCGAAGTCGCGAAGTTTCCCCTGGTGATGCCCAAGGCCGGGCACACGCGGGACGCCCTGGAGGATCTTTTCCACGAAAACAAGCTGAAGCCGCAGTACGCCATGGAACTCGACTCCAGCGAACTGCTGAAGCGTTTCATCGCCGCCGACGTAGGCGTGGGCTTCATCGCCCGCTCCAACGTGCAGGAGGACGTACAAGCCAAAGTGCTGGTCGCCATCCCCATGGCCGAGGCCCCGATTCGCCGCGACCTGGCGCTGGTATTCCGCAAGGACAAAGCCCTCAGCCGCGCCGCCCTCGCTTTCATTGACACCACGGTGAAAATCAAGAAAGTAGACCCGGTAGCGGCGAGCACACGCTGAGGCCCTCGAACCAATGTAGGCGCGAGCGTCCCGCTCGTGCGGGATCAAATGTAGGCGCGAGCGTCCCGCTCATGCCGGGAGTATTCCCAGCGAAGGCATTCTTTCCATTTGGAGATTGCCCAGGCCTCGCACCCCCCGGAGGCGCCTCGTGGCTCCGTCGTCAGCCCGCTTAACCCCGTTCCGGAATGTGCGCTAAAATCCACGCAGTGAACCGGACCCTCCCAGCTCTTCTGCTGGCCTGCGCTTCCTTGCTCTCGGCACAGGCCCGCAAGCCGTCCCAACCGCCTTCGTCGTCAAAGCTGATCTCCATCAAGGTCACTGGCTCCCATCGTTACACGCCGGACCAGATCATCGCCGCCACCGGCCTCCAACCCGGCCAGATCGTTAGCGACGATGATTTCAAGAGCGTGAGCCGACGCTTGGGCGAAACCGGCGCTTTTAGCGACGTGGCCTACACGTTCCAATTCAATGCCGAAGGCACCAAACTCGACTTGCAAGTCACCGACAGCAATCCCTTCGTGCCTGCCCACTTTGAGAACTTCGTCTGGCTTTCCGATCAGGAACTGTTCCAGCAACTGCGCACTCGCGTGCCTCTATTCCAGGGCCAACTCCCGCTCAACGGAGACCTGGCCGACGAGATTTTGGAAGCCTTGCAGGCGCTCGCCATCGAGCACAACGTGCGCGGTCGCGTCGACTATCTGCGTGCCGGTCCGGAAGACGGTCCGGTCGAGGCTTTTGACTTCAGCGTTGCCGGTCAGCCCATAATTGTTCGCAAGATCGCTTTTACGGGCGCCAACCCGGACGATCTGTCTCTGCTTGAGGCGGCCGCCCGCAACCTGTCTGGTCAGGATTACTCACGCAGCCAGCTGGACCTTCAGGCGGCAAAGAACCTGCTCCCCGTATTTCTGGCGCGCGGCTACCTCAAGGCCGCCTTTGGCGAACCTCAGCCCAAGGTCGCGGAGGAGACGCCCGACGATACCTTGGTGGACGTCACCTTTCCCGTCACTCCCGGCCGTCAGTACAAACTCGGCACCATCCAGCTTTCCGGCAATAAGAACGTGTTTCCGGTCGAAAAGCTGCGTGAGCTTATTCACCTCCAGCCCGGTCAACCGGCCAACGCCGTGCAAGCCGACCAGGATGTCGAAGGCCTGAAAAAGCTTTACGCGACCCGCGGCTACATGGAAGTCCAGATCCGCCCAACTGCTCAAATGGACGATGCCGACTCCACCGTCAATTACGTGTTCCAGTTTCAGGAGGGCAGCATCTACAAGATGGGCGACCTCGAAATTCGCGGCTTGGACAGTAAAGCCACCGACCGCATGGCAGGCGATTGGAAGCTGCTCCCGGGCCAGATCTACGATTCCAGGTATCCCCAGCAGTTCGTGGACTCCATCCGCGACCTCTTCCCCTCGGACCTATGGAAAATCACCGTCCGCGAATCTCCTGAAGAACCGGAAAAGGTGGTGGACGTCTCGTTGCACTTCGAGCCCATACGGTGAGTGCCAAGGCCCTCTTCCGTTTCGGTATTATTTCCGGGTACAGTGGAGCCTCGTCTTCTTTCGCGGCATCTAATTGCAGGTCAGTTGTGAAACCGACACAAGGAGAAACATTTTGATGAGTTCGACTCCCTCGAGACTGGTCGTTGCCCTCGCAACCGCATTTTTAGGCGCGGCCCTGCTTTTGCCCGGCGCCCTGGCAGCCAACAAGCCCCAGGCCTTTACCGGCAAGGTAAGCGATGCCATGTGTGGCGCCAACCACATGATGGCTGGCAACGCCGCCGAATGCACCCGTGCCTGCATAGCGAAGGGTTCAAAGTACGCGCTGGTTGTAGGAGACAAGGTGTACACACTGGACACCAGCGACAAGACCGCCCTTGATCAGCTCGACAAGCTGGCCGACAAGCAGGCCAAAGTCACCGGCCAGGCCGATGGCGATACCATTACCGTGCTTTCCGTCGCGGCAGCTAAGTAGGCCGCCAGCCTTGCTCCGCCTGAAGTGTTCACCTGGGCACGTGGGGGCGCCTTTTTCCTAAATTACCTGGATTTTCATTTGTCTCCGCAACTCCCTATGTTATGTTTTAGCGAATTTACCTAAAGCGCCTCCGGAGGAAAGTCGAATTGTCCAAAGACATGGTCCCCAAACGCATTTTCTTCACCAAGGGGGTCGGGAAACATCGCGAACGTCTCACTTCGTTTGAGCTGGCGTTGCGGGACGCCGGCATCGCCGCCCAGAATCTGGTTCGAGTCTCCTCGATTTTTCCGCCACAATGCAAGCTGGTGCCGCGCTCTCAGGGACTGAAGTACCTGAGCCCGGGCGAAGTAGTTTTTGCGGTTGTGGCCGAGAACTCCACCCACGAACCCCACCGCTTGCTCGCCTCCAGCATCGGCGTCGCCATTCCGGCCGACCGCAATACCTACGGCTACCTCAGCGAGCACCACTCCTTCGGCGAGACCGAAGACGCGGCCGGCGACTATGCCGAAGAACTGGCCGCTGAGATGTTGGCCACCACTCTTAACGTTGAATTCGACCCCGACCGTTCCTGGGACGAGAAGAAAGAGATCTATCGCATCTCCAACAAGATCGTCCGCACCGCCAACGTCACCCAGTCCGCCGTAGGCGACAAGCGCGGCCTCTGGACAACCGTCATTGCGTCGGCGGTCCTGATCTTCGACTAAAAAAGGAAAGGCCCATCGCCGAAGCGAATGGGCCTTTGCGGTCCGTAGCACACTCTTTTAATCTACTTCCGTGCCAGCGTTTTTTCTTTCTTCACTTTGTGATTGCCCGCGTCTTTCTCCAGCCGCTCCAGTACTGCCGCCACGATCAGGGGCAAGCCTACGGTCGCATCCAGGAACACCTCACCAAACTTTCCGCCCTCGGCGGGCGGCACAAACTTTCCCCAGGAAATCGCCTCGCTATAGGGACTGCCTGACAGGCCACCCCAATAAACGGGCTCGGGGCAAATTCGCAGTCCATAGTGATAGCGCTTCAGGGGAACATTTTCCCCCATGCGGCGGTGTCGCAGCTCAATAAACGGCCCAAACTGTTGCGACCAGTTCCGCGGCACTCCCCCACCGATGGTAAAAATGCCCAGCCGTTTTTGCCGCAACAGGGTGGACGCGAAGTGCTCCAGGTCCTCGAACGGATCAAAGCGCAGCTTGTGACGCCCCGCCGCCTCCCGCATGCGATTGGAAAGGGCCACGTCCAGCCCAAGTTCGGAATCGGTAAAGGCCGGTACGAAAACCGGCACTCCCTTCTCGAAGGCCGACTTCAGAATCCCCCGCTGTCCCTTGGCATTCTTGGCCAGGTATTGTCCGACGGCATGATTGAGCTTGTAGGAGCAAAGCATCTCGCTAGGATCCCATCCCTCCAGCACTTCGAACACTACCCGCTCCACGTCATCCAGATTCTGTTCCGGCTCCAGCGTGTCGTAGACCCGGTTGTAACCCTGCTGGTAGAGCTCCTCGTCGGAAACCTCGGGGTTGTAACGGAAGTGGGCGTGCCCGGTGGCTTCCACCAACCCGTGGGCCATCAGCGCCCCGGTCGAGACGATCGCATTTACAATGCCGCGATCGATCAATTCCGTGATCACCAATCCCTGCTTGGCCACAGTCATCGCCCCCGCCAGGGTCATCACCACAAAACAGTCCCTGTCGCGGGCCATGGCTTCCAGCACGTCGGCGGCCTCCCCTAGTTGCCGCCCGGCGAATGCGGTCTTGGACATCGCCCGCACCAGGTCGTCAATCGACTGTACCCGGCTGAGGTCGAGCGGCTCCAGCGGAGTCAGCCGGTCCTCAATCGGATCGTGCAAGTGGCGCTCCATTCCCGCGCCGTCATGGTTGCCTTGTTTCAAAATTACACCCCCAAGTTGTGCTGCCCTACTCTACTAGAACTGCACAAACTATTGCCACAACAACTGAGACTCAAGAACTGAGAACCGGGAACTGAGAACCGGGAACTGAAAACCAGGAACTGTTATTCTATTTCTCTTTCAGGAGGCCGCCACTTTGCTGCCGCAGAAATTCAATGTCGGACTGATTCAAATGTCAACCACGTCCGATCCCGACAAGAATTTTCAACGCGCCATCGACAAAGTCCATCAGGCGTCCGCGCGGGGCGCGCAAATCGTCTGCCTGCCCGAGCTTTTTCAGACCCAGTATTTCTGCCAGCGCCAGGATTCCACCCTCTTCGATCTTGCCCAGCCCATTCCCGGACCGGTTACAACCCGCCTGGCAGAGCTGGCGAAACAGCTTCGCATTGTCCTCATCGCCTCGTTGTTCGAGAAGCGCGCTCCCGGCGTCTATCACAACACCGCCGTCATGTTCGACGCCGACGGCACCCTGCTCGGGCTCTATCGCAAGATGCACATCCCCGACGATCCCCTGTATTACGAAAAATATTACTTCACTCCAGGAGATCTCGGTTACCGCGCCTTCGACACCGCCGTTGGCCGAGTCGGCACTCTGGTGTGCTGGGACCAGTGGTATCCCGAGGGTGCGCGGCTCACGGCATTGCAAGGCGCACAGGTGCTTTTCTATCCCACTGCCATCGGCTGGCACCCTTCGGAGAAAACCGAATTCGGACAATCTCAACACGACGCCTGGCGCACCATTCAGCGCGCCCACGCCATCGCCAACGGCGTGTACGTGGCGGTCGTAAATCGGGTTGGACACGAAACCGGAGATGTCCGCGGCAACGCCGTTTCCGGAGATGGCCTGGAATTCTGGGGAGGCTCTTTTCTCTGTGACCCTTTCGGGCGCGTCATCGCCGAAGCTTCGCACGACCAGGAAGAAGTTCTGATCGGAGAGGTCGACCTCTGCGTCCTGGAAGACGTGCGCCGCAACTGGCCGTTCCTGCGCGACCGCCGCATCGACAGTTACGCCCAAATCACCAACAGGCTGATCGATTGACTCCCGGCAAGAACCACGTAGCGACACCCTCGCCGCCGACATTTCGCTACCGCATGCCCGCCGAATGGGAGCTTCACGCTTCCACCTGGCTGGCCTGGCCCCACTACCACGGCGACTGGCCGGGAAAATTCGAGCCCATCCCCTGGGTCTACGCCGAAATCATTCGCCATCTGGGCCGGCACGAACCCATCGACTTGATCGTCAATAGCGGGGCGTCGGAAAAGCATGCTCGCAAGGTCCTGAGCAAAGCGAACGCGCTCAGCAAAAACGTTCGTTTTCACCGCTGGCCCACCAACCGCGTCTGGACTCGCGACTCCGGCTGCACCTTCGTTATCGCAACACCCGCCTCCGATCTGTCATCCCGAGCGAAGCGGGATCGTTCGCAAGCGAACGATCCCGCACAGTCGAGGGACCTTGTGTTCGCCATCAAATGGCGCTTCAACGCCTGGGCCAAATACCCCAACTATCAGCACGATGAAAAGATTGGCAGCCGCATGGCCAAAGCCGCCCACGCCGGGGAAATCCGCCCGCTCCACGGAAAATCCCGTGTTGTCCTCGAAGGCGGCTCCTTTGAGGTCAACGGACGCGGTACCCTGCTCACCACCGAAGAGTGCCTATTGAGCAAGACGCAGCAACGCAATCCAGCAATGTCCCGCGCGGACTACGAAAACTTGTTTTCAGATTTTCTGGGGATAAGCAACGTGATCTGGCTGCACTCCGGCATCGCCGGCGACGACACTCACGGCCACATAGACGACATCACCCGCTTCGTCTCCCCCGGCACGGTCGTCACCGCCATCGAGTCCGACCCTGACGACCCCAACTACGAGCCGCTGCGAGAGAACATCCGCCGCCTGCGCGCCGCCACCGATCAGGATGGCAAGCCCCTCGCCGTCATTGAACTCCCCATGCCCGGTCCGGTAGTTTTCGAGAACCGCCGCCTCCCCGCCAGTTACGCCAACTTTTACATCGCCAACGGCATCGTGCTGGTCCCGGTCTTCAACGATCCCAACGACCGGGTGGCGCTGGACATCCTGGCCGGCCTGTTTCCCGACCGCGAGATCGTTGGCATCTACTCGGGCGATTTGATCTGGGGCTTCGGCGCCATGCACTGCATGACCCAGCAGCAGCCAAAAACTTAGCCGTTGGTCGTTGGTCCTTGGCCATTGGTCCTTGGCCATTGGTCGTTGGTCGTTGGCAAAATCGACGGATTTCCGCACCGAGGTTTAAGGGAGGGTATTAGGAAAAGGTTTTGGCCAACGACCAATGACCAACGACCAACGACTATCTCTTATACTGCGTCGGCTGCGGCCCCTTCTCCAGCATCTCGCGGTTCCAGATGGCCCCTTCGCGGGTGTAGCTGGCCAGCTCGAAATCCTGAGTCAGCTCCAGCGCATCGGTAGGACAGGCGTCCTCGCACAGACCGCAGAACATGCAACGGCTCAAGTCGTAGGTAAAGTTGGTCAGTTCCTTGCGGCGGGTTTTCTCATTGCGCTCGCTCGAGACCACAATCAGATTTTCCGGACACGCCAGCGCGCACAAATCGCAGGCGATACACATGGTCTCGTCAGTATCGGGATTCACATTCAGCCGCGGCGCTCCGCGGTAGCGTTCCGCCACCTGCGGCCGCTGCAGGGGATACTGCTCGGTATAAATCTCCTTCGGGTCCTGATAAAGGAAGGTGACCTTCAGGCCCTTAAGCAGGTCTACCATGAAGATCTTGCGCAGCAGGCTCGGTATCCCCATATCGCAGTAA
>JBOGLD010000035.1:0-9765 GCA_050745885.1 Terriglobales bacterium
CCTTGTGGTTCTTGGGCTCCATGTACTTCGATTCCGCCGCGCCATAGGAAAATGTCATGTCCTGCAGTTCGCACTCGCCCCCGGCATCGCACACCGGACAATCCAGAGGATGATTGCCCAGCAGCAACTCCACCATGCCCTTGCGCGCCTGATGCACTTCATCGCTGTTGGTGGTGACAATCATGCCCTCGCCGATGACCGTGGTGCAGGCGGTCTGCAGCTTGGGCATCTTCTCGACTTTTACGAGACACATGCGGCAGGCGCCCTGCAGCGAAAGATTCGGGTAGTAGCAAAACGAAGGCACTTCAATGCCGGCGCTCTTGCAAGCTTCAATCAGCAAAGTCCCAGCCGGAGCCGTGACTTTTTTGCCGTCGACAGTAAGATTCACATCAGCCATAAATTCGTCGTTGGTCCGTGGTCCTTGGTCGTTGGCAAAACCGTGCGTCCCGGTGGTATCGGCCAACGACCAATGGCCAAGGACCAACGGCCAGGCGCTACGCTAAAACCGGCTCCGCCGCCTTCTCGAAAGGACACGGTTTGCCGTCCAAATGATCTTCAAACTCTTTCCGGAACTTCTTGATGAACGCCATAGTCGGCATGGCCGCGGCGTCCCCCAGCGGGCAGAAGGTCCGGCCCAGCATGTTTTCCGAAAGGTAGTACATGTTGTCGATATCTTTTGCTACGCCGCCGCCCGAGTGAAAACGAATCAGCGTCTTCTTTAGCCAATCGGTGCCTTCACGGCAGGGAATGCACCAGCCGCAACTCTCGTGTTGATAGAACTTCATGGTCCGCAAGGCGAACTTGACCATGCAGGTGGTGTCATCGAGCACCACCACGCCGCCCGATCCCAGCATGGAGCCGGTTTTGGCCACGCTGTCGAAATCCATCGCGATATCGATTTCATCGGACTTCAACACCGGCGTGCTCGATCCCCCTGGAACTACAGCCTTGAGCGCGCGCCCGTTGGGGATCCCTCCGCCTACTTCGTAAATCATCTTTCTGAGGTTGTACCCCATGGGCAGTTCGTAAACTCCGGGCCGCTTGAGGTGACCGCTGAGACAAAACAACCGGGTTCCGCCATTTTTCGGCGGCCCCAGCTTGGCATACCACTCCGCACCGCCCAGAATAATGTGCGGCACGCTGGCCAGGGTTTCGGCATTGTTGATTACGGTCGGCCCGCCCCAAAGCCCCACCACGGCAGGGAAGGGAGGACGAATACGCGGAATGCCGCGCTTGCCTTCAAGCGATTCCATGAGCGCTGACTCTTCTCCGACCTCGTAAGCGCCAGCGCCCCCGTGCCAGTAGACGTCGAAGTCATAGCCGCTGCCGAAAATGTTTTTGCCCAGAAATCCGCGGGCGTAGGCGTCGGCAATGGCCTTCTGCATGATGTCGAGAAGATACCGGTACTCGCCGCGAATATAGATGTAACCCGTATGCGAGCCCACCGCCAGCCCGGCAATCACCACGCCTTCAATCACGGCATGCGGATCATGCTCGAAAATCAGCCGGTCCTTGCAGGTCCCCGGCTCGCTTTCGTCGCCATTGCATAAAACGTATTTCGGCTTCGGCGCCTGCTTGGGCACGAAGGACCACTTCAATCCGGTGCTGAACCCCGCGCCCCCACGCCCGCGCAGCCCTGAAGTCTTGACCTCGTTGACGATGGCGTCTGGCCCCATACCCAGGGCTTTCTGTACCGCCTTGTAGCCATCCAGTTCCAGGTAGCGGTCCAGATTGGTCGCACCCATGCCGAAGCGTTTGGAGACGATCCTTACTTCGTCGGGATGGGAAACCAGATCAGCCATGATGAATTCGGTAAGCTTGTAATCTAGTAATTGGGCAATTTGAACTCAATGCGCGTTAAAGCCCCAATCACTCAATTTTTCTTCGCGTATGTTTCCAGCACCCTGTCCATCTTCTCCACCGTCAGGTTCTCATGAAAGTCGTAATTCACCTGCGCGGCCGGCGCCCAGCTACAGGCGCCAATGCATTCGACTTCTTCCAGGGAGAACAGACCGTCCGGCGTGGTCCCCTTGTGTCCGATGCCCAGCTTTTTCTCGCAGTGTTCCAGCAGTTCTTCGCCGCCGCGCAGCATGCAGGCAATGTTGGTGCAAACCTGCACGTTGTATTTGCCCCGCGGCTTGGTGGTCAGCATAGAGTAGTAGCTGATCACGTTGCGCACGTCGAGGACGGTCAACTCGAGCCGGGCGGCGATTTCCTCAATCACCTCGTCCGACATGTAGCCCGCTTCGTCCTGTGCGTAAAGCAGCGTCGGGACGAGCACAGACCTCTTCGTGGGATAGTGCGTCAGCATCTCCGCGAAGCGCCGCTCGAATTGTTCGGAAAACTTCATGCCAAAATCTTTAACCACGAGGGACACGATCACCACTAAGTAAAAGCCAAGATTTCCTTCGTGTACCTTGGTGTCCTCTGTGGTTTAAGCCCTCGCGTCGATCTTTCCTACCGATCAATCTCACCCAAGACGATATCAATACTGCCAATCGCCGCCACCACATCAGCCAGCAACCGGCCCTCGCACATGCTGGGCAGCGTCTGCAAATTGGCTAAGCAAGCCGCACGCATGTGGACACGATAAGGCTTTGCCGTCCCGTCGCTGACCACGTAATACCCCATTTCGCCGCGCGGCGACTCCACCGCCTGATAGACCTCACCCGCCGGCACCGCAAAGCCTTCCGTAATAATCTTAAAGTGATAGATGAGCGCTTCCATCTGGGTCTTCATCATCTCCCGGTCGGGCAGGATCACTTTCGGAGCGACAGCTTTGATCGGACCGTCGGGCATGCCGTCCAGCGCCTGCTGCACCATTGCGATCGATTCCCGCATCTCCGCAACCCGGCACGCGTAGCGGGCAAATACGTCGCCATCCTGCAAAACCGGCACCTTGAACTTGAAGTTCTCGTAGCCGGAATAGGGCATGTCGCGCCGCAAGTCGAAATCGACTCCACTGCCGCGCAGCGTCGGCCCACTGGCGCCCAGGGCGATGGCGTCTTCCGCTGTGATCCGTGCCACGCCTTTGGTGCGCATCCCCCAGATGGGATTTCCGGTCAGCAGATTCTCGTATTCATCGACCTTGGCCGGAAAGCGCGTGGCAAAATCCTGCACCCGTTCGAAAAATCCCAGCGGAGGCTCGAGCGCCAGCCCGCCAATGCGGAAATACGAAGTCATCATGCGCTGTCCGCTGACCATTTCGAACAGGCGCAGGATGTCTTCCCGCTCCCGGAAGCAGTAGAGAAACACGGTCATCGCCCCGATATCGAGGGCGTGCGTCCCCAGCCACACCAGATGCGAATTGATGCGCGTCAGCTCATTCAGCATTACCCGCATCCATTGCGCTTTGGGCGGAATCTCGAGGCCCAGCAGCTTTTCCACTGCCAGCACGTAACAGAGATTGTTGGTCAGGGGGCAAAGATAGTCGATGCGGTCGGTCAGCGGCACCACCTGCTGATAAAACTTGGCTTCGCAGGTTTTCTCGATTCCGGTGTGCAGATACCCGATGTCGGGCATGATGCGCACTACATTTTCGCCGTCGATCTCGAGCAGCAGCCGCAACACGCCGTGGGTCGACGGATGATGCGGCCCCATGTTCAGGACCATGGTGCGGTCCTGACCGGGTTCGAGAACTGGCGTGGGGGAAAGATGAGCCATGACGAAATCTAGCGGTAGCCCTCCACCGGGTAATCCTTGCGCAGGGGATACCCTTCCCAATCTTCCGGCATCAGCAAACGCCGCAGGTAGGGATGCCCCGCGAACCGTACCCCGAACAGATCGAACACTTCGCGCTCGAAATAGTTGGCGGCCAGCCAAACCGGCGTGACGGAATCGAGCGCCGGGCTGTTGCCGTCCAGCCGCACTTTCAGCCGCACCCGCTCTTTCCTGGCCAGGGAGAGCAGGTGGTAAACCACTTCGAAGCGCGGTTCGGACGGAAACCAGTCCACGCAGGTTACGTCCGCGAGATAATTAAACGGACAATCGCCATCGTCACGAAGCAGGATGCCAGCATCGCGAATGCAAGATCGCTCCACGTAGATGCTGGTCTCGTCGCGATCGAACTTCGCGCCCTCGACCGCGGCGGGATTCCAGGCCATCAACTTGGCAATGGCCGGATGGTTCTTCAGTTGCTCCAGATCGGTGACGGCGGGTGGGAACGGCATCAGACTTCGCCTCGCCGGGCCGAGGGCTTGCCCCAGTCCAGAGCGCCTTTCTTCCAGACGTAGAAAAAGCCCACCAGCATGATGCCGATGTAAACCAGCATCTCCCAGAAACCAAACATCTTAAGATCGCGCAGCACCACGGCCCAGGGATAAAGAAACACGGCCTCGATGTCGAACAGAATAAACAGCATCCCCACCAGGTAGAATTTAACCGAAAAACGCTCTCTGGCGTCCCCCACAGGACTCATGCCACACTCATAGGGAGACATTTTGGCCCGGGTAGGCCGGCGATACCCGATCAGCCAGGAAAGCAGAACAATCGTGCCCGCGAGGGCGCCCGCGACCAGGAAGTGAATCAGTAATGGCAGGTAGCGGGCGAAGTAATTGTCGGGCATGAGAGAGCTATATATAATTCGCGCCAAGCATTGCTTAAACATTCTAGATTAGATTTCGATACTGGGCGTGTCAAGCGACAGGCGTCCTTTGTTAAAGCTCGGTTAAAACTTTTTAATCGATCGGCATGATCTCTTTCGCGATGGCAAAGAAAAGCGCATGATCTTCGGCTTCAACACCGACATCAAGCAGGGCGACACCATCTACCACGTGCAGAGCGAGGCCCGCGAAAGCGAGCTTCTGCTGCAGACCCAGGTGTTCGTGCGCGGCCGCTGCATCGGGAAGCGGGCCACGCCTTACGGGGACAAACTGGCCGGCGGCTTCACCGACCAGCAGAAAGAGCACGGCTTGCGCGACCAGCACCGGCTGGTTCTCGACTCGATTCGTGATGGCAAGCTGGACGAGATCCTGGATAAGCGGGAGACCCCGGAAAGCCTGGCTGCGGTCAAAGAGCTCGATGTGCAGTGGCTCAACTCCAACTCCGTCCACTCGGACCGTAATCTCACCATGCGGTTGCGAGTCACGGAAAGCGGCTCCGGTGTTCCCGGCGCGCGCTTGACGGTCCGTTTCGCCCGTCCCGATGCCGCTCCTTTCTACGCCCAGGTGGTCACCGATCCTTCTGGCGACACCGAGATGAAGATCGAAGTCGATGAATCCTCTCTGCCCGATTCCTCGGTTCTGGTGCAGGCCAGCTATTCCGGTCGCACCGCCACCCGCAAATTTCAGCTAAGAAAAGTGGAAGCCTAGCCGCCAGCGGGCTTTCTGCTGCTTGATCCCCGGCCGGTTAGTTGCGAAAATCAATCCAATGAAGATCGTCATCAACGGGCAGGAGCAAAGCTTCGCCCCGATCACCCTGGCGCAGCTGGTCGAACAGCTCGGCATGAAGCAGGACCGCGTAGCCGTGGAACTAAACCGCAACATCGTCCCCCGGGCCGAGTGGGCGGAAACCAACCTGGCCGAAGGCGATCACCTGGAAATCGTCCACTTTGTGGGCGGCGGACGGTTATCGCGCCCCGCCTGACGGAGCAAGCAGGGAACTCATCTAGTCACCTGATTCCTGAAATCTCCCATTGACAGCCGTCGCTTCATGCCTAGAATGTGTCAAACATTTTTTATTCCAAATGTTTGAAACATTTCTGTGTCCGGAATGCAGACGCGCTTCACATCCCGCGAAGTCGTGGTTCTGACCGGTATCTCGCTCCGGCAGTTGCAGTGGTGGGACGAACGCCGCATCGTGGTTCCGGCCCGAGAAGGTCATCGCCGGGTGTATTCGACCGAAGACCTGGCCGAGGTGGCGGTCATCTGCGAGTTGCGCCGGCGCGGCTTCTCCCTGCAGCGGGTCCGCAAGGTAATGCGCTTTCTGCAGCGGGAGTTCAGCAAGCGCCTGGCGGAAACCGTTACTGGCTCGTCGGATTACCATCTGCTCACCGACGGCCGCACCCTATATCTGGAAACATCCACCCGGCAAATTGTGGACATCCTCAAGAATTCCCGTCAGCCCATGCTGACGATTTGTCTTAGCGATACCGTGCGACAGGTTCGCGCCGTAATCCGCAACGCCGAAAAAAAAGCTAGCGCCGGCGCGCCTCTGCGATCGGCAGGCAGAAGAGTTTCATAGCAGGAAAGTTTGGCTCCTGGGGAGGGCAGATGGTTGGAGAACTGAACGTCCTGAATGAGTGGATTCCGGAGCAGATGCAACCGGGCACGATCTTCGTGCTCGAGAACGCCGGCCACGTGGGCGAGAAGGAAGATCCCTACTGGGCCGTCCTCTCTTGCCCCGATTGCGGCACTCTGGGTCTGATCACGCGCAAACAGCTCGCAGGCCTGTTACCGGTGATCTGTGGCTCCGACCAGTGCTCGGTCCAGTTCTTTATCAACGACAGCGACATCGTGATCCGCAAGCCCTGCTGATCTGGCACGGGCACGAGGTCAGTCGCGCCGTTACCGGCCACGAATCATTCCGTCTTCACCCGCTGAGAAGCCTTTATCAAACCCCCGCGAAGGGTTACCGAAGTAACTTGCCGCTCCACAGGGTGCATCCTTAGCGTGGACTGCGAATCCACGCCGGATGAATCAATTGATGATCGCTCCGGACATGGAAGCGGGCAGTATGAAGGGCAAGCTCCTATGTCCGATTCTAAAAAAACAGCCCGGATTCTAGTGGTCAATGATCAAGACGCGATACGTGACTATATTGCCTCCACGCTGACCTCGGCTGGCTATCAGTGCGTAACCGCCGCAGACGGAGTCGAAGCTTTGGCGGTGCTCGATTCCGGCGAAGAATTTGATCTTTTGCTGTCTAACCTGACGATGCCCAATCTGGGCGGGATGGGCTTGCTCGAGCGCACTCGCCAAAAATTCCCCGACATGACATTTGTCATTGAGAGCGGAGGTCAGGATATTCCCGTGTTCTTGGCGGCGATTGCGAAAGGCGCTTACGACTACCTGCAAACTCCCTTCAGGCAGGAGACCTTGCTGGCGCTGGTTCGCCGTGCACTGGAGCATCGTCGCCTGACGCTGGAAAATCGTTCCTACCAGGCCAACCTGGAATCCCTGGCTGCGGCCCGCACCGGGCAGTTGAAGAAGGCAATCGTCGATTTGACTCGTTCCCACGACATCACGCTGGAGGGCCTGGGCGCCGCCCTCGCGATGAAAGACACGGAAACAGAGAGGCACTCCCAGCGAGTCACCGCTTTCGCCATCGCTATGGCAAGGGCAATGGGACTGAGCGTGGACCGGATTGCAGTGATCGCCCGTGGAGCGTTTTTGCACGACATCGGTAAGATGGCGGTTCCTGACGTAATTCTTCTCAAACCGGGCAGCTTGACCCCAGGCGAAACGGTTCTCATGCGCCAGCACTGCTCCCGTGGATACGAAATGTTGATGAACATTCCGTTCGTCGCGGAACCTGCGGAGATTGTCATCAGCCATCACGAACACTATGACGGCAGCGGATACCCGCGAGGCCTGCAGGGCGAGGAAATCCCTCTCGGGGCGAGGCTTGTGGCAGTAGCGAATACCTTGGACGCGATTACTTCGGACCGGCCCTACCGTCCAGCGCAATCTCTGGCTGCCGCGATGGACGAAATTCGTCTCTGGGCCGGCCGCCAATTCGACCCCGAAGTGGTCAAATTGTTCCTCGCTATGGACCGGAACATCTGGGTGGATTTGCGCAAGGAAGTTAACGCTCACGCCTAGCCGTAATCTGCCTCGGGAGCCGATTATTTCGCGCCTGGGCTTCAGACAACCCGCTACTGTGTCATCTCCCAGAGCTTGTTTACCGTCTTCCAGTTACGCGTAGTGGCCCGTACCGAAAGCACTTTCTCAAAGGCATTGATCGAGAGTTTTGTTCCTCCGAAACCATTTGGACAATAGATATAGATTTCGCGGCCACGCCAGTTGAACCGGTCCGCGCCCGCCGCAATGGTATCCAGCCCTTTCACCGCGGCGTTTTGTGGCGTGCTCGAAAGAAAGCAAACGTGCAGCTTGCTCGCGTCGATGCCCGCTTCCTTCAGAAATGGATTATTGTCGGCCACATCGCCGATTTCTTCGGAGGTTCGCACGATCACCGATACCGCCATACCAAATTTTCGAAGCAACATCAGTTGTATTTGCTTGGATAGGTTCGCACCCGCCTTCGCGGGCGTTTTGAAAACCACGCTCCCACTCTGAATATACGTGGCAACATCGGCAAACCCCATCGCCTCGAAAGCCTTCCTGAGCAGGTCCATTTTAACGATCTTGTGCCCGCCCACATTAATGCCACGAAGCATGGCTACCCATGTGAATGTCGTAGTAGGAGGAGGACTTCTCATTGCAGAAGACCACAGACGAGCTACCTGCTGCGGACCTGCTCCAGCGCCACCGGAATCTGTTCCACAATCTCGATTCCGAATCCTTCCAGACCCGCCACCTTGCGGGGATGATTGGTGAGCAGCCGAATGTGCCGCAAATTCAGGTCGGACAGGATCTGCGCTCCAATGCCAATTTCGCGCTGGGTCCTGCGTTCACTCTCCGGCAGCGTGGGCAAACGCTTTTCCCGATGAAACGTGAGCGCGGTCCGTTCCGCCAGTTTTTCCACCGAAAAGCCCTTGGAAGTCTGGTGCAGATAGATAAGCGCGCCCCGGCCTTCCCGGGCAATCCTCTGCATCGACCCCTCGATGGTGGCATGGCAATCGCAGCCGGTCGACCCAAAAACGTCGCCCATCAGGCAGTGCGAGTGCATCCGCACCAGCACTGGATCGTCACCGTTCTCAATGTCGCCGCGCACCAACGCCATATGAGACTCTCCGCCGTCGACTTCGCTTTCGTAAGCGATCAGGCGGAACTCCCCGTGGCGGGTGTCGATCAGGGCCTCACCTACGCGGTGCACGTGGCGCTCGTGCTGCATGCGGTAGCGGATCAGCTCCGCCACGGTCAGCATCTTCAGGCCATGAGATTTGCTGAATTCGATGAGATCGGGGACCCGGGCCATGGTCCCGTCGTCACGCATGATTTCGCAGATGATGCCGGCGGGCACCAGCCCCGCCATCCGCGCCAGGTCGACCGAGGCTTCGGTCTGTCCGGCCCGCACCAGCACCCCTCCCTTGCGCGCCCGCAGCGGAAATATGTGGCCGGGCCGCGCCAGGTCGCTGGGACGGGTAGCAGGATCGACCGCCACTTTGATGGTGCGGGCCCGGTCGTAGGCCGAGATTCCAGTGGTCACGCCTTCGCGGGCATCAATCGCTTCACAGAAAGCCGTTCCATAATTCGAAGTGTTTTCCGCCGTCATCGGACCGATGCGCAAATGGTCAAGCCGCTCCTCGGTCATGGCCAGGCAAACCAGTCCGCGGCCATATTTGGCCATGAAATTAATGGCTTCCGGGGTAACTTTCTCGGCGGCCAGGGTCAGGTCGCCTTCGTTCTCCCGGTCTTCATCGTCCACTACCACCACCATCCGCCCGGCGCGGATTTCCTCGATCGCGGTAAGGACGTCCGTAAATGCCAAGTCCGACATCATGCTGGTCTGATTTTATCAAACAGAAGGTATAGAACGGACTCGCAGACGGGATTTGGTGGGACCACCAGCGTGTGACTTTCGCTGGCCGTGGCCCTTTCAGATCATCAAGCCGCCGGCTGGTTTCCGGCCAGCCCCTCTTCCGCGCCCCGGAAAAGGGCACGCAGCGCCCGCAGCACCCAGCGCGCCAGCAGGACGATAATCACG
>JBOGLD010000036.1:0-5709 GCA_050745885.1 Terriglobales bacterium
GGAGGACCTCGACGTTTGCCGCCTTGGCTGAGGCCAGCGCGACGATTCCGTTCTCCGCCAGATAACCCCGGTAGTCGAAGGCGCCCGGGTCGCGGTAGTTGCGCGGCGGAAAGATTTTGGCGGGAAACCGCAGCGTTCTCCATAGCGGAACGTGTGGGTGGCCACTACGTCCAGATCCGACTTGCCCGTCCGCTTCGCTGGTTGCTCGTAGACGTTGATGCGCAGGCCGGAATTGACCGCGAAGTTCTCGCCCTTCCTTACGATCTGTTCGGTTTCGACCTCGATTCTCTGCCGGATGCTGCCGGGGCCATCTTCCTGCGGAGGGCCCTCCTTAGTGACATGAGCAGTGACCATGAGCTCTGTGCCGTCGGCAAATCGAAGCACGCCGGCATTTCCCGCTTCTTCCGGGCCCCGGACTTGGACCATGAGCGCTCCCAGAAGAAACACCGCTCCCAGTCCCACAACCAAAGCTGTCTGGCCCCGCCGCCGGAACCAGTACACACCCGACCAGGTGAAGACCGCCCATGCGACCACCCACCAGAGTGGCGGCCTCCAGGCGTGAACACCAGTGGCAATGCCGGCGGCAAAAGCGAGGGCGGCCCAGAGCAATGGCTGCCGTCCACCTCGAGTCGAAGAGAGACCTGGGCGCGAGTGGACTGGAGGATTCACAAAACCAGATTCAATGCGGCGAGGCGGTGGTGTTAGCGGACGAGATGAAACACGCTCTCCAGATGGTAGGTCTGAGGAAATAAATCCACCAGGTGCGCCTGGGCCACGCGGTATCCGGATTGGAGCAAGCCAGCCAGATCACGCGAGAAGGTTGCCGGATCGCACGAAACGCAGGTGATGCGAGGCGCTCCCAACTTCACCAGCCCCTTGATCACTCTCTCGCCCAACCCACCGCGTGGTGGATCCACGACCACCCAATCAGGGCGCAGCTTGCCCGCCGCATTTTCCAGATACTGCTCCGTGGTGGCGCGAACCGCCTTCACGTTAGCGGGCGAATTGTATAGCAGATCGGCATGAGAAGTCGGTGACGACTCAACCGCAATGACGCGTTCAAATTCCCGATTCAGGACGGAAGCGAAAAGCCCCACCCCGGCATAGAGGTCAAGCACGGTTCCAGAAGCGCCGGCGTCCAGCCCCCGAACAACAACATCTACAAGCTCGTCCGTCAGATAACGGTTGGTCTGGAAAAACGCGCCCGCGCTGACCCGGTAGGAAGCAAGCCTGGTGGCATAGATGAGGTTGCTGGCGCCACTGCCGGCGATTTGCTTCGCATCGCCCTGAGTGTCGGCCTTCCCGGCGCGGGCCGCGAAGAAAACGACGCCGCAGACCTCGGGCAGAGCTGTCCTCAACTCCGCGGCGAAGGGCTCCGCAGGGGCGCCGGCATCGGGCGCACAATAAACTTCCGACAGCAGTTGCGTGTCGTCGCTATTGGCGAAGAATTCGATCTCCTGAATCCGGGATGGCACTTTGCCCGCGCGTCCCAATTGCCACAGCGCAGTCAGCGCGCGGTTGATCAAGGGCGAGCTGATCGGGCACTGTTCCACCGGCAGCAACTCGTGAGAATTGAACTTGTAATATCCCAGCGCGAAGTCGGGCGCGGTCTGGACCTTGAACCGGGAGCGGTTGCGATAGTTCCACGGCGGCGAAGGATGGATGTGCAGCTCTTTGTCCAATGCCAGCTTGGCAATGCGCCGCAAATTTTCCTTCAGGATGGCGGCCTTGATCTCCAGTTGATGCTCGTAATCAGTGTGTTGATAGTGGCATCCGCCACAGCGCTGAAAGTAGGGGCAATGTGGCGTGATGCGCCGAGGGGAGACGATGGGAACCGCGTCCAAATGCCCGCGCGCGAACCCGGGCTTTTCTTCGCCGAGAGATGCTTCCACGGTTTCGCCGGGCAGCACGAACGGTACAAACACCGCTTTGCCGGGGCCGCGATCGTCGGCGGGCAATCGGGCCAGCCCGTCCCCGCCATAGACCAGTTTCTCGATGTCGAGTCGCAAGCCTCGATTCTACAGGCTCAATGTAGGCGCGAGCGTCCCGCTCGTGCGGCAGCGTTCGTGGCGCCTCCCGGAACCAGCGTCCCCGCTCGTGCGGCAGCGTGCGTGGCGCCGCCCGGAACCAGCACCTCGCTCGTGCGGCAGCGTTCGTGGCGCCGCCCGGCGCCAGCACCTCGCTCCTGCGGCAGCGTTCGTGATGTCGCCCGGAACCAGCACCTCGCTCCTGCGGCGGCGTTCGTGGTGCCACCCGGCACCAGCACCCCGCTCGTGCGGCAGCGTTCGTGGCGCCGCCGCACGAGCGGGACGCTCGCGCCTACATATAGAAGAGACTTAATCGGGGCAGGCCGTACTTCTCCAGCAATTTCTTGTGCAGATACTGCTTCTGCAGTTGATCGATCTGCGCCGCTGGCATCTTGCGGCGGTAAGGGCTCAGTTCGCGATCTGCCTCCGCCCGAACGGCGACGATCTCATCATCGGGCGTGGCGGCCAGGATCACGGCGAACAACTTTTCTTCCAGCACGGTAAGCCGCCGCTCCAGGTCCTCCAGGCGCGGCGTGGCGTTTTCCATTTCGGCAGCCAGTTCACGCAGCGTGCCCGCCGCCGTCCGCGCCGCCGCCAGTCCTGAAATGCCGGGACGCTCCGGCAGTTTTGCGGTGAGCAGAATGTCGGCATTGCGCCGCAGAAAGGCCACAATGTCCTTGGCCTGAAAACCTGCCGGCTGGGCGCTCGGCTTCTCGCCTGTGGGCGCGCCTACCGCCGCTTCCTTCATTTCTTCGGCGGTGGCCAGCACTTCCTGGGCACAATAGGCCAAGCTGTTTACCTTGCGAGGCGTGGGACGTTTCTCGTAGCGCTCGAACGCCCCGTCGATGCCGCGCAACACGGCTTCGAGCGGAATGCCCGCGTCCTTCCAGGTTTCTATCAGCGCCCAATCCAGAGTGGAAAGCAGCAGGCTGCCTCCCCGGCGCCGTTGAAACTGCTCTTCGATTTCGGTGAAGTAATTGAAGTAGTTTTCCACGGACGACTCAGCGGGAGCGCGGCTTGCGGCCGGTCCAGGTCTTCGCGGCGGCTGCGGTCGCAGGAGAATCGGCCGCGGATGCGCCTTGATGGCGGGGCTTTATTTCGATGTTTCGTTCCCAGATGAGACGCAGGCCATCAAGAGTGAGCAAATCGTCCACGTGCTTGATGTATTTCGATCCCTTCCCGATGAGTTCTGCCAGGCCGCCGGTGGCCACGACCATGGTGCCCTGCCCCATTTCCTCCAGCAGCCGCTCCAGGATCCCATCCACCAGAGCGAGGTAGCCGTAGTACAGCCCGGACTGCAGGCTGCCGACCGTCGTGCTGCCAATCACGCGCGCCGGTTTGCGTATTGCCACCCGGGGTAGACGCGCTGTATTCGCGAACAGGGCGTCAGCCGAAATGCCGATGCCGGGACAGATCACGCCTCCCAGGTATTCGCCCTTAGCCGTTACACAATCGAACGTGGTGGCGGTGCCGAAATCCACGGCGATGCAGGGCCCGCCAAATTTCTCGAAGGCGGCGACCGAATTCACGATGCGATCGGCGCCGACCTCGGCAGGATTGTCGTAGAGCACCGGCATTCCAGTCTTGACGCCAGGTTCGATAAACAGCGGCCGGGTATTGAAATAACGTTCGCAGACCTGGCGCAAAGTGGAATCGAGGGGTGGCACCACGGAAGAAATGATGATTCCATGGACCTTGACTTCAATCTTGTCCATGGCAAACAGGTTGCGGAAGAGCACGCCGTATTCGTCCACGGTCTGGGTAGCGATGGTCGCCACCCGCCAGTTCGCCACCAGGTGCTCGTAGTGCCCCGAGCCGGCTCCTCCATTACCCGCAGCCTGGGTAAACACTCCCAGCACGGTGTTGGTGTTGCCCACATCAAGCACAAGAAGCATCGGAACCCTCGTACTATTTCAACCTCACCGTTCCGCTTAGGACCGTCCGCAAACCCGTTGCCGTTCGCACCTGCAAAAAACCGCGCGGATCCAGCCCTTCCGTCATTCCTTCGAACCCGCCATTTTCCTCGATCTGGACGCTCCGCCCCCGCACGGTCGAAGACTGTTCCTGAAAGCGGCGCAGAATCGATTCCCGCGCTCCCGGCTTCTCCAGCAGATCGCGATATTCGCGGTCGAGCGATTTTAGCAAAGCCGCGCACAGTTCCGCCCGCGACCATTCCGTGCCGCTCACCAGGCGCAAAGATGTCGCGACGGGCCTCAACTCGACCGGAAAGGTTGCATGGTTCACGTTGATTCCAACCCCCACTACAAGGTAGCGGACGCGGGTCGGTTCCGCATTCATCTCGGTCAGAATGCCGCAAAACTTCTTCCCGTCTATAAGAAGGTCGTTGGGCCACTTCAAATCGGGCCGTATCCTCGAATCGATCTGCAGCACCGCGGCGTGGACCGCCAGTCCCGCAGCCAGCGAAAGCACCAGCGCCTCGGAAGGCGGCAACGCTGGACGCAGCACCACCGAACAGTAGATCCCCGCCGAAGGCGCTGACTCCCATTGATGTGCTCCGCGTCCGCGTCCCGCGGTTTGTTCTTCCGCTACAAAAACGCTGCCCTCCGGCGCGCCCGTGCTGGCGCTCTCCATGGCTTCCACGTTGGTGGAACCGATCTTGTAAAAGTGGTGATAATTGTGGTGAACGTCCGCCCCGAAGATCGTGCCCTTGAGCGCCGGCGCGAGCATGTCTGGCAGCAGCAGATCGGGCACGGCCTTGAGTCGGTAGCCGGTCGCGGGATGTCCGGCGATCTCAACCCCCAGGGTGCGCAGCTGCTGCACCAGCCGCCAGACTTCGGAACGGCCGGTGCCGATCTCGCCGGCGATCTTGGTGCCGCTGACGACGACAGTGGCGTTGTCGATCAGCAGCCGCACAATCCGGCCCAGACGCAAATCCGTCCGCTGCGGCGCCAGCTGGGGTGGCCGCGGGCGACTCGCCCTCGAACGCAGGCTGGATCCCGGTCCTGTAGTGTCTTTTCTGATGCAGGGAATTATGCGGGAGAGCGAAAGAAAGAACAAATCAGGACTGCACCCGCAGCCGCTAAGAAAAGAGCTAAGAGCTAAAAGCTGGCTTAAACCGGCGAAACCCGCAAACTCAGGTCCACCGCCACCGCCGAATGGGTCAACGCGCCCACGGAAATGAAATCCACTCCGGCCTCGGCGTAGGCCCTCACGTTCTCCAACCCAATGCCTCCGGAGCACTCCACGGGAATTCGCCTTTCCGCTTTGGCGCAGCGCGCCACCGCTTCCTTCACCTGTTCGACCGGCATATTGTCCAACAGGACAGCTTCCGCGCCGTGGGTGAGAGCTTCTTCCAATTCCGCCAGCGTGCGGATCTCCACCTCGATGGGCTGCGAGCCGCGCCGGTTGCGATGCGCCCGTTCCAGGGCGGGAGCGATGCCTCCGGACAGCGCAATGTGATTGTTCTTGATCAGCACTCCGTCCGAGAGGTCCAGGCGGTGGTTCTGCCCGCCCCCGCACCGCACGGCGTACTTGTCGAGGATACGCAGGCCGGGCGCTGTCTTCCGCGTGTCAAGAATTCTCGCCTTCGTGCCGGAGACCGCGTCCACAAACTTACGGGTCAGGGTGGCGATGCCGCTCAACCGCTGCAAAAAGTTCAAAATCACGCGCTCACAGGAAAGAACGACCCGCGCGTTGTGCCGGACGACTGCGATGGTCTGAC
>JBOGLD010000037.1:0-24226 GCA_050745885.1 Terriglobales bacterium
TCGGTTAACCGACGAACGCCGCCTGTTCTCAATCTGGAACTTTCGGAAAAGTATGCTGGTTGCTGTTTTTACCGGTTCAACAAAGCATGCTGTTCAACAAAGACACTCCCTTTTTGTTGCGGGCCGCCGCGACCGCGATTCTGGCGGTTGCGACGCTGCTGGTCTTGGTTCCGTTCGTGGTTCTGTTTTTCGCGGTAAGTCCGGGGCCGGTTTCCGAACACCTGCACCTGTTTGAGTTGCCGGTGACTTATTGGGCAGCCTGGGCGCTGGTCTCGCTGTGGGCGGCGCTCGATTCGTCCAGGTTGTGGCGGGTGCTGGGCCGGCCGGTCGATCCCCTGGGCAAGCAAGCCTTGTGGGGCATGTTGCTGGGAGCTGTAAATATCGGGGCTTCCCTGCTGGTTGTGATGTCGCGCACATCGCGCTGACGGGGCACGTCCGATTTCGGTTGCGACATCGATCTAGTTTGCATGAAACATTTCATCATCAGGATTCGGAGTTCAATGTTGCTTTAGTCGGCGGTCTGCGGAGTTCTGAAGTGCGAAGGGTCGGCAGCGCAGGCACACCGCCCTGCACCAACGTTTCTGGCGGTGGAGCGGCGCACCAAAAGAGGCAGCACCGGTCTCTGCCGACAGAGTAAGGAGTCGGGCTAGTATCGATGGATGAGCGCGTCCGCTACGGTTCGTGGTGTGTTCGGGATGGTTCGCGGAGGGCCCGCGTTTCGCCGCGTCGAAGCCGGCGAAGATGCCGCGCCGTGGTGTGGCGGGGACGCTCGAGTCGAGAGCATCAGGAATATTCTGCGCCAGGACGGATGTACCATCACTCAGCTTTCTGCTGTTACTCGCCAGCGCTACGGAAGTAGGTCGCCATATTTTATCCCCGCCACCTTCCTCTACCATCTAAGAAGAGGTGTCACGCCCCATGTTTGCCAGGTCGCCGCCTTGAGCGAGATCACCGGATATCGCTTCGCTGACTGGATGCGAATGTGCGGTTTTGACCTGCAGCAGATCCCCCGCCTCCAAATGCGCCTGCACTGGAAGTGCACCGTTTTGCTCACCCCGATCGACGACGTCCTCAAGCCGCTTCGCCCGCAGCCCTCTCGCGACTATGAAGTCAGCTCGAACTCGTCGGCCTACCCTCGGCCGGAAAAGTGGAGCCGTGGCGGTCGCTACCTGTTCGCCAAGATCGGGACCTGCGATGCGCTGGCCTACCCAAGGCTTCTGCCGGGCAGCGTTGTGCGGGTCGACCGGTATCATGCCCACCCGATTGGGAGCATTGATAAGGATGCACCGGAGAAACTTCTATGGCTGGTGGAGCACTCCGGCGGACTGACGTGCTGTCCGGTCCGGTGGATTGACAATCGACACATCGTGCTGCTGCCGAGCCGTCCACCGTGGGGCCGCTGGCCCCTGCGGGTGCCGACGGAAGCGCGGATCCTCGGTTTGGTGGATATGCACGTTCATCCCCTGCAGCCGGTGAAGTTGCCTGAAGCCGGGCCCGTGCAGCTTGAACAGCTCGTCCCCCTGCGGGTTGGAGAAGAGCGGGCCGGATTTTCGGAGATGCTGCGCAGCTCGCGCGCACGAACCGGACTGACCTTCCGGACGACCCACCGGCTCACTCGCACCATCGCTCAAATCCTCGGAAACAGTGAGTACGTTATCGCCTTGGGTTTGCTTTCCGACTACGAGGCCATGAGCCGGTTGCCGCGACACATCGCCAAAATCTTGAGTCTCTGCGTGGTGTATTGCATGGATATCCGGGAGTTAATGGATGCCGCGGGGGTCCACATTGACGATTCCGCGAAATTGCCGCTTCCGATGCCCGATCATCGTTTTCAACTTCGCAGCCGTTTACTGGACCATGCCGCACCCCACCCAACCGACGGTGCCGAGACCGCCTACGCCCAGTCTGCAGGCGGCCGGCCCTAGAAGATCTCCTCAACCTGCGAAGATATTGGCTCGATGCCGCGGTGGGGCTCTCAGTAACCCGCAGATTGGTTACTTACCAAAGTACGAATAATGCGCGGTAGTTGCATGACTCTGGTGTTTTGACGCCGCCCTGAACTGACCCTACGATGGTGGCTGCACGGGAGCCCACGCTTCCGGCCACCTCTCCCAAGAAAACATAGGTTTTGAGTGTCCACCGAATGTGGCGGTAGACGGAGGCTGGGCCTAGCAATGAAGAGCTATCACTACGTTAATTTTTCGCAGCACAGATCAACCCGTGCGCGGGGCGCTCGCGGCTTCAGCCTGCTGGAGATGATGATCGTGATCTGCCTGCTCCTGGTCGTGGCCGCGATCACTTTCATGGCGGTGCAGCCAGCCTTGAAGGACGCTCGGGCGAATCAGGCTTATGAAGACGTGCTGATGCAGCTGCGAACGGCCCGTCAGCGTGCGATCGCGGAACGCAAACAATACATCGTGTGTTTCGGTATAGCCGCACCGGCTGGAGCCCTTACGCCGAAGGGCGCGCCGAGTGTGAAGAGTGTCCAGATGTTCCGTTGGGATGCCGGTACCGCGCTCTCCGCCACCGTACAGATCACCGTGAACCAGTTGCCTACCGACATGCAGTTTCAGACCCTGGCCGGATTGCCTAACACTGCGGCCACCGTGCCGGATGGATTCGGAAACGCAGCCACGGCCATCGACTTTGATCAAAACGTCGCGGGGAAGATTACCAACCAGGTTTTGTTCATGCCCGACGGTTCGGCGCATGACGTGAATGGAAATTTGAACAGCGGCATCGTGTACGTGAGCCGCAATGGGGATTTGTACAGTTCACGCGCCGTCACCCTTTACGGCGCGACCGGCAGGATACGAGGATGGCGCCTGATTAACAGCGCGGGAGCACCCAAATGGTTTCAGCAGTGATGACGACAAGAAATACGCGTAACCGACAAACCACAGCGGGGGCCCGGCAACAGGGATTCGCCTTGGTCGAGACCCTCATCGCGATTGTGGTGCTGATGGTCGGGTTGCTGGCGGTCCTGGCAACGTTTGCCATGGCCATCGGCAATACCAACACGGTCCAGCTCGACAGTGTGGCTCGCCAGAAGACCACCGAGGCCATGGAAGGTATTTTCACGGCTCGCCAAACTAGCCAGATCGCGTTCGACAAGATCCAGAACGTGGGCAATGGAACGGGAATATTTACCGCGGGATATACCGCCATGACGGACCCGGGTCCGGACGGTTTGGACGGCACGGGGGACGATGTTCCCGCCGCCCCCATCCGGCTGCCGGGCCCGACGGGCGTGATCACCAATACTTCAGCGGACGTGCTGGTGAACCTGGGGAATTTCACGCGACAGATTCAGATTGCGAACGTGCCCGGCAACCCGAACGTACGCCAGATTACGGTCAGCGTGCGTTACCCCGTGCCACAGGGCTGGTACAAGACCTATCAGGTGCAAGCCTTGATTTCTTCGTACCGATAAAAAAAGAGGAGAGACATGCGATCCACCGAACACAACGCGCGCGGCTTCACCCTGGTGGAACTGCTGGTCGCGGTGGCTCTGGGACTGATTGTCCTGGCGGCCACGACCCAGTTGTTCAAGAGCGGCATGGACGCCACCATTCTGGTCACGCAATCGTCCGAGATGCAGCAGAACATTCGGGCTACGTTGAATCTGGTCGGCAAGGACGTGAGCATGGCCGGGTCGGGCTTGCCTCCCGCCGGCATCGCTCTGCCTTTCGGCGCTGGGTCGACGGCATCGTTCTTCGCGGTGGATGCCGGGAAGGCCTGGCTGGCCAACAACACCTATCCCGCGAACTACATGTACGGCATCATTCCCGGGGCGGGCAACGGCCTTGAATTGGGCGGGCCCGCTCTCATCACGGCCACAGGCGCCGGGGCGGACGCGATTACCGTCGTCTACGCGGACTACGCTTTTCCTCTGAACCAGTACACGACCTTGATTCCGGCTGCCAACCCGCTGGGAGACAAGGTTACGTTCATTCCGCCGGTGCCTTTGCCGGCAGGTTTCCCGGCCATCCAGTCGCCCACGGGAATTCAGGTGGGCGACTTGATCCTGTTCACCAACAATCTGGGTAATGCCGTTGGCGAAGTCACCGGTATCGCGGCCGCCGGCGCCAACACCAATCTCAGTTTCGCCAACGGGGACCCGCTCAAGATCAACCAGTCGGGAGCCGCCAGCGGAAACATCAAATCCATCATCGGCGGCGGCGCCACCATCGGCACCCGAATCTGGGTGATCACATATTTCATCGAAATCCCCGCGGCGGCCACTGGACAGCCCCCGCGGTTGATGCGCCAAGTCAACGGTCAGAACCCGTCGCCGGTGTCCGACAACATCATCAACCTGAAGATTTCGTACGACGTCTGTGACGGGACCAATGGTCCGAACTGCTCTGGTATCGCCAACCCGTTGTTGGCGCCTTTCTCTCCCAGCCAGATCCATAAGGTCAACATCCAGGTCATGGGACAGACCCTGACCTCTTACGGAAACAAGTCCAGGAGTACGGTGCTGACAACCTCGGTGAGTACGCGCAGCCTGTCGTTCAAGGACCGCTATCAATGAGTGAGGAGACAAGGATTCAGGAGATAATTCCTATGTGCAGGGCCAACGATCGATCACGGGGATTTACGCTGGTCGCCAGTTTGCTGGTGCTGGCGCTGTTGTCCGCTATCGCCATAAGCCTTCTGTTCATGGTCCAGGGTGCCGGCCAGGTTGGCGGCAATGATCTGGAGACCAACCAGGCTTACTACGGTGCCGAATCCGGCATGGAGTTGCTGACCGCCAATCTGGCGGCGCTGTATCAGCAATCTCAATCGCCGACCCCCGCGCAACTCACCAATCTGGCCAACAATCCTCCGGACAGCACCATGATCTCTTCCATGAACTACGCGGAGAGCATCAACTGGACGCCGGATGCCAACGGAAATCCGGCCACCAAGACCAGCGTGATCAGTTCCGGACCGAATGCCGGTCTGACCGCTGAAATCATTCCTCTTACGCTGAAGGTGAGCGCCACCCGGCCCGGCGGGGCCTCGGTAAACATGACGCGGGGCGTGGAAGTGGCGCTGATCCCAGTCTTTCAGTTCGGCGTTTTTTCGGATAGTGATCTCAGTTACTTCGCCGGCCCTAATTTCAATTTTCAAGGCCGCGTGCATACCAACGGTAACCTGTTTCTGGCGGAAGGAAACGGCACCGCACTTGTTCTTGATGACAAGGTCACCGCCGTGAAAGAGATACTCCGCGACCGGCTGGCCAATAACTACCTGACGAATGCCAACTATACCGGCGACGTGTATGTGTTGAACAAGACCGGCGGCTGCAATGGGACCATCGCGGTTGCGACCTCGAGTCCCAACTGCTTGAAATTCACTGTGCCGTTTGCCAGCTGGAGCGGCGGAATTCCCGCAGCCGGCGTTCAGACCAATGTTGCCACCTGGACGAACACTTCCACCAAGGTTTCCGCCACCACTTTTGCCGGATTCATCGGCAACGGAACGTCGATGGCGGTGCAGCCGCTCAATCTTCCTTTCGTGCAAGGCGCGAATGGCGCGGCCCAGCAGATTGCCATTATCCGTAAGGCCCCGCTGGGCGAACTTGCCACATCGGCGACGGGATCGTCACGCGAGTACAACAAGGCCAACATCCGGATCCTGCTGGCCAGCAATCAGGCCGATTTGCATCCGGAGCGGCCAGGCCTGCTGCCTGAAGACATCGATTTAACCGCCGGAGGATGCGGAGCATCGCCGCAAGGCAAGGCCGTAGCCGTGACCGGAGTTGGAACCACCAGAATCGCCATGGCGGCGGTCGGACAGGACGCGGGCTGGGTGGGAGCGCCGACAGGGTCTGCCTGCGCCGGCCCCTGGAACCTGGTCGACGGCTGGTTGCGAGTGGAGTATCAAAACGCAGGCGGCGCATGGGTCGGTATCACGACCGAGTGGTTGCAGCTCGGTTTTGCCCGCAGCCTCACTGCTCCCACCAAGCCGGTGGGAGGGGGAGCGGGGTCGAATCCCGTGCATCCCAACGCCATCCTCATTTTGCAGGAACAAGCTGACCGGGACGCAAGCGGCACTCTGACCAGCGCGGACAACCCCCGGACCCTGGTCGATGCCGGCGGCAATATTTCCCAATATAGCTGGTACCCGATCAACTTCTTCGATCCCCGCGAAGGCTTTCCGCGCGACACCAACCCCGCGGGCATGGCCAATCCCTCCTGCTACGTCAACGGGATCATGAATGCGGTGGAGCTTGACGTAGGCAACTTCCGCAAATGGTTGCTGGGGACAGTCCCCGGAGGAAGCGGGCCTTCGGTCGCCTACAGCGGGCAGAACGGCTATCTGGTTTACTTCTCCGACCGCCGCGGCATGGCGCTGGACACGAACGTAGTTCCAAATGCCTTGACTGGAGAGTACGGCTTTGAAGACGTTATCAACTCCGGCTCAGCCACGGGCACTCCGGATAATGTGATGGAAGCAGCGGAGGACGTGGACGAGAACGGCGTGCTGGACCGATGGGGCGCCGCCAATGTGGGCAATGGGCAACGGGTTGTGACCAACAATAATCCTTATGTTTCCGTAAATTGCTCAACTCGCGGCCGGCAAAATATTGTTACCGGCGCCCGCCACGTGCTGAAACTGGTCGATGCCGGACTGGGAAACCTGCCGGTGCGTCCGGACACCGGTTTGGGGGGCTTTACGGTGGCAGCGGAGAACCCGGTTTACATCCAGGGCAATTACAATTCCGACAACACCGACCCCTTCTGGGCCAGTCCTCCGCCAGCCGTGGTGGCGGACATCAACCACTCTGCCGCCGCCGTCATCTCCGATGCCGTGACTTTGCTGTCGAATGGCTGGGCGGATACCAACAGCATGCTGAACCCGCTGACCGTGGGCAATCGAAACGCTACGACCACCTACTATCGGCTGGCAATTGCCGGTGGCAAGAACATCAACTTCCCACAACCTGCGGGCACGGGACAAGACTTCGGCACCGACGGCGGTGTGCACAACTTCCTGCGCTACGTCGAAAACTGGGGAGGGTCGACCCTAGGCTATCGGGGCTCGTTGGTGAGCTTGTACTACTCGCAGTACGACACGGGCACTTACAAGTGTTGCACTCTGGTGTATAGCCCGCCCAACCGCAACTACTACTTCGACAGTGCGTTCCTGGACCCGGCGAAGCTGCCTCCGGGCACGCCGATGTTGCAGGACGTAGTCAACCTGTCCTACTGGCAGGACTTCAAACCGTACTAGCAGAAATGATCTGCGCCGGCCCGGCAAAGGGCCGGCGCATTTTTTTTCCACCAACCACCCGCGCCTGTGCCGCTGCCAGCTGCGCAGATCCGGGTGTCGCATCTGGGCGGGGCAAAACTCGCCCCGGGGCTTCGGGATTGCACCATCCAAAACCATGCCGGGCTTCGCCCCGGCCGGGCGGGTGAGGACACCGGCCTCTACGTGGGCCGTGGTGCCTGGCGGGCGGCGGTGCGCTCCTGCAGCGCCAGCGTGACCACGCGCAGCATGTCGTCCCAGGGCGCGGGCTTGCCGGTCCAGATCTCGAATTGGCGGGCCGCCTGATGGACAAACATCTCGATCCCTGGGATCACTTCCGCGCCGCGATCCTTGGCCAGCTTCATGAGCCGCGTCTCGGCTGGATCGTAGACCATGTCGAAGACATAGCGCGCGTTGATCTCGTTCTCGCTCAACGGGGACTCGCGCGTGTTGCCCATGCCGAGGGGCGTGGCGTTGATGATGACGTCGAAGGAGAGTTTTTTCAGGTCGGAGCGCTTGGCGATTCTCGCCCGGGCCTGGTGGGCGAGTTTTTGCGCCGGGGCGGCGGAGCGATTCAGAATGTAAACTTCGGCTCCGCGTTCCTTCAGTCCGAACACTGCAGCCCGCGCCGCGCCGCCTGCGCCCAGCACCAGGATTTTCGCCTTTTCCAATGTGATCCGCTGTTCCAGCGGCCGCACTACACCGGCGGCATCGGTATTGAATCCATAAAGCTTTCCATCCTGCGCTCGCACCACCGTGTTGCACGCGCCGATTTTTGTGGTGTGGGAATCGGTGTTGTCCAGATGTTTGAGAATGGCCTCCTTGTATGGCATGGTGATGGAGAGGCCGTGGATGGGAATATCGCGGACACAACTCAGCAGGTCTTTCAGCGTCTTGGCATGAAGCGCGAGATAGACGCCGTTCACATTTTCCCGGCGCAAGGCGGTATTCATGATGACAGGCGAGAGAGAATGGGCGACGGGATCGCCGGCGACTCCATAGATTCGCGTGGCCGCATCCATCTGCTCGATGCGGTAGGTGTTGCGCAACTCCTGGGCGGTGATCTGCCCGGGAGCGGTCTTCTCGTCGGGACTCACGGCAGCGAAAGTAAAAACGCTGCCCGCCCGCACTCCCAGCAAGCGGCTGATGATGCCCTGCTCGCCCATGCACAACCCGACCAGAGAATGGCGGTCGCCAAATTTCTCCAGAAACTTCATCATGGTCACGTTGTCATAGAGGGTCGTCGCGGTGCTCACGATTTTGTAGAAATCGGCGGGGATCTTCGCCATTTTTTCCAGGGTCTGTTCCAGATTCTTGGTGGCCCGGAAGTCATGGTAGGAAAGAATCAAGGCCGACCGGGTCCGCAGCCGCCGCACCTGCTCGGGCTTGCACTTGATCGCGCTCTGCAGTTCTATGTCGAGCAACTGGCAGCCGGATGCGCTGGCCTTGCCTAAAATGTCCAACTGGGCCGCCAGGGAGCCCTTGAACCGTCCCCCGCTCGCAATGCGCCGGCAAGTGGCGATGGCGGTGAGGTGGGGATGGTATTCCATGAAGCGCTTGATTCTGGGCAGAGCCAGCGCCGGGCGGGGCAAATAGTCTAACCTGAACTCCAGAAAGGTGTTATCTCGAATCAGCGCTTCAGCTTTTTCCACCAGCGCGACGGGATCGGAGTCGGTCACGGCCACGCAGACCCGCGGCAGCCGCAGGGGCAGGAGCCTGGCCATATAGTTGTTGGGGGCAGCAGTCATGATCGGAGAACGATTCGGGATATTACAGGCGCGTAATTGCAGATGCAACAGGGGATTATCCCATTTGTTACGGGCAAACTTTTTAACGTACCTGCGATAACACCAGCGTAACCTTGACCGACCTCCGTCCTCTTGTTACTGTCCGGCTTGAAAGCCCTTTTATTTGCAGGAGTTAGGGACACAAAGCCGGCGGGGGCCCCGGCCTCGATTTCGGAGGTAACATGAAGAAAACAGGACTGTTGCTGTTACTGTGCCTGACGGTGGCGGCAGCTGCCCAGCAAGCCGATTCCACTTCGGCGGACCAGGCTGCTCCGCAAAACACGCAGATTACGACGGGCACCTTTCCGGTGGAACGGGTGCAGACCCCGACCAATGCTGATCTCTATTGCGGAGGTTTCGTCAGCAAGGACCTCGTGCCTAATGCCGACTTCGTGGCCGGCGGGCTGGAGAGTCCCAACACCACCAAGTTCGCCACCAACGACACTGTCTTCCTGGCAGGCCAGGGCTACCAGACGGGGCAGCAATACGAGATCGTGCGCGAACTGGTCGATCCCAATGAGTACGAGTTGTTTGCCGGTCAACGGTCGATGCTGAAGTCCATGGGCCAGCCCTATTCTGAACTTGGCCGGGTGCGCATTATTGACACCCGCGGCAAGATGGCGGTGGGTCACGTTGAATTCAGCTGTGAGACCATCGTGCCCGGCGATTACGCGATACCTTATGCGGAAAAGCCCGCGATTTCATTCCACCTGCCGCAGCGGTTCGACCGCTTCGCGCCGAGCAACGGCAAGGCCAGCGGGCGAATCGTGCTGGCCAAGGATTTCGATCTGTTGCTGGGAACGGGCTCGAAGATTTACATGAACGTAGGCAGCAACCAGGGAGTCAAGGTAGGCGACTATTTCCGCGCCGTACGCACCTACGAAGCCGACCTGCGAGATCCGGTCGATTCGCTCTCGTTTAAGGCATCCACATCCGATGACACGCAGAAGAATCCTCCATCGATCGAAGGTCACATGTTCAGCAAGACCAAAGGACCCTCGATCCGGGTCGCGGACATGCCGCGGCGCGCGGTGGGAGAGATCGTGGTCATCCATACCACTCCGACGACCGCTACCGGCATGATTGTGTTTGCGCTGGAAGACGTGCACGTCGGCGACAACGTGGAACTCGATCAGCAGTAATTTTCGATCAGCAACGGAATTGATTCAGGGAGGCTTTGACCTCCCTGATTTTTTTGTATGTCATCCTGAGCGCAGTAGTTGCTTCGCGTCGCGAAGCAGCTACGCAGTCGAAGGAGCCCTATAAGATCAACCGAAGAGCTGTCCCTAAGGGGTTCTCATGAGACTGTGTGCGACAAGAATTCCAACACTGCAACCGCAGATCAGCTTGTAGGGGTCCTTCGACTCGTCGGATCGACCGCGTGCGGACGATCCTCCTCGCTCAGAATGACAACTCGTGGGGGTCGCCAAAAACTTCGGCGGTGAAAGCCTCCAGCTTGGCGCCGGTTTGCCAGGCATTGAGCGCCAAGCCGGCTTTTCTGCAGGTCTGTTCGAGGAAGGCGATGCGCTCCCATCCATGCTCGACGGGTACCTGGGGCAGCAGCAGGCCGCGGCAGGGGCCGAGTGTGACCAGCAGGCCGTGGCGTCCAATTTCCACTTGTTCCGGCTGAATGGGCTGGGGTGGGGAGATGACGCTGAGCGAGACTTGCAGCTCCCGGGCTTCGTCGCGGGTTACCGGCGAAAAGCGCGAGTCGTCGAAAGCCGCGCCGCGGGCGCTTTCCGCCACCGTGCGGTAGAGGGGTGTCACGGGAAACACATAACCGACACAGCCCCGGAGCCCACCCCGGTAATAAAGCGTGGTAAAGGCGCCGCGGGGCTCGGCCAGGTGCGGGGAAGGCGGAGCCAGTGATATTTCCCGCTGGTCCAGAGCGGCGGCTATGGCTTCATGCGCCAGCCGCAGCAATAGGACACGTTCCTGGAGAGAAAATTCGTCCGGACGGGAATTGCCGGGGAGGCCGGTCAGGCGGGAAGCGCGCTCATCAGGTGACGGGCACATCGCGTTTTCTCCGTCGGCTGAGGACGAAGGCGCGGCGGCGGCGCTTGACCACGTGCCGGTCGATTTTTGACCAGAACGCGACAAAATAATCGAGGGCCGAGATCAGCGACAGAAAGACCATGAACCAGATGGCCACAAAGGCAATCCAGTTGACGGGGAAAATGTAGGGGCCTACCGGCCATACCTTCCAGCTATGGTCGAGGATGACGGCGACCACGGAAACAATCTGCACCAGCATCTTGAACTTGCCCAGGTTGCTGGCTTCAATGGTGAAACCTTCCGAGGCGGCGATCGAACGCAAGCCACTGACCAGAAACTCACGCGCGATAATCACTACCGCGACCCAGGCTGGAACCAGGCTGGGATTGAACTGAACCAGGGCGATGAAGGCGGCGGCGATGAGCAGCTTGTCGGCCAAGGGATCGAGCAGCATCCCCATGGTCGTGATCTGGCCGCGGCGGCGGGCGAGGTATCCGTCAATGCCATCGGTGATGGAGGCCGCGATGAACAGGGCTGACGCCAGCAATTCCTGCTCGCCGTTGAACGGGTGAAAATGGTTGGTGGAAAGCAGCCAGATCAGCAGCGGGATGCTGCAGATGCGGGTCAGCGTGATGGAATTAGGCAGGTTCACCGCAGGCACGGGCCGCCAGGGCAGCGAAGAGGCTGGCGGTAGCTGCATTATCCTCCACCGGGAATGGCGAAAGCAACGAAACTCAGCGAATGCTCTGCCCTCTCAGCCATCTCTGCCGGCAAGGGTCTCGCACCCTACGAACGCGGGAAGGTGGCAAAGGACTTAGTGTCAAAAGGCACTGCGGGCCTAGGAGTCCGTATCCTCCATGGCGGGCTTGCCCGCGCTTCCGCCACCCCGGTTGACGGGGGCTGCCCCCACCCTTTGCAAATCGGGGTAGGTCTCGCTATCGCGACTCACGACCCGGTTGGAGTCTTTCGCGGTGGTGCTGAGTGGCTTCCGTCCTGGCGCTCGGTGATTACGACCAACACATCGGACGGTCCAGCGTACATATTTCGATGGGAACTGGCGATCTGTTCGGCGGTCAGTGGCAAGGCATTACAGGACAGCCGCGATGGGCCGCCGCTGACAACGGCCACTCTCGCACCGATAGGGATTATGCAGAACGGGCTTCCCCAAGCATCAACCTTCAGATTGGCCGCCATCGCAAGAGATTCACTAGTTCGTGGAAGATGTGAAGCGGCCTGCCGAAGGAGCACATCGCCAACCTGTTTGGCGTTCATCGCTGTATCGAACATTTCCGCGTAACGCTTGAACTTCTGGGGGTCTTCTTGGTACGCCTTAATCAGGCCTTCGCTTTTGTTGCCACCAGGAACCGATGCAAGCAGTGCATCTATGCCACTCTTGCCTTCGATCTGCGCATCAGGAACCACCTCCGGGCGCTGGCCACCGAATATGGCCTCGCCCATCGCGCCTTTAAAAGCAATCTGAGCGTCTGAGACTTGCTCCGACGTCAAAGGGAACCGGAAGTTGTGAGTAAAGTCGTAATATGCAAAAAGAGCTGCCCCGACGAGCACTGAACCCAAAGCCGCGACTACAAACAGTGCGGTCCTCTTTTTGCTCACGCGAGGGATGCCTCTAACTGTGGCCCACTCAAGCCTTCTGTTGGCTTGAGTAGGGTAGTTCCACTGCCGGAAGGAGCTTTACGAGTCCGTACCTGTCTTGCCGAGTCCCAGATTCTTCAGCATGCCCATGCCTTCTTCCAGCAGCGACGAATTCTGAGGAACCTGCCCGTTGGGCGTAAGTTTATCGATCAGCATGGGCAGTAACTGTGCTAAATGGGAACCGGCCGCATCGGGCGAAATTCCGGCCTTGGCAGCCAGTTCCTTCACCGGTTCGCTGCCCAGGACCTGCTGCAGCTGATCGGCCGAGATCGGTAGGTTCTGGCCGGTGCCGACCCAGGAGCTCACCAGGCTTCCCAGGCCTTTATTGTGAAACTGCTGTATCAGGCCGGAAAGGCCGCCGGGCTGGTTGTTGATCATCTGCATGATTGAGGACGCCAGCGGATTCGAGCTGTTGGCCAGCATGCCGCTGACTTCCTTGCCCGCCATATCTTCGAGAAAACTCATGATGCCTCCTTCTAGGAACGGTTGAAGAGAGCGGGAAGGGCGGGAGTTCACTGGTGCCAAAACGATCGCGTTGCAGCGCCTGAGGCTGGCTGTCCGCCCCCATCGGGCATTTCTCCGCGGACCGTAAAGCCGCGCCCTTCCCGTTCAGATTGCGAAGAACTACTTTTGCTTGGCGATGATTTTGTCCTTGATCTTGGCGTAGGTGGCGGCAGGAATGATCTTCTTTCGCGTCAAGTCCGTCTTTTTAGCGTAGGGGCGGCCGTCGATGATTTTTTGCGAATAGGCCTCGCCGATGCCGGGCAGAGCGTCCAATTGCTCCTTGGTGGCCGAATTGATGTCCAGCAGATCGGCCGCCGGAACCGACATGGTGGAATCGGCCTTGGCCATTTTGGAGCTTTTGGCGGGCTTGGCCTGGGCCGCAGCAACCGTAGCGAGAAGGGTTACGACGAAAAGTGAAAACAGAATTCGAGTGATCAGATGCTTGCTCTTCATAATTTCTCCTAGTCTTTTTCCGACGCTTTGTAACCGGCGGACTTGGCATCCGCCTCGCTCATGAATTTCCCTGTCTTGGTCTTGCCATACCAGCGGCCACCCTTGTGGTAGACGCCGCTATCGGTGTTGACCCAGACCATTCCGCCGGCTTTGGCTGCTGAGATCTGCGAATCGGAAGCGCTGGCGGTTGCGGTCGTCTTGTGGGTCGCCTTGGTTGAAGGGGACGCCATGGAGCTTGCAGGAGCAGCCATGGAACTGGCCGCGGGCGCCGTGTGACTGGCGGGGGCCGCACTGGCAGCAGGCGCCGCCGCCGGAGTGCCCGAGTCCATTTCTGACTTCTTGCTCTTGCGGGTGCGCTTGGTCTTGGTGGCGGTGGTGTCGCCCGACGTCGTGGCAGCGGTTTCCGCAGCCGGGGCAGCCGCCGGGCTGCTCTCAGCAGTCGTCTTTTTGCTTTTTTTGCTCTTGCCGGTCGTCTTGGTCGATGCGGTTTCGCCGGACGCCGCGCCGGCGGACTCCGCGGAGGTGGAGGCCGCTTTCTTGCTTTTGCGGGTCTTCTTGGCGGTTGTGTCGTTCGACGTCGTGCTCGCCGTTTCCGCCGCCGCGGCGGTCTTCTTGCTCTTTGTCGATTTCTTGGCCGTGGTTTTCTTGGCCGTGGTGGACGACTTGTCCGCGGCAACGGTTGACTGATCTGCCGATGCGCTCGCGTCCGTCTTTGCCTTTGCCTTCTTCTTTTTCTTCTTGGTGGTCGTGGTGGTGGACGCCTGGTCGCCGGTTGAACTCGCCTGCGGCTTGGCCATGGCGGAAATTCCGGTCAACACGAAGAACATGCAGAGCGCGATGGTCCACATACTGAGCCGGTTGTTCAGTCTGTTCATGATTTCCTCTCTGGTTCCTGGGCGGCCGTAAGGAACTGCGGAAGCCGGCCTTGGCGGCGCCAAGGTGCTTCCAGCTGGCCAGCGGGCGTACATAATGACACTTCGGTCGAAAGGGGTCAACCTCAAGGGAAGGCTGTCGGGTGAATCAGGGCAGAGTCAACTTCAAAAGCGGCGGGCGAGGGCGCCCGCCCCACACACACCCGGGCTAGGCGTAGATTCCGCGCTGGCGAATGGTGTAGGCGACGCGGTCAATGGCCAGCATGTAGGCGGCAATCCGATTGTTGACTCCGTGAGTCTCAGAGAAGCGCACCACGTCCCCGAACGAGGCTTTCATGATGTGCTCGAGCTGCTCGTTGACTACGGATTCTTTCCAGAAATATCCCTGGCGGTCCTGTACCCACTCGAAATAAGAAGTGGTGACGCCGCCGGCGTTGCACAGGATGTCGGGGATCACGAAGACGCGCTTGTCAGCCAGAATGTCGTCGGCGGTGGCGGTGGTCGGACCGTTGGCGCCCTCGGCCAGGATCCTGCACTTGAGGCGATCGGCGTTGCGGCTGGTGATCTGGTTCTCGGTGGCCGCCGGGATCAGGATTTCGCAATCCGAAACCAGCAGCTCCGCCGGATCCTCGGCGTCAGCCCCGGGAAAGCCGTGGATGGTGCCATTGCGTTGGTGGAATTCCCAGAGCGCGTCCACGTCAATCCCGTCCCGGTTGACCAGACCGCCATCCAGTTCCACGATGCCGATGACTCTGTAGCCGGCTTCCGCCATCAGGCGGGCGGCGTTGGATCCGACATTGCCGAAACCCTGCACAATGACGCGCGTGGATTCGCGGCTCAGTCCCAGCTTCCGGACCGCCTCGTCGCAAACGATCATGATGCCGCGGCCCGTGGCCTCGCGGCGGCCACGGGAACCGCCAATATTGATGGGCTTGCCGGTAACTACGGCAGTCACGGTCTGGCGCATGTGCATGGAGTAGGTATCCATCATCCATGCCATGGTCTGCTCGTTGGTGTTGATATCGGGAGCGGGCACATCCTTTTCCGGGCCGATGAACTCGATCAACTCGGCAGTATAGCGGCGGGTCATGCGCTCCAGTTCGCCTTGGGACATCTTGTGGGGATCGCAGATCACCCCGCCTTTGGCCCCCCCGAAGGGAATGTTGACCACGGCGCACTTCCAGGTCATCCAACTGGCCAGGGCGCGGACCTCGTCCAGAGTGACATCGGGGGAGTAGCGCAGGCCGCCCTTGGCCGGACCGCGGGCAATCGAGTGCTGCACCCGAAAGCCGGTAAAGACCTCAAGATGCCCATTGTCGAGCATGACCGGAATATGCAGGATAATTTCCCGGGTGGGATAGCGGAGCACCTTCATCAAACCCTCGTCCAGGTTCAATTTCTGGGCGGCAAAGTCGAAACGGGCGGCCTGTGCCTCCCAGGGGTTGATTTCCTGTTCGAGGGAAATGGTTTTCAATGCCATGGCGGTCTCCGTTGGTGCGGTCAGACAGTTAAGATGCTGGCCGGCGCCGGGCGACACATTCCCGGAGTGGGCGGGCAAACGTTCTAAAGTATATGCAGGGCCGGGGCGGGGAGGCAAGTTACCGGTATGACAGCGTGCCGCCCTCTCTAGGAGCACCCCGACATCCAATGTCATCCTGAGCGAGGAGGATCGTCCGCTGGCGGACGATCTGAGGAGTCGAAGGACCCCTATAGGCTGAACTCGGGCCGCAGTGCTGGGATTCTTGCCGGGTACCGTCTTGTTTTGAACGTCCCTCAATGTGCGATCGCCGGTTTCCGCTTATAGGGGCCCTTCGACTGCGTAGCTGCTTCGCCAAGCGAAGCAGCTCCTCCGCTCAGGGTGACAGATCAGGGTTGGGCGGCTACAGCTTTATTTCCATACCCTCGGCTGCCGCACTCACCTTTGGGTAATGGTTCCGTGCTTCCTCGACGACTTTGTCGATGCAGATGTCGTCGTGGTCAGGGTCGTGATGGAATAGCACCAGTTCCTTGGCGCCGCTTTCCAGCACTACGTTGATGGCCTCGCGCCAGTGGCTGTGTCCCCAGCCGCGCTTGCGGGCTTCGTATTCTTCGGGGAGGTACTGGGCATCGTAGATGAGGACATCGGCGCCGGTGGCAAGCTTGCGCACGTTTTTGTCGAACAGGGGATCGCCGGGTTCGTTGTCGGTAGCGTAGACCAGGACGCCATCTTTGGTTTCGAGGCGATAACCCATGCAGCCCTGGGGATGATTGAGCCACATGGCTTCGATCATCACGTCGTCCAGGGGCGCTCTGCCCTGTTCGAGATTGTGAAAGCCGCGCTGGGCCTTCATTTCGCTCATGTCCACCGGGAAGTAAGGAGCGGCCATCTGCTCTTCCATCACGCGCTTCAGGGTGCGGAAGCGGCTGGAGGAGTGGAACGAGAAACAGCTCTCGGGGTTCTCATACAGCGGGCCAAAGAACGGGATGCCCTGAATATGGTCCCAGTGAAAATGAGAGACGAAGATGTGGGCGCGGATTGCCTGGCCTTCGGAATCGCGCTGCAGTTGCTGGCCGAGCGAGCGAAGTCCGGTGCCGCAGTCGAAGATATAGAGGTTGTCTCCCAGGCGAACCTCGACGCAGGAGGTGTTGCCTCCATAGCGCAGGTTGTCGGGCTGGGGTGTCGGCGTCGATCCGCGTACGCCCCAGAACTTGATACGCATAGTTCCCCGCTGCAGACTTGAGCTGACTCGCCATCTTCCAACGGCTGGCTCCATCCGTCAATTCATTCGCTGGTTACTCTCGGCCTGGTTTTTCCTAATGGACATCCGCATTCCGTGCCGGGGACGGAGCGTAATGCTGGGCAGGGCAGAGACGGGATGGCCGGGGACCAGGCGCAGCTGAAAACCTTGCGCGATCGCGGCCAGCAGCAGGTTCGCTTCCATCATGGCGAAGGCGGCTCCGATACACAGGCGCGGGCCGCCTCCGAAGGGGAAGTACGCAAAACGAGGGAGACGTTGGACAGCGTCTCCGGTCCAGCGGTCCGGGTTGAACTGTTCGGGCCGTTCGAAGAATCGCGGGTCGCGGTGCAGTATCCAGGGGCTCATGACTACGTTTGCGCCCACTGGAATACGGTAGCCGGCAAGCTCAGTCTCTCTCACCGTGGTGCGCGCCAGGCTCCAGGCTGGGGGATACAGTCGCATGGATTCTTTCACCACTCTGTCGGTGAAGGTCAGGCGAGCCAGGTCTTCCGGTTGCGGGGCGCGGCCGCCCAGGACCTGGTTTAATTCCTGGCGAAGTTTCTGTTCAGCATCGGGATGCTGGCTGAGCAGATACCAGGTCCAGGACAGGGAAACCGCGGTGGTCTCGTGTCCGGCCAGCAGGAAGGTCAGGATTTCGTCACGCAGCTGGCGGTCGGTCATGCCGCTGCCATCCTCGTCGCGGGCGGCCATGAGCATGGAAAGGAGGTCGCCTGTGTCCTGTCCGCTGGCTCGCCGCTGCTGGATGATGCGGTTCACCATTCCGTCCAGCTCGCGGACCGCCCGCTTGACCCGCAACATCGCCGGCACGGGAACGTGCCGCAGGAAGGGAGGCAAAATCATGCGGCCTCCCGACGTATGGTGCATCAGGATGTTGAGCGCTCCCGCCACCCTCTCCGTGTCCGCTTTCACTTCCACGCTGAAAAGCACCTTGGCCACGATCCGCATGGTGAGCTGCATCATTTCCTGATGGATGTCGCGGACCTCGCCCTCCTGCCAGGTGGCCAGCATTTCCCCGGTGTAGGCGGACATGGTTTGCCCGTAAGACGCCATCCGTTCGCGGTGGAAGGCAGGCTGGGACAGGCGCCTTTGCCGCAGCCATCCCGAGCCTTCGCTGGTCAGCAGGCCTTCACCCAGAAACCAGCGGCTATTCTGAATCACTTTGTCTTTGGCGAAATTCTGCGACTGCGACACCAGGACCGACTCGATCAGACTGGGGTGGTTCAGGAAGTACACATCCATCCAGGCGGCACGGTAGTAAAAGATGTCGCCGAATTCGCGGGCCCAGCGAATATAGATCGCCAGCGGATCGGAATTGAACAAGGGGAGATTGCCGATCAGGAAGCGGGGCGGCGGGCCGGGCGGGCGGGGGATCGCAGGCATAAGAACTCGGAACGATTGCTCAGTCCGATTCTACAGCCCCCTTGCCAGGGGCGGTTCCACCGCGCGGCGCGTGCTTCTCTATAATGGGTAAAACCCGAATGATTCAGCCCAGATGACTCAACCCATGCTTCGTCCCGATTACAAGGAATTTTCCCGCCTGGCCGGAGAGGCCACGCTGGTGCCGGTGGTGAAATCGGTCTCGGCTGATTTGCTGACCCCGGTCTCCGCCTTCCTCAAGATCGCGGCCAACGAGCCCAACGCCTTCCTGCTGGAGTCGGTGGAGCGCGGCGAACAAATTGGACGCTACACGTTTCTGGGAGCGCGGCCCTATATGCAGGTGCGGGCGCGGGGCAACGACATTGTGGTACAGCGAGGCAAGCGGCGGGAGAAACGCCAGGGCAGCGCGGTGCAGGTGATCAAGGAGTTGTTGCGGCAGCATCGCCCCGCTACGGTGCCGGGGCTGCCTCCCTTCACGGCGGGCGCAGTAGGCTACTTCGCCTATGACGCGGTGCGACAACTGGAGAATATCGGCGAGCATGCCAAGGATGACTTCTCGCTGCCCGACTGCATCCTGATGTTTTTCGACCGGCTGCTGGCCTTCGATCATCTGCGTCATCAAATTCATATCATCGCCACAGCCGATGTGTCGCGTGAGAGTCCACGGCGGGCGTACGACCGGGCCGCGAGGGACATTGCCGTCCTGGAAAAGAAGCTGGCGGCGGGATTGCGGCCGGCGCACTGGCAGAAAGCCGCGCGGTCTGGCAAAGGCAAGTTGAAAGTACATACCGGGACCAGCCGGCAACGGTTTATCAATTCCGTCCAGCGCGCCAAGGAATACATCGCAGCAGGAGATATCTTCCAGGTGGTGCTTTCGCAGCGGCTCGACTTTACCCCGTCGGTCGCTCCCTTCGACGTGTATCGCGCCCTGCGCACCGTGAATCCCTCGCCCTACCTTTATTTTCTGCGTATGGGGGACACGCATGTTCTGGGTTCGTCGCCTGAGATGCTGGTGCGGGTTACGGGCAGCAAGCTGGAATATCGTCCGATCGCGGGGACGCACCCACGCGGCCGCGACGAGGCGGAAGACCAGCGCCTGGAACAGCAGATGTTGCACGACGAGAAGGAACGCGCCGAACACGTGATGCTGGTCGACCTGGGACGCAACGACCTGGGACGAGTAAGCGAATACGGTTCGGTGAAAGTGAAAGACCTGATGTATGTGGAACGTTACTCGCACGTCATGCACATCGTTTCCGCGCTCGAAGGCAAGTTGCGCCGCGGCCTGGATGCGCTGGATGCATTCGCGGCCTGCTTCCCCGCCGGCACCCTGAGCGGCGCGCCGAAAGTGCGCGCCATGCAGATCATCGAAGAGCTGGAACCGACGCGCCGTGGCATTTACGGCGGTGCGGTGCTTTACGCCGATTTTGATGGCAACCTGGATTCCTGCATTGCCATTCGCACCATGCTGCTGCAGGGCAAGAAGGCGTTTCTGCAGGCGGGAGCGGGGATTGTCGCGGATTCCGATCCGGAGCGCGAGTTTGAAGAGTGCATGAACAAAGCACAGGCGGTGTTGCGGGCGGTGGAGGCAGCGAGGGGCGGTCGGTAGAGTTTCATCGACACATCTAAGACATATCTAACCTGTCATCCCGACCGGAGCGAAGCGGAGTGGAGGGACCTGCTGTGCGACCACCACGCTGAGTCCAGTTTTAAGACGTTCTTTCTCAGAACTCGGGGCTGTCGAGGAGTTAAAAGGGGAGAGGACAGCAAATCCCTCCACTCCGCTTCGCTCCGGTCGGGATGACAATTCCTTTTAATTCCAGTTCGGACAGTTGTTATTTCTTAGCGCTTCCTTCGGCTACGCAAATTGCCAAGGCAGGTATTAAACTAGAGTTCAGGAAGGCGATCATCCATGAATAGCTTTGGCAGCCGTTCGGTCCTGCGCGTGGGCAGCAAGGAATATGAGATTTACCGTCTTAAGGCGCTGGACGAAAAGGGCATTTCCACCAGGCATCTTCCCTATTCGCTGCGTATTCTGCTGGAGAATTTATTGCGCACCGAAGACGGGCGCAACGTGACCGCGGACGACATCAAGGCGCTCGCCGCCTGGAACCGCAAATCGAAGCCCGCCAAAGAAATCGCATTTACCCCCAGCCGGGTCTTGCTGCAGGACTTTACCGGAGTGCCGGCAGTGGTCGATCTGGCCGCCATGCGCGATGCCATGAAACGGCTTTCCGGCGATCCGACTTTGATCAATCCTCTGCAGCCGGCGGAGTTGGTGATCGATCACTCGGTACAAGTGGACGAATTCGGCACGCCGCAATCCTTCCAACTCAACGCCGAACTCGAGTTCATCCGTAACAAGGAGCGCTACGCCTTCCTGCGCTGGGGACAAACTGCGTTTCACAATCTGGCCATTGTTCCGCCCGATACCGGCATCGTGCATCAGGTGAATCTGGAATATCTGGCGCGGGTCGTCTTCGTGCAGGAGCAGAACGGCCGGCGCTCGGCGTATCCCGATACTCTGGTCGGCACGGATTCGCACACTACCATGATTAACGGCCTGGGCGTGTTGGGCTGGGGTGTAGGCGGGATTGAAGCCGAGGCCGCCATGCTGGGGCAGCCTGTCTCCATGCTGATCCCCCAGGTGGTGGGAGTGAAGTTGACGGGCAAACTGCACGAGGGCGCCACGGCCACCGATCTGGTGCTCACCATCACCGAGATGCTGCGCAATCACGGCGTGGTGGGTAAGTTTGTCGAGTATTTCGGCCCCGGACTGCAGGAATTGCCCCTGGCGGACCGCGCCACCATCGGCAACATGTCGCCGGAGTACGGCGCTACCTGCGGCATCTTTCCAGTCGATAAGGAAAGTCTCGCCTACCTGCGGCTTACCGGCCGTTCGGAAGAACAGATTGCGCTGGTCGAGGCCTACTGCCGTGAGCAGGGCCTGTTCCACGATGACAAAACACCGGACGCGGAATATTCCGAACTGCTGACTCTCGATCTGAACACCGTCGAGTCCAGCCTTGCCGGGCCGAAGCGCCCGCAGGACCGGGTGACACTCGCACAAGCCGGAGAATCATTCCGGATCGCGCTGCCTTCGCTGATCAAGCCAAAGGCTGCCGCGCAGGTTGCGGCGATCCCCGCGGTCGCTTCCGGCAAAGCGCCTTCGGGCAGCGTTGCGAAGCAAGTGGACCGCTGGGAGCAGGAAGGCGGCAGTCCCACTGCAATCGGTATCGACAACCACAAAGTTGAAGAACACGTTCCAGCGGATGTGAAGAAGGCGCTGCGCCACGGCAGCGTGGTGATCGCGGCGATCACCTCTTGCACCAACACTTCGAATCCGTCGGTGATGGTGGCTGCCGGACTGGTGGCGAAGAAAGCGGTGGAGAAGGGATTGACGGTCCCGCCCTGGGTAAAGACTTCACTGGCTCCCGGGTCGAAGGTGGTCCGCGATTATCTGGAGAAGGCCGGGCTGCTGCCTTATCTCGAAAAGATCAAATTCCACATCGTGGGCTACGGATGCACCACGTGTATTGGGAACTCCGGGCCGCTGCCTAAAGAAGTGTCGGAAGCAATCGACGAAAAAGACCTGGTCGTAGCTTCGGTGCTTTCGGGCAATCGGGATTTTGAAGGGCGCATCAACTCCGAGGTTCGCGCGAATTACCTGATGTCGCCGCCCCTGGTGGTGGCTTTCGCGCTGGCGGGACGGATCGATCTTGACCTGCGCAAGGATCCGATCGGAAAAGGAAAAGACGGCCAGCCGGTTTATTTGTCGGACCTGTGGCCGCCCCAGCGCGAAGTGGAAGAGACGATCCGCAAATCCATCTCCTCCGACATGTTCACCCGGAGTTACGGCGAGGTCTATCACGGCGACAACCGCTGGCGCGGACTGCCCGTGCCCAAAGGCGAAACCTACACCTGGGAAAAAGATTCTACCTACATCCGCCGCGCCCCCTACTTCGACGACATGTCGCTCAAGCCCCCGCCAATCGAAGATATCAGGAGTGCGCGAGTGCTGGCCGTGCTGGGCGACAGCGTTACCACCGATCATATTTCTCCTGCCGGCTCGATCAAGAAAGACAGCCCGGCCGGAAAATATCTGGTCGAACATGGGGTAAAGCCGGCCGACTTCAATTCCTACGGATCGCGGCGCGGCAATCATGAAGTCATGGTGCGGGGCACATTTGCCAACGTGCGATTGCGCAACAAGATGGTTCCCAGCCTCGAGGGCGGATACACGCGTCATCTGCCCGGCGGCGCGGAAATGTCGATTTTCGAAGCGTCCGAAAAATACATTGCGGAGGGAGTGCCGCTGGTGATCCTGGCCGGAAAAGAATACGGCTCGGGCTCATCCCGCGACTGGGCCGCCAAAGGCCCGCGCCTGCTCGGGGTGCGGGCGGTGATCGCGGAAAGCTATGAGCGCATTCATCGCTCGAACCTGGTGGGCATGGGGATTCTGCCGCTGCAGTTCCTGGCGGGGGAGAGCGCACAATCGCTCAACCTGACAGGTGAAGAAGTCTTTGAGATTTCCGCCGTCAACGAGTTGGTCCGGAAGTTCACGGCCGGCAGGCAAGTGAGAGTCCGCGCAGGCCAAAAAGAGTTCAATGCGCTGGTGCGCATCGACACGCCACAGGAGGCGCAGTACTACGCCAATGGCGGCATACTGCAGTTTGTGCTGCGGCAGTTGATTGCGAGCAAACCAACTGCGGTACATGTGTGACCTTTTGCCTCTGCTTGAAATTCACCATCTGACGAAAGTCTTCCCGCTCGGCGAGTCGCTGTTTGGCGCTCGTGCCGAGGGCGAAGTTCGGGCCGTGGACGATGTGTCGCTCGACATCAAGGCCGGTGAAACTCTGGGCCTGGTGGGCGAATCGGGATCGGGAAAAAGCACGCTGGGCCGCCTGGTGTTGCGGCTGATTGAGCCTACTTCCGGCAGCGTGCGCTTCGAGGACCGCGACCTGCTGGCGGCCGGTCACCGCGAGATGCGCCGCCTGCGTCGCGACATGCAGATTATTTTCCAGGACCCGTTCGGCTCGCTCGACCCTCGCATGAATGTGGAGGACGTCATCAGCGAGCCGCTGGTGATTCATGAAGCGATGAGTCTGACCGCCCGCCGCTCCCGCATTTCCGAGTTGCTGGGCGCGGTTGGCCTCGACCCGTCGGCCCTGCCCCGCTTCCCGCATGAATTCAGCGGCGGACAGCGGCAGCGTATCGGAATCGCACGCGCGCTGGCGCTGCGTCCGAAATTCATCGTAGCGGATGAGCCGGTGTCCGCGCTGGACGTCAGCGTGGGGGCGCAGATCGTGAATCTGCTGGCGCAGTTGCAGCGCGAGTTTGGCCTCACCTACCTGTTTGTTTCGCATTCCATGCCGGTGGTGCGCTATCTTGCCACCCGGATCGCGGTGATGTATCGGGGAAAGATCGTCGAAACTGGGGACACCAGGCAGATTACAGAACGGCCGCACCATCCGTACACCCGCAGTCTGCTTGAAGCCACCCCCGAAATCGCGGTGTAGCACCGCCGCTGCCTGGTTTGGGTTATTCTTGATCCGTTTTCTGGAGGCAATATGAAATTGTGGCTTGCAATGCTCGCGTTATCCGCTGC
>JBOGLD010000038.1:0-10054 GCA_050745885.1 Terriglobales bacterium
GCTGCTGGACGTGCTGCTGCCTCCGCCTCCGGCCGCCGCGCCCGCGCAGGAGGGCCAGTTGACGCTGCCCGGCGCGGAAAGCCATCAGCGCTCGCGCGAGAAACTGCGCCAGCAGTTCCGCGAGGGCAAGCTCGATGACCGCATGGTGGAGCTCGACGTGCGCGAGCGCGGCACGCCGCAGTTCGGCATCATCAGCAATCAGAACCTTGAGGACATGGAGATGAGCCTCAAGGACATGCTGCCGAATATTTTTGGCGGCGGCACCAAGAAGCGCAAGATGAAAGTGGCCGACGCCTTTGACTACCTGGTGCAGGAGGAGGAAGGCCGGCTGATTGATATGGACCAGGTGAATCGCGCGGCCACTGAGCGCGTGGAGTCAAGCGGCATCATCTTTCTGGACGAGATTGACAAGATTGCCGGACGCGAGGGCGGCCACGGGCCGGACGTTTCGCGCGAGGGCGTGCAGCGCGACATTCTGCCGATTGTGGAAGGCACCACGGTGAATACGCGCTACGGCATGGTGCGCACCGACCACATTCTGTTCATTGCCGCCGGCGCCTTCCACGTTTCCAAGCCCAGCGACCTGATTCCTGAACTACAGGGCCGCTTTCCCATCCGGGTGGAGCTGCAGTCGCTCACCATGGAAGACTTCATCCGCATTCTGACGGAACCCAAGTCCTCGCTGGTGAAGCAGTACGTGGCCTTGATGGAAACCGAAGGAGTAAAGCTGGAATTCACCCGTGAAGCCCAGGAAGAAATCGCGCGCTTCGCCTTCCGGGTCAATGAAGGAACGGAGAACATCGGCGCCCGGCGCCTGCACACGATCATGGAGCGTGTCCTCGATGAAATCAGTTTCGACGCGCCCGACAAGAAGGGCGAACACGTCAAGGTCGATGCCGACTACGTGCGCAAGATGCTGGCCGATATTGTGAAGGACCAGGATTTGTCGCGGTACATCCTGTAAGAGCCGGGCGAGTCGCCCGCAGCCACACAAACCCAACCCCATTCCCACTTCGGAACTAAGTACTGCCCATGTGGTCGCGGGCGACTCGCCCGCGTCTTTTTCATGCTAGTTTCAGCCATGCAGCGACGGTACAACTACCGAGGCCGTTATCTGCCCCACATCCAGAAAGACAATAAAACCCTCTTCATTACATTCGCTACCCATCAGCGATGGCATCTCCCCGATCTTGCCCGCGACCTCGCTCTCGAAGCCTGCACCCATGTCCACAACAAGAAGTGCCTTCTGCACGCCGCCGTCATAATGCCGGACCACGTCCACCTGATCCTTACACCGCTGGCCGACGAGGGTGGCTCCTTTTCGATCCCTCAGATCATGCACGCCATCAAGAGCGAGTCTGCTCACCGGATCAACAAGGCTCCCCAGCGCAAAGGCAAAGTTTGGCAGGACGAGTCCTTCGATCACGTGCTCCGGGGGGATGAGAGCGTGGCGAACCGGATGGCGTATGTACTGGGAAATCCGGTAAGGGCGGGTTTGGTGAAGGACCCTGCTGAATATCGGTGGTTGTGGCGACCGGCCGAGCCTGCACCACACGCCGCATAGCTGCGCGGGCGAGTCGCCCGCAGCCACACAATCTACCCCGGAAACACAGCCCGCGGTTCTGCTATCCTTTCCCGCAACGAACATGAAAACGATCGACCGCCCTCGTCTCAACTCCCTCATGCAGCGCGAGCAGACCCGCTTCGTGAATGAGCGCCCCAAGTCCAGAGCCCTGTTCGATCGCGCCAGCAAATCCCTGCTTGGCGGCGTGCCCATGAACTGGATGATCAAGTGGGCCGGCGCGTTCCCGCCTTTCGTCCGCGAGGCCCAGGGCGCGCACTTCTATGATGTGGACGGGCACCGCTACATCGACTTCTGCCTGGGCGACACCGGAGCCATGACCGGCCACTCTCCCTTCGCGACGGTAAAAGCAGTCGAAGAGCAGATGAAGCGCGGCATCACGCTGATGCTGCCCACCGAAGACGCGATTTTCGTGGCGGAAGAATTGCAGCAGCGGTTTGGTCTGCCTTACTGGCAATTCGCTCTTACCGCCACCGATGCCAACCGTTTTGCCCTGCGGCTGGCGCGCCAGATTACTAAGCGTCCCAGGATACTGGTCTTCAACTGGTGTTACCACGGCACGGTGGACGAGAGTTTCATCACGCTTAAGGACGGTGTCGCGCAGGCTCGCCGCGGGAACATCGGTCCGCCTGTCGATCCGGCAGTCACTACCAAGGTGGTCGAGTTCAACGATGTGGCGGCGCTGGAGCAGGCACTGGCTCCGGGTGACGTGGCCTGTGTGCTGGCCGAGCCGGTCATGACTAACGTGGGCATTGTGCACCCCGAACCTGGCTACCATCAGGCGTTGCGGGAGCTCACCCGCAAGTCGGGAACACTACTCATCATCGACGAGACCCACACCATTTGTGCCGGGCCGGGCGGCTACACCCGGGCGGAAAAGCTCGATCCTGACTTCTTCATTTTCGGCAAAGCCATCGCCGGCGGAGTTCCGGGCGCAGCCTACGGATTCACGGAGGCAGTGGCCAATGCCATCGCAAAAGACCAGAACCTCGAAGACTGCGATACCGGCGGCATTGGGGGCACCCTGGCCGGCAACGCGCTCTCCCTCGCCGCCATGCGAGCCACCCTGACCAAGGTGCTGACCAAGGATGCGTTTGCGCGCATGATCCCCCCGGCCGAACGCTGGGCGGCCGGGGTGCAAAAAGCGATCACCGACTTCAGTATGCCCTGGCACGTCACCCGCCTGGGCTGCCGAGCCGAATATCAGTTTTCTTCCACCCCTCCCAGGAACGGCGCCCAGGCCCACGCCGCGATGGACTTCGAACTGGAGCGCTTCATGCATCTGTACGCCATGAACCGCGGCATTCTGCTGACTCCGTTCCACAACATGGCACTGATGTCGCCCCAGACCGGTCCGGAGGATGTGGATCAGCACACCCGCGTCTTCCGCGAAGCCATCAAGGAACTAGTGGGATAGCGCCGGCCTGAACGTTTCTCATTCCGAATGCCGCCGGGGAATCCTTCCGCCTTCTGTTACCCTGTTTGTTCCCGCGATGAAGCGATTTGACTGGGACATTCTGATCTGCGCGCTGGGCTGCGCGGTGCTCGCTTCCTGCGGCGCCCCAGGCGTTCCCATCCCGCCTTCCCTGGAGCTGGCCAAGCCGGTCACCGATCTGCGCGCGGCGCGTAAGGGCGATAAGGTCTACCTGGCCTGGACCGTGCCCTCCAAAACCACCGACCGCCAGACGGTGCGCCATCCGGGCGCCACCCTTATCTGCCGCAGCCTGAAAGTACGCGTGACCGATTGCAAGAGTCCGGCTGCGAAAGTTTCGGCGGCGCAGTTTCCGCTCCCCGCTCCCCAATCAACCCAGAAGGGCGCGCCCGCCCCGAAAGTTGAGGCTAGCTACACCGATATCCTGCCGGAGGAACTGCAAAAACAAGATCCCACCGCCGAAATTATCTACGCAGTGTCAGTCCAGAATGAGAGCGGACGCAGCGCCGGACTGTCCAACCAGGTGCAGGTGCCGGCCGCGCCGACGCTGACGCCGCCAGATCATTTCCGCGCCGAAGTCGAGAGTGATGGCGTGCGGCTTTCCTGGGACTGTCCCCCTGCCCCAGCGGACTCGGGCGTGGTCACACACAAAGTACGCATCTATCGCCGCGAACAGGGAAAGCAGACCGATGCGAAAGTCAGCGATTTGAGCTTGACCGACTGTTCGCAAACCGGTCCGGCCAGCCAGCCGGGGTTTCTTGACCAGACTTTCGAGTGGGAAAAGCATTATGACTACCGCGCCACGCTCGTGACCATCGTTTCCCAGCCCGGCAAGCCTGAGATCGAAGTTGAAGGCGATGACACTCCAGCGGTCCCGGTTTTCGCTCACGATATTTTTCCCCCGGCCGTGCCCACCGGTCTGCAGGCGGTTTTTTCGGGCGTAGGCCAGGCGCCATTTGTCGACTTGGTATGGTCGCCCGACACCGAAGCCGACTTGGCCGGCTACAACGTCTTTCGTCACGAAGCCGGGATACAGCCGGTAAGACTCAATTCCGAACCGGTGAAGACGCCGGCCTTCCGCGACTCGAACGTACAATCGGGGAAGAAATATTTTTACTCGGTATCCGCCGTCGATGAACGCGGCAACGAGAGTGCGAAGTCGGAAGAGGCGAGTGAGCAGGTACCGTGACCGTCAATGTAGGCGCGAGCGTCCCGCTCGTGCAGCAGCGCCACGAACAGCTCCGGGCCACCGTCCCGCTAGTGCAGCAGCGCCACGAACAACTCCGGGCCACCGTCCCGCTCGTGCGGCAGCGCCACGAACAACTCCGGGCCACCGTCCCGCTCGTGCAGCAGCGCCACGAACAACTCCGGGCCACCGTCCCGTTCGTGCAGCAGCGCCGCGCACAACTCCGCACGAGCGGGACGCTCGCGCCTACATTTAATCTTTGAGGGCTTATGAAATATTGCCGTTTCCAACTGAACCAACAGCCTCACTACGGTCTCATAGAATCCGTAGCCGGACTGGAACAGATTACCCGCATTTTTCTGAGCTCTCCGCAGGATGCCAGTGGAGACCTGGAAGATGTCCCCACCAGACGAACGGACCATCTGTCGCTAGCTGACGCCGCTCTTCTCGCCCCTGTCTGTCCCTCGAAAATCGTTTGCGTCGGCCGCAACTATCGCGAGCACGCCGCCGAACTGGGCAACGAAGTTCCGTCTGAGCCGCTTATTTTCTTGAAGCCGCCGTCTTCCTTGCTGGCCCCGGGCGCTCAAGTTCGCCGGCCCCGAATTGCCGACCGGGTGGACTATGAAGGCGAACTCGGAGTCGTGATCGCCAAAAAATGCTGTCAGCTGGCGGCGGACGAAGACGTTCACCCCCACATTCTGGGCTACACCTGCGTCAACGACGTAACCGCGCGCGATCTGCAAAAAAAAGACGGCCAGTGGACGCGCGCCAAGGGTTTCGATACCTTCTGCCCGGTCGGTCCGCTGGTCACCAATGAGGTCGATCCCTGGGCCGGGATCGGCGTGGAAACCAGGGTCAACGGTGCGGTCCGTCAGCAAGGCAACACCCGCGATTTCATCTTCCCGCTTGATGCCGTGATCCGGTATATCTCTCAGGTCATGACGCTGCTGCCGGGGGACCTGATTTCGACCGGGACACCGTCGGGGGTTGGCCCGGTGGTTGCCGGCGAAACCATGGAAGTAATCGTGGAAGGAATAGGAACGCTGAGCAATCCCGTGGTCTGAATCGTGTCGTGTAGTCGCGAACGCCCTCGCTCGTGCAGGAGCCACCACCGGCCACGTGGTCCTCGGCGATTTCCCAAACGCACCAGCCGGACGCCCGCGCCTACATCGAGACTTCCCCGATTTCGTCCCAGGCCTTATTCTGTTGCAGGAACGCACGGCCGCGTCTCCCGCCAATCAAAACATGATTCCATTTCGCCTTTATCTTTTCATTCTGGTCGGCATAGCAGTTCTGGCCCTCGCCTACTTTTTGCTGCGCCGCAAGCCCAAGAGCGCCGATGACCTGGAGCAGGAACGGCGAGCCTGGCTCGACCGCATCGGCCGCATCACCGACGGTACCGTGATCGACGTTCAGGAAATGCCCGGCAGCCGCGAGCGGCCCTCCACCTTTCTGATCTACCAGTATGACGTCGCCGGAGTATCCTATGAGGCCTCGCAGGACGTAACCTATCTCCGCCAGCTGATCAATCTCCACTCCTGCCGGCTCGGCCTTCCTACCTCGGTCCGCTTCGACCCGCACAATCCGGGGAACTCGCTGGTCGTCTCCGAACGCTGGATGGGCCTCAGGCAGTAGATTCGGACAGTCAGTCTTCAGTCATCGGTCGTCCGCCCCAGGCCCTCACGGATTGTTCTCACCTCGCGCATTCTCTCTCGCAAGGCAGCAGCCCAAACCCATGTCCTGTCGCAGAAGCCGGGTCCATGACAGGGATATCTCCCCCCTGCGCTCGGCCGGGCGATGGTCTTCGGTGTAGTTCTCATTGGTCTTCGGTGACGTTCTCAGGACAACCGGGTCTTGCTAACGTGCAGGTCAGCCGGAACGAGAAAGGCCGGCCTCCATCACTTTATGGCAAATACCACAAAGTCCACCCCAAAACTGAAGATTCTGTATGCCGAAGGCGATCAGGAAGTCCTTGCGGCACAGTCGGTTACGATTGAACAAGCGGGCTACCAGGTCAGCCAGGCGGAGGGCCGCCAGCGGGTGCTGGAGGCTCTCAAACGGGAACCATTCGATCTGGTGATCCTTGGCCCCACCCTGACCAAGAACGATCGGCACCACCTCGCCTATATGGTCAAAAAGGCCAAATCGGGTGCGCGCGTGCTGGTCATGCACACTGACGGAGAAGGCCATCCCGCGGTTGACGCGACTTTGGAGACCGGCAGGAGCATCAATGCACTGCTGGAGAAGATTGCGGCGATGTATCCCCAGGCGGCGGGAGCAGCTTCCGGCAGATAACTTCGCGGCGCAAGCGGACGACCCCACCCACGAGACTATTTCAGCAAAAGGCGGCCAGCAGGCCGCCTTTGTCATTTCAGGATGGCGCGTGAGGAAGCTCTCTCGGCACGACTCTCTTCAGTAAACAGGTGGGAGGAAACGCCAAAGCCAGGCGGCCATGACCGCCGATGCCGTTGTCATCCAGCCGTAAAGTGGGACGTCATCCCCCGAGCAGCTCCGGTCAGGCGCAAGTGGTTTTCTGATCCCTGGCCGGGCAAGACCACAAGCGGCAAGAATCAGCTCGGTTAACGTGGGAGACGCGCCTCAGCGCGCCCTCAATATCACCCTGCAAGAGTCAGGCTTTGGTCTTGTTTTGAGCACCAAAGTGGAGCGGCGACGGTTAAAATAGCTGTTCCAACGGTCCGCTATGAACAATCCCGCACAGCAAGACGGAAAACGAAAGATTTACGTATGCCTCAGCGGCCTGCCCCTGTCATTCCATCTGGAGTGGCCGTTTCGCAAGTCCACTTCCGGCGCCGATTTTTGGGTGCTGCACGCCGACGTCGCTCTGGAAAACTCTGAAGGACTCCATGCGCCGGTCTCCGTGAACCTGTCCGCAACCGTGTACGAAGTGATGCCATCGCTGGAGCCGAAAGACATCGAAGCGCCCGTGATCAACGCTTTGCGCAAGGAAGTCGATCGGCGGCAAATTGAATTCCTGAAATCGGGCAAGCGCGTCCCGGTGCAATTCTCCAGCCGCTACTACGATTTCAAACGCGGCAAATGGGTGTTCGGCCAGGCGACCGACGAGAATATGGCCCTGCTGGTGGCGCGCAAGGTCTACTGGCAAACCAAGGTCGCCGGAGGGCCGGTCTGGATCGGCGATCCCACGGAGGCGCTGTTTCTCGAAACCTCGCCCGCGCGAATGCTCGAGGTAGCGCAAAAACTGCGCGGCCAGGAATTGGTCACTCTGGAGGGCGAGTGGGCTTCGGCCAACGCGTCCCTGATGGCGCAAGCCGAGAAGTTCGAGGCGGACATGCGCGGAGCCCTGGCTGAGCTCGAGCAGAAGCATGCCTTCGAAAGAGGCTGACGATTCAATGATTTAATGTAGGCGCGAGCGTCCTCGCTCGTGCGGCAGCGTTCACCATTCAGCATCGTGGGATTGGGACGCTGCGAGTTATTCGCAGTTCAGCATCAACCGGACCGCCTCCGCACCAGCCCGGACGCTCGCGCCCACATTCACTGCTGCTTGCTGATGGTCCCGTTGATCACCACGCCCGAATCGTTCTGCACGATGTAGGCGTCGTTGCCCGAGACCAGATAAAATATCAGGTTGTTGGAGAGGCTACTGATCGAGGCCCCGACCCTCCCGTTCCCGGTAACCGCGTAATTTCCAGACAAAATCACCGGCACGTTAATGACTCCCGCGGCGTTGGTAAATTCGTTCAAAGTCAGCTTGCCCGAGCCATCCCACTGCAGCGTGCCCACCCGGTCCTTCGCTCCGCCCGCGTCGAATCCGTCCATGACAAATCCATACTGGCCATTCATGGTGGAGTTCGAAAACGAAGAACCCAGCTGCAGGTCGAGACTGCCGTCCTGCACAGTGTTGGGGTCATTGACCAGGAAAAGGCCGCGTGCGGGATTGACCATCCACACCACCAGGTTGCTGTTCGCGGCGGTGCTGAGGCTCACCAGGGCGCGGCCGCTAGCTTCCTGGGTGTAGGTTCCCGTGAAACTGACGTTCGTAGCGTTGGCGCCGTCCTGCACCGAGTCGCGCGCGCCCATCGCGATACTTCCAGCATTGGCGGTGAAGCGTCCCGCCATATTGACCCCGCTCAGAAAGCTGGTATCGCCCTTGCTTCCGAACGCGTAGCTGCCGGAAAGCGCGGGCGTGCCAGTTTGGAGTTCGGCCCGGCCGGTCCCGATAACCCCAACCGTTCCTGAGAGGAAGCGCACGTTGTTGGCATCCACGATGTAATAAACAAAGCTGGAGGTGGCAGGGGAGCTGTCGGTAAAGGTCCCGGTGCCGCGTCCCGTGGCGGAGTCGGGAGCGTTGAATGAGCCGGTAAAGGTCAGGGAACTGAACGCGCCTCCGCTGTTTACATCCTCGTTCCCATTGCTGACGATGCCGCCGGTTACGGTGAAGGCACCCACACTGGCCACCGATTGCAGGGCATTCAGATCATGCTCTAGGAAAACGAAGGTCCCGGTGGGAGCGGAAGCAATCGCGGTCAAGTCCTGCTTTTCCGCGAGTCCGCCTGCGTTCAGCGACGTGTCGCCCTCCACCAGATACAGCTTGGAAGCGCTGGTCAAGGTCACCGCCAGGTGGATGGTTCCCAGGGCATTGTTGAAGCTCAGATTGCCAGTACCATCGTTGCTGATGGCGTAGGTGCCGGTGCTGCTGGTGCTCAGCAAGCTGCTGCCTTCGGAAAAATCGTCGCTGGCGCTGGTGATCGCTCCGCTGCCATTGGCGGTAAACACGCCGGCCTCGCGATAGGGAACACCGTTGAGGTTCGTGCCGAAATCAAACCCCTCGACCTGATACACATATTGCCCGTTGAGGCTGGCATTGGAAAAATTCCCCTGGGGAACGAATCCAGTGACGCCACCACCACTACTGTTTCCACAGGCGGCGCAGAACAGGAGGGAAACCAGGCCCAGGCACAGATATGAAATTTTCATAACAAATGTGCGGCGTAAGCAGCACTGCTCCTTTACGGCAAGTTGGGAAGGCGGTTGCTTCCACTCTTTAACCCGGCTATGCGGAGAAAGTTGTCGCTGCCAGGTGCACGGTTGGATGCGGCGAACACCTGAGACGTTCAGCCCGGGATGGATTCTTTCCGCGGCCATTTGTGCCGGGGACGATCATCCTTCCGTAACCTCAGCACCCCGCGCCGGAACCGGCGCAGCCTTTCTTTCTCTATTCCTGCGCACCAGCCAGGCCACCATGCGATATCCCAGCAGCAAGGCCAGCACAAAGGCATACTGTTCAGGCTTGCTGATATCAGCCTTTACCAGCCACCAATAATGAATCACCCCGGCGATCGCACTGAGGTAGATCAACCGGTGCAGGGCCTGCCAGCGCTTGCCGCCCAGACGGCGTATCCAGCCCTTGGTCGAGGTCAGGGCCAGGGGAATTAGCAGCACAAACCCGGTGAAGCCGACCGTGATAAAGCGCCGCTTGAGCACGTCGGCCCACATGTCCTGCAGGTTGAAAAACTTGTCCAGCCAGATGTAGGTCAGGAAATGCAGTACCGCGTAGAAGAAGGCGAACAGCCCAAACATGCGGCGATAGCGAATCAGCCAAAGTTGGCCGGTAAGCTTGCGCAAGGGCGTGATGGCCAGCGTGATCAGCAGGAATCTCAGGATCCAGTCGCCGGTCGAATGGGTAATGACTTCGATGGGATTGGCCCCCAGCAGCCCCCTGTAAGCCTTCCATCCCAGGGCAGCCAGCGGCCCCAGGCAGGCCAGAAACACAAAGGGTTTGAACCATCGCACCATAAGTTGTTCTAAGTTGTTCAATGTGGGCGCGAGCGTCCCGCTCGTGCGGAAGCTGCACTGGCGCTGCCTGCACGAGCGG
>JBOGLD010000039.1:0-5146 GCA_050745885.1 Terriglobales bacterium
GTCTCACACTTCACCCATAGCCCCTCGGTGCGAACCTTGCGCTCGCCCGAAGTATCCAGCTCACCGGCTTCTCGCTTGAACCATGCCATAAGTTAGTCGTCAGTCGTTGGTCGTCGGCCGTTAGGCGTTGGCCAAAAGCCAACCATCAGCCCGCCGTAAATACAGAAAAGGCAAGGGGCCAACGACCAAGGGCCAACGACCAACGACGGTTTCAATACTCGATTCCTCTCTGCGCCATCACGCCCTTCTCGTAGGCATGCTTGACCTGGCGCATTTCGGTCACCGTGTCTGCGACCTCGACAATTGTCGGATGGGCATTTCTCCCGGTCAAGATAATGTGCACCATTTCAGGTTTGCTCTTCAGAGTCTCCACCACCTTGGCCGGATCAAGCATCCCGTAGCTGATGGCGTAGTTGATCTCATCCAGAATGACCAGGTCCCAGGCGCCGGAATTGATCGCCTCTTCGCCTTCCGCCCAGGCCTCTTCCACCATGCGCACATCTTCGGGATCGGGCTTCTCGGCCCCGACCTTCACGAAACCGCGGCCCATCTGCTTCATCACGAACTTATCGCCAAAAGCCTGCACGGCATCCAGTTCGCCGTAATGCCAGGAGCCCTTGAGAAACTGCAGCATCAGCACGCGCATGCCCTGCCCCACTGCCCGCAACGCGGTGCCCATGGCGGCGGTGGTCTTGCCCTTGCCCGGGCCGGTATTCACGATGATGAGACCACGGCGGATGTCCGGCATACCAGCAAACCCTTGATTGTATATGCAGGCGCGAGCCTCCCGCTCGTGCGGCGTCTATCCTACTGATGCTAAAGGGAGATGATGATGCCGACGGGGGGATCGGCCAAACCAGAAAAAGCGCGGGCGACGGCGCCCGCGCGATATGCAGAGTTTTTCGGAACGAAACGAGGAATTATGGCCTACGGCATCTCGATGACAGAGTGCAGGTCTACTTTTTGGTTCGTGGCGGACGATTTCTCGTCCCCAATCAGCTGAATCGTTACCCGCAGGGCATTGATCTCTTTCCTGACTTTGGCGACTTCCTGTTCCTTGGTCTTCAACACTTCAAATGGATTCTTCATTGCATCGAGTCCTTAAAGGGGAGGGCTGAATACACAGCGTTATTCTGCTGCCATTTCGACTCTAGGCTTCCAGAGCCCAATCTGGGAACATCACGAAGGTACACGCCTGAATTCCCGAATTGCCTCAATGCCCGAGATGATATGGGTGACCCTTTAGAATGGTGAATGCCCGGTAGAGCTGCTCCAGCAAGACCACTCGCGCCAGCTCGTGTGCCAGCGTCATCCTGCCCAGGGAGAGTGTGAGCGTGGCCGCCTGCCGCGTCAGCCCAGTGAATCCGTCCGCCCCGCCCACTGCGAACAGCAGTGGCAGGGGATTCCGGTCCTGATGGTCTCCCAGGAATTTTGCCAGCTCTTCAGAGGAAAGTTGCTTGCCCCGGCCGTCGAGCAGCACCAGCGCGTGCCGCGGACGGGCGTCTCGCCCACAGAGCTTGAGAACGGCCGCTTCGTCTTTAAGGATGGTCCCCTCGACTTCGGCGTAGCGCGATAGACGCTTCAGGTATTCATCGGTCAGGGACTGGATGGCGGGTTCTTTGGTCTTGCCAATCCACGCAACTTTGAGCTTCACCACTGGGATTTAACCACAGGAAACACGCAGCGCACCGAGGACCCGGAGTGAACTCAGGCCCGCTTCTTCCTCAGGCCGCGCACTGCCACCCGTCTTTGCCTGGCCGGCCCGGCCACCAACTCGGCGGCCTCCATCCGGCGTGCCGACTTCCACAGCCGCTCCAGGTCATAAAATTTGCGCGCCTTTTCCGAGAAGATGTGGACCACAAAATCCACATAGTCCAGCAACACCCACTCGGCTTGCTTGTAGCCCTCGATATGAGTAGGCCGCAGCCCCGTCCCTTTCAGACGCAGTTCCACTTCGTCGGAAATGGCCTGGACCTGTCGCGGATTGGTCCCGCTGCACACTACGAAGTAGTCGGTGAACGCTCCCGATCCTTTTTCCAGCTCAAGTATGGTGATTTCTTCGGCCTTCTTTTCCACGCAGGCACGGATGGCTTCCGAGACCTGTAATTTCGAATCGTTCTTTATCATGCGGTTCGGTCGTAAATCGTCGTTGGTTGTTGGCCCTTGGTCGTTGGCCAATCCATTGTATCTGAGGTCCCGGACAGGGGCATGCCACGTCGTCCGCGCCATTCGTGGTAGCGCTCAATACTCACACCACCGGCAGCAACAGGTTTGGCCAAAGACCAAGGGCCAACGGCCAACGACGATTGCCTGACGACCGGCGACTAGCCGTACAGCCCTTCCTTCCTTATGTACTCCTCGACCGCGGAATCCACATACTTGCGCAGCGGTTTCTTTGCCACCACCGCTTCCCGGATCGCTGTGGCCGAGACTGCCTGATGCACGTTTTCCAGCAAATGTATCGTCGCTCCGCTCAGCACCAGATCTCCCTTGGCCGGCTGCTTGGCGAAGGGTTGGCTTATGGCGTGCGGGGGGCGAATCTTCTCCGGCAGGGCATTGGCCACATCCGCCAGCGAATATCCGGGCCGGCTGGCCACGATAAACTCACATTCGCGAAACAGCGCCTCCGACTGCTGCCACTGCGCGATCTCGGAAAAGGCATCGATGCCGATCAGAAAAAACAAGCGGTCGATTTTCTTCAGCGATGCTTTCAGGCGCCGAACCGTATCGATGCTGTAATTCGCGACGGGCATGGCGTCTTTCTGCTTTTTTCCTGGCGGTCCGGGAAACGTGACTGCTCCCGGTGCTTCCAAAAGCGACGGGATAAACGCCTTCTCGCCCACGGTGGCGAGCACCACCATGGCGTAGCGATGGAAATATGAAGTGACCGCCCGGGTCTGCTTGTGAGGCGGAATGGCGGCCGGCACAAAGAAAATACGGCTCAGGTCATACCGTTCCTTCGCCGCCCGTGCCAGGGCCAGATGCCCGTGATGAATCGGATCGAAAGTCCCGCCCAACAGGCCGATATTCATGGATGTCGACGCAGATATCCGAGCTCGCGGATGGTTGCCAGACCGCTCCTAGTTTCCCGTCTTCCGTGGGCCGCGCGCAAGTCCTGCCCATGGTGCCGTCTCCGGTTTTCTTTGCGTCTTTTGCGGAATCCCTTTGCGTCCTTCGCGGTAAAAGCGTTTAAACCCTTTACCCCAAAGAGCGCAAAGGGATTCCGCAAAGGGCGCCAAGAACTTCTGTGTGCCGGAAAGAGCTGTTGCAGAATCGAGCGTACGGGTTGCCTGCTGGCCACGATTCTCCCGGTGACTGCCGGTTGGCCCGCCCCCGCATGAACTCACGTAACTCGCGCCATCCCATTCTGGGAATTAGATTTTACTTATGCGAGCGAAGTTCCCCCTTCTTCGCAACCGCAACATTGCTCCGGCTCGGGCCCCAGTCCTCCGATACGGCGTCGCCGTCCTCAGCATCATTCTTGCCCTGATTCCGGCCTTCCTGCTTTCCGACGTGGTCGAAAGCCGTCTGGTCGTTTTCGCGGTGGCCATTATGGTCAGTGCCTGGTACGGCGGCTGGAAGCCGGGCCTGGTCGCGACGTCCTTCGCCCTGACCGTAAGCGCGTACTTCTCTCTGGCGGGGGCGCGCCATCCCGCCGACTACCGCCGGGCCATCATACATCTGGCGCTGTTCGTGTTCGTGGCCGCGCTCATCTGCTGGTTCAATGCCGCGCTGCGCTATGCCCAGGACGGATTGCGCCGCTCCGAAATCAACTTCCGTTCCCTGGTCACCAATGCGCCCTACGGGGTTTGCCGCTGTGACTCCGCGGGCATTCTTCTCGATGTGAACCCTGCCCTGGTGGCCATGCTGGGTTACGGTTCAGGCGCCGACCTGGTGGGCCGCAACCTGGCCAACTTGTATTCCGATTCGCAACAGTGGTTCCACCTGGCCGACTACCTGCGCCTGCTGGAGAAATTTAACGGCGTGGCTGCCGACTGGCAGCGCAACGACCGCACCACGGTCAGTGTGCGCCTTTCGGGCCGTGCTTTTCGCGACGAAGGCAACGCCGTCGTCTTTGAACTCTTTGCCGAGGACGTGACCGAGCGCCGCGCTCTGGAGCAGCAGCTTCGCCAGGCCCAGAAGATGGAGGCCGTGGGCCGGCTCGCCGGCGGCATCGCCCATGACTTTAACAACCTGCTGATGGTGATCTCGGGATATTCCGAGTTCCTGCTGGAGCGCATCGGCGACGATTCCACCCTGCGCGGGCACGCGCAGGAGATCGCCAACGCCGCCGAGCGCGCCACCTCTCTCACCCGTCAACTGCTGGCCTTCAGCCGCAAGCAGATGCTCGCTCCCAAGATCGTGGACCTGAACAGCGTGGTCACCGAAAACGTGAAAATGCTGACTCGACTGATCGGCGAAGACATCGATCTGGTCATGGTCCCGGGCCCGGACATCGGCGCCGTCAAGGCTGATCCCGGCCAGATCGAGCAGGTCATCATGAACCTCGCGGTCAATGCCCGCGACGCCATGCCGCAAGGCGGGAAGCTGACCATCGAGACCGCCAACGTCACGCTCGACGCCAATTACGCCCGCTTCCACGCCCCGGTGAAGCCTGGAGACTACGTAATGCTGGCCATCAGCGACACCGGCATGGGCATGGATGCCGACACCCAGGCCCACATCTTCGAGCCCTTCTACACCACCAAGGGACTCAAGGGGACCGGACTTGGACTCTCCACGGTCTACGGCATCGTCAAGCAAAGCGAAGGCTACATCTGGCTGTACAGTGAAGCCGGCAAAGGCACGTCTTTCAAGATCTATCTGCCGCGCTTCAGCGCGACCGGAGAGGCTCTCGCCACCCAGCCTGCGCTGGCTGCGGACGCAGAGCAGCCCAGCCCCGGCCACGAAACCATCCTGCTCGTAGAAGATGAAGAGAATCTGCGCCGTCTGGCACGCCAGTCGCTGGAAACCCAGGGATACCGCGTGATCGACGCTCCCGACGGCGCCGCCGCAATCAAGATTTCCCAGGCACACCAAGGCCCCATTCACCTGCTGTTGACCGACGTCATCATGCCGGGAATGAACGGGCGTGAATTGGCCAACCAGCTCTCCCCCACGCGTCCCGAGATGAGAGTGCTGTACA
>JBOGLD010000040.1:0-11305 GCA_050745885.1 Terriglobales bacterium
GTGCTTCGCCTTTCCTATGCCCGGGTCCTGGAAACTCCCTTTAATGAGAACCTGGTGCTGGCCAGCACGGGATGCAACTCCCTCGTTCTGGCTTCGCTGCTGGGTTGCGTGACGCCCGGCGTTGCCACTCCATTTTCTCCCGGCTGGCGCAATGAGTTCCACGCCGGTCTGCAACAGGCGTTTGGAAAGTATGTGGTCTTCTCCGGCGAATACATCTGGAAATACACTCACAATGCCTACGACTTCAGCGTGCTGGGCAGCACTCCCATCACCTTCCCCATCGAATGGCACAACTCCAAGATTCCCGGATTGGCCGGACGCGTGAGCGTGCCGGACTTCCATGGAGTCTCCGCCCTGATGGTCTTCTCCAGCGTGGCCGCGCGCTTCTTTACTCCCCAGATCGGCGGCGCCGGCGCCGTCCCTTCAGGAACCGTAGGGGAAGCGTTCACCCCGTTCCGCATCGACCACGACGAAAGATTCAACCAGACCACGCACGTGCAGTACCAGCCCTGGAAGACCGGTCCATGGGTCGGCTTCAACTGGCGCTATGACAGCGGACTGGTGGCCGGCGAAGTGCCGGTATCGGACGCCACTTCGGTAGACCTGAGCGGACTCACTGCCGATCAGCAATTCCAGGCGGGACTGTTCTGCGGAAGTCAGCATGCCACTCCAACCCTGGCTCTGCCGGCAACCTGTGCCGCGGGACAGTATGGGTCGACTCTGATCAGCCTGCCGGCGCCCGGGACGGAGAACGACGATACCAATCCGCCGCGCGTTGCTCCCCGGAACCTGTTTGATCTGGCCGTGGGTGATGACAATCTTTTCCACGGGGAACGTTACCAGTGGAGTCTGACGCTGACCGCCGTCAATCTGACCAACAAAGTTGCGCTCTACAACTTTCTCTCAACCTTCAGCGGAACGCACTACGTTACGCCGCGGGCCCTGACGGCTCAGATTGGATTCCACTTTTAGGAGGTCTAAACAGACCGTGTGGGACAGCCGGGGGCGGCTGTCCCCAGGTGGTTTGTGGGGGAGGTTAAGATGGCCACATGACGAAAGCCAGAGTTGGCGTGCTGCTCTTGCTGGTCTTGGTTGTTGCGATATTTCTGTTTCGTGGCGCGGGCCGCTGGCTTGACCGCGAAGATCCGCTTTCGCATGCCGACGCCATCTTCGTCCTGAGCGGCGGCATGCCGCAGCGCGCCGAAGAAGCCGGCAAGGTCTTTGCCCTCGGCTATGCTCCCGAAGTCTGGCTCAGCACGCCCGACAGCCCTGCCAAGGATCTGGCCAGGCTGGGAATCCAATTCGTAGGCGAAGCCGACTACAACCGGCAGATTCTCATGCACGCCGGCGTCCCGGAGACTGCCATTCATGTGCTACCCGACCCGGTGGTGAATACCGAGGAGGAACTGCGGGAAGCTGGAGGCGAACTGCGGCGCAGCGGAAAGAAAAAAGTCATTCTGGTCACCTCGCCGCAACACACCCGCCGGGTCTGGACCCTGTGGAAGAAGTTGGTGGGCGACGATCCTCAGGTCATCATTCACGGCGCCCACCAGGACCCCTTCGATCCCGATCACTGGTGGCGCAATACCCGGGATGTGATGTTGGTGGTGCGTGAAATTCTGGGTCTGGTGAATGCCTGGGCCGGTCTGCCAATCCCTCCGCACTCCAAGTGAGCGGCCGCGCTCGAAAGTCCTCGGTCCAAGCTCGGTTGGGACTCAGAACAAAGGAACCACGCGTTCGGTTTACCATACAGAGGCATGTCTGCTGCGCACAGCCCGGGCATTTTCTCATCCGTACGTCGATGCTGGCAGGACGATCGGGCCCTTCATGGATTCTGGCCGGCAGTTCGCAGTTTGGCTATTCACATATGGGAGTTTCTGCGGGAATCCACGCCCGCGCAACGCGGCTTCGCTATGGTGACGAGGGATATGACTGGGACTTTCGTGTAAATACCACACGCGCGAACCTGGCTTGGCGGGAGCGCCTGCTGGGACACTTTTATTGTGCCTACCAGGCCACCGAACCCGCGCATTTCACGGAAATGATGGCCAGCCTGCAAATTGATTTTCCGGCGTTTACTTTCATTGATGTGGGTTCGGGCAAGGGACGCGCCCTGATGATGGCTTCGGATTATCCCTTCCGGCGCATTCTCGGGATTGAGTTGCTTCCCGCTTTACATCGGGTGGCAGAGGAAAATTTGAGTGCCTATAAGAGCCGCGCGCAGCGGTGTTTCAAAGTGGAGTCCCTGCTCGGCGATGCCCGCGAATTTGTTTTTCCCGTCGAGCCGACGGTGCTCTATCTGTTTCATCCTTTGACGGAAACTGCATTCAGCGAAGTGATCGCCAATCTCAATCGTTCTTTAAGCCAAAATCCGCGGCCCGTGTATGTGGTCTATCAGAATCCGCTGCTGGAAAATATTCTGCTGCACGGCCGCCCCTTCCAAAAAATTGCCGGCAATCACCAGCATTCCATCTTTCGCCATCTCCCGTGACCTCAACCCGAATCCAAGGTAGCCACCAGCAAATCCAACCGGGAGCGCCGGCATCGCGAGAAATGCAGGGATCCTTCGTCGGCACCCCTTCGCTTCGCGAAGGGCTCCACTTCCTCAGGATGACAGCACTTGCACAACCCGCCCGCGTTCATTCACATCCATCTCCCCATTACTTGTCATCCTGAGCGCAGTCTTTCGTCCGGCAAAGCCGGACGAAAGCAAGCGAAGGACCTATGCATTCCTTTCGCAGCGTCTAGTCTTCTGCCGATGAACCGGCAGATCTACAAATGGGTGAGTGTGCCGGTGATCTTGGTCCGGCGCAACGCCCAGCCAAAGACCACACTCGAAAGCGGCAGCAGAATCACCGCAAAAAGCAGAAGCGCGCGCACCGCCGGCCAGAGTTGAGCGAAACTGGCGCCCGCCAGCAGCGCCTGGCGCATGCCTTCGAGCGAATATGTGACCGGAAGCAGCCGCGCCAGCCATTGCAAAGGTCCCGGCAGCACCGACACCGGATACATCATGCCGCCCAGCAGGCTGGACGCTCCCACGATCAGCCACTTCGCCGGATTGCCACGCTTGAACAGCAGGAGATAGCTGGTCGAAATAACCCCCAGACCGATAAAGGCCAGAATCGAAACCATCAGGATGACCACCGCCCCCAGCCAGTTGGCCTCGTGAATGGGAAAGTGGAAAAGCAGCACGCCCCACGCCAGGTAGATCACGGTGCGCATGGCCAGCAGGACGAACGGGTACGCGGTGGAGGCCATAAGAATCATGGTCAGCGGCGTCTCCGTCACCAGCATGGCTTCGAGGGTGCCGTTTTGCTGCGCTTCGGTGATACTGCTGTCGAAGGCGCTCAGTGAGACCGTCATGTAGTCAAAGAAAGCAAAGCCGACCAGGGCAAAAGCGAAGTAGTCGCCCCCGGCCGGAAGCGCATGAGTGAGCTCCGCGTTCGAGACGAACCGCGAGAGGTAGTAAAAGGTCGCCACCCCGAAAAATGCCTCGAGAATCTCGAGCGCGAAAGCGATCCGGTAGCTGCGGGCGATGGCTACATCGCGTCGGAAAAAGGCAAGGACCTTTCTCAACATGCGCTGTGAGTTCACGGTGACACCTCGGCCAGAGACCCAGGAGGTGTCAGCCGCTCCAGTGCTTCTTCAAGGCTGGCCGTGCCGGTCGCAGTCCGCAAGCCGCGCGGCGAATCACAGGCCAGTATCCGTCCCTTGTCCAGCAGCACCACGCGGTCCGCCAGTTGCTCGACTTCGGCCAGGGTGTGCGACGCGAACAGGATGGTGGTGCCATGGCGTTCCACCAGCTGGCTCTTCAGAAACCTCCGGAACTCCGCCGCCGCCATCGGATCCAGGCTGCGGGTCGGCTCATCCAGCAGAAGCACGCTGGGACGGTGGATCATCGCCCGCGCCAGCCCCAGGCGATGCACCTGGCCGGTGGAAAGCGTCCGCACCTGGCTATCGATGAATGTGGCCATCCCCATGAGTTCGGTCAATTCTTCGATACGCCGGGCCGCTTCGGCATCGAAAAGATTGTTCATGGCCGCGAAAAAATGAAGATTCTCGCGGGCGGTAAGGCGCTCATAGAAGCCGCCGTCGGTGGCCGAGTGAAACCCAAGCTGGGCGCGCACCTTCGGACCTTCCCGTTCCACGTCGTAGCCGGAAACCTGGGCGCTGCCCCGCGTCGGCACCAGCAGGGTGGCCAGGATGCGTAACAGCGTGGATTTCCCCGAACCGTTGGCGCCGATCAGGGCGGCGACTTCGCCGCTCCCGACCTGAAAAGAAACTCCCAGCAGCGCGGGATGGGTAAGCGGTGCAAAAGGATTGAGAAACGCCCGCAACCCGGTTTGCGGGACCGGGAAATACTTCACGACATCTTCAACCGCGAGTGCGCTGCCTGCCATGTTTTATCGTATACCCTGAGTGTACGATGGCCGGGATACGGCGACCCACGGACCGTCCGGGAAAATTATGCCTGAGGTCTTGACCCCCGTCCTGGCTCCCGCCATGACTTCAGAAGATGAACTCTGTCTGCTGCTCGCCCGCGGGCACCTCACCCCCGAAGTGCGGGCGCGCATCCTGGAAATCCTCGCCACCTCGCTGCAGTGGCCGCAGGTCCTGGAACGCGCCTACAGCCACCAGGTATATCCACTGCTTTATCGCAACCTGCGGGATCTGGGATTCCCCGGCGTCCCCGCGCCGGTCCAGGCCGAACTGAAAGCCCTCTTCATGGCCAATGCGCTGCGCAACCAGTTGCTGGCGGAAGAATTGTCTCGTCTCCTTGGCTTATTCAGTGAGGCTGGAATACGGGTTGTCCCCCTCAAGGGCGTAGCCTTGGCGCAGTCCCTCTACGGTGACACGGCTGCGCGGGTTTGCGCCGACATCGATATCCTGGTTCCACCGGCAAGCCTGGCCCAGGCGATTCATCTGATTCTGGCTGCCGGATATCGTAACGAAGTCAGTGACCCGTACTTCGCCAAACTTGTTCTGCGCCACGGCAGGCATTTCAACGCGGTTCGCGACGGTCGGGGTGTTTCGTTTCTGGTGGAACTGCATTGGGAGTTGGTGCAGCACTGCTCCAGGGATGACGCCGCCGTCACGGATCTTTGGGCCGAGGCTCGCCCCCAAACCTGCTTCGGAGCGCCTGCCTTTGTTCTAAGTTCCGAGTGGGAAGCGGTCTACCTCGCCATCCACGCGGCGGACCACGGATGGGAGATATTGAAATGGCTAGTGGATATTCATCAGACCGTCGTGTCCGGCTCGGGGGACTGGCAAAAGGCGATGGAAAAAGCCGAGCTGCTCGAACTTGGGCGGGTAATTCGCCAGACCCTGGCTGTGTGCGCACTGCTCCTGGGCACGCCCTTACCCGCAAGCTGCGCTCCGGCCATGCTGCCGGAACGTTTGCGGACCTTCCCGCAGCCTCCGCTTCCCGAAGACTCTCCGGAAGCTATCCTTGCTTTCCGTCATCTGCGAGTACTCAGACGGCCTTCGGACAAGTTGCGCTACTTCGCGACCATAATTTTTGCACCCAAGCCGACAGACTTGGAATTCGTGCGACTTCCCCGACACCTTGGCTTCCTTTACTATTTCATGCGCCCCTTGCGCTTGGCTTGGAAGTGGGCTGGCCGGGCTCTGGGCAAGATCCATGTGTGATCATCTCGTCAGATCCGCGGTGGCAGTGAGGGAATTGGATTGCCGTCGGCTTCGGACGATCACGCTCGCGAGGAACGCTTGATCCAGTTAACCCGCACCGGCCTGACCGCAGACCCTTCGCAAGTGGCCGCGCTGCGTGCCGAATTTGACGCCGTGCACTGCGTCTGTATCCCTCATTTGCTGGAGCCATCGTTGTTGACCTTCCTTGAACACCGCCTGGAGCGAGGTGAGTGGCAAACTAGAATTCATAAAGACGTAGCTGAGGAATACACTTTGCACGACTCACCTGCCCTCAACCTTCTGCATTTCATTGCGAACTTTCCCGATTTCCGCAATCTCGTTCAGGAAATTACAGGCTGCGGTCCGCTAAGAAGATTTAAGGGCAGGATCTATCGTATGACGGCCGCAGCCGGTCATTACGATCACTGGCACGATGACAATTTCAATAATCGGCTGGTCGGCATGAGCCTGAACCTCAGCCGCCGTCCTTTTCGCGGGGGACTCTTTCGATTGCGTGAACGCGAGTCCGAAACCATACTCGCCCAGATTGCGAATACCGCACTGGGCAGCGCCTTGATATTCAGAATTGCTGACCACTTACAGCACCGGATTTCCGATATGGAAGGAGACGAGCCGAAGACTGCGTTTGCGGGGTGGTTTCGATCGGATCTCCCGGACCTGTTCGAGGAGCTACACACAAAGGCTTTAAGACCGAAGGAACTGGCAACTCCGTGATGCCTATTCGCCGCCCTTTACCAACAAACCTTTCGCCAGCATGTCCCGGGAAAGACTCAAGAGATCAGTTTCCAGCCTCGTCGTAGAGACGTCGAACTCTTCCAACATTGCGTGGTGAACGGCCTCCAAGCCTCCGCTCGTTTGGAGCAGATCGAGAAAGCGCGTTCCCACAGGGTCCAGGCTGTGGTACATGCCTGTCTGCAAGTTTAAGAGAACAGTATCTTCACCCACTTTGGTGGAAAGAACTTCGTCGGGAACCTTGAGATGATCGTTCAACGTTAAGTCCATGCCTCATTCCTTATTTGCTGCGCAACAATCAATTGACGAAGCGCCGGTAGCGCCGAAAAGTCCCGCGCATATTGTAAACGGAAGCATGGTAGCTTGGTCCTGAATTGTCCAATTGCGTCAAATTGATTTCTTAATAGAGTCTTATCTCGAACGTCCAGATTGAAGGCACAAGCCACGAGTTTCATGAAGGCCTCCCGTGGCTCAGACGGAGCGATTAGCGGACCCGACTCGACCATCTCTCCGTCGCCGTCAAGAAAGTACACACTCCGGAGAGGAGACGGTAGCTCTGCAAACGGAACCAGATCGGGATCGCTTACCCGGCGCTTCTCCGTATAATGGGCGATCTCAGTGCTTTCTGGAAGTGGACTAAACATTCCTTGGCTCGCCTGAGGCCACAGTCGGACGCCGGGATAGCTCGGAATCGCAGCCCAATCCTCACCCGCTTTGCGCAGCACCAGATAGTCATCAGAAATCAGGGGACAACCAATTTGTGCAAAACACGCCGCCAATGTGGACTTGCCCTGACCACTCTTTCCCACAAAGGCGATGGCACCGTGCGCAGTGAGGACAGCGCTGGCATGCAGCACCAGAGGTTCACGCCGGCTGAGCACCAGCGGTATGACGTGGTCAAGGAAAAGATGCCGGACGGTCGACGCCGGAGTACCCGGCAGAGGACAGCAACGCACTTCTTTCCCGTCGCGCGAAATCAGGAAATCACCCTGATCGGGGAAGCGAATCAGATAATCCTCGCCGCGCACTCCGAATTTGAGCCATACTCCGTTATCCTGGGTTGACCAATGATGAAACCAGTTGAACTCGCCGTCGAAGCCCTTTCCAGCGGCTAAGACCTGGAAGCGGCAGTCGGGAGTCCCTTCGGCCGTCTCCCTCAGTTCGGGCAAGGGCACGCTGCTTTCTATCATCAGATCGCAGACGCGAAATCGGCCCATGCCCATCATTCCGAGTTCGACGGCATCGCCGGGTTTTACCGAACTAGCCCCGCTCGCCAATGTCTCGACTATGTTCATGCTGCAAGAACTAGAATTATAACTTGATGAGTGGAATCGCCGGTTTTTACAATCTCGACGGTCGGCCCGCAGAGTTATCCCTCCTCGAGCGAATGACCGAAGCCATCGTGCACCGGGGACCAGACGGCATACGGCATTGGATCAATGGCCCAGTCGGTTTCGGGCATTTGACGCTCCAAACCAACCCTGAATCGGTGCACGAAAAGCAGCCACTGACAAATGGAGATGCCACCCTATGCCTCATGATGGACGGTCGCATCGATAACCGTCCGGAATTGAAGGAAGCGCTCGAGTCAGAAGGATTTCCGGGTCGGCACCCCACAGATGCTGAACTGGTCCTTGGGGCTTACAAGTCCTGGGCCGAAGATTGCCCGCGCCGTCTTCTCGGTGATTTTGCCTTCGCCATTTGGGACGGACACAAGAAACAATTGTTCTGTGCGAGAGATCACGTCGGGGTCAGACCCTTTTACTATCATCGCTCGGCGCCACTGTTTGCATTCGGTTCCGAGATCCGCGCCATCCTGGCGCTCACAACCGTTCCCCGTCGCCTGAACGAATCCAGGGCCCTCGACTTTCTTGTTGAGGAATTGGACCGAGAAGATGAAGAATCCACGTTCTACCAGGACGTCCTGCGCCTGCCGGCAGGCCATTCTCTGACGGTAGGTCCGGGCCAGTTTGCTTTACGAGACTACTGGGACCTCGAGGCGCCGCCCCTTCTGAAACTCGGGTCGTTACGGGAATACGGTGAGGCTTTCCGCGCAGTTTTCTTGGATGCGATTCGCTGCCGATTGCGCAGCACCCACCGGGTCGGATCGACCTTAAGCGGCGGCTTGGACTCGTCTTCGGTGGTATGCACGACCCGTGAGTTACTGGCCTCGGAGCTACGGGAACCATTGCATACCATCTCGCTGGTCGATGTGGACGAATCGAAGTGCGGCGAGACTCCGTATATTCGAGAGGTCCTTCGCGGTGGCTGGGTCATTCCTCATATCGTTTGCTCCGACCAGGTCTCGGCCATGACGGAGCAAATGACGGAAAGCGACGAACCCTTCGAGATCGCGGGCTATTTTTCCAACTGGTTCGGTTTTGCCGCTGCCAACCAGGCTGGGGTGCGCGTGCTACTGGACGGCATATCCGGGGACCACATTACTCCGCCTTACTCGTACTTATCCACGATGGTGCGTTCATTCAAGTTGAGGGCTGTTCTGAGGGAATTGTCGTTTTCTTCCAGGGTTTATGGCGACCCCCGTTTGTCCAACTTGATGCGTTTTGGCATCGGTCCGATTGCGCCTCGCCTATTTGTTGCTTTGCGGTGGCTGGTCCGCGGCCGCGGAACTGCGCCCTATCCCAAGGATTCGGTGATAGACCACGAATTTGCCGTTCGGATGGGAATTCTGGATCGCCTCGAATTGCGTCGCCGCACTCTTTGGAAGGCTGCTCGGAACATTGACACCCTGCATTTCTGGAGTTTTACTAGTGGTGTTTTGCCGGGGTTCTTTGAGCAATCCGGCAGAATGGCTGCCACCATGGGGGTCGAAACTCGACATCCCTTTTCGGACCGCCGAGTCATCGAATTCTTTCTGTCGCTTCCCCTGGAAATGAAAACCTACGGCCCTCTGCCTAAAAGAGTGATACGGGCGGGTATGGAAGGAATTCTCCCGGAACTGGTTCGTTCCCGAACCCGCTACGCCCATCCCGGGCAAGCCTTCCAGTCATCGCTACTCAGCCGACACTCAGAATTGTTACAACCGGCAGCATTTAAGGAGGCTTTGGGGCCGGTTCGACGGTATGTTAATCTGGATGCCGCAGAGTCGGCCCGAGAACGTGCCGCTGCCGGATCTCCGGAAGCCAGCTGTTCTGTCTGGAAGCTTTTGAATTTGGCGTTGTGGCTGGGAAAGAAAAATGAATTTATAAGTCACGTGAATTAGTCGCTGGAGGAAGAGTTGGAGGTCTGCCTTATGGATTCCATTCATTCATCGCCGTCGCGGGAAGAGCACGCCACGAAAAAGCCTTACGCAGCTCCCAGACTTGTAGATTTAGGCGCCATCCAAGAACTCTCGCTGGCCGGTAGTGGTACTCAGTCAGAAGGCCCCGGCTCGATGAACGTGAAACGGAAACCCTGAGTTCGCGCCAATTTCGTCTGCGAGAACGAATCTGGCGTTTTTGCCGTGGCTGCAGCTGAAAGTGGTACCGTCCAGATTCGTGGCCTCTCAGCCTTCTCGGGATCCGTCAGGTTTGCGGCGTGTTGAAGCGAGTTGTTCGGCGGTTCGCCTAGAAGGAATGTTGGGTGTCTACCGACAATCTGTTGGCATTCCATCATTGGCTGCTCGCCGACACGGGTCGGACTGGCGCTTACCAAAGAGCCATAAGCCAAATCGTACGCAAGAATGACGTAGTGTTGGACATCGGAGCCGGCACTGGCATTCTTTCCTTCCTTGCATGTCTCGCTGGCGCCCGCAAGGTCTATGCCGTTGAAGCCAGCGATGCGCTACAATTGGCGCGAGAGTTGAGCACCCGCAACGGCTTCGACGGCAAAGTCGAATTTCTCCAGCATCTCTCCCAAAATATCCAGCTTCCCGAACTGGTGGACGTAATCGTCTCAGATACTGGAGCCAGTTTCGGCCTGCAGGGCCGCATGCTAGGCTCGTTGCTAGACGCGAAGGAACGTTTTCTGAAGCCGGGGGGCAGAATCATCCCGCAATCGCTCCAGCTTCTCATGGCGCCCGTCGATTTGAAGGACGGCCGCAATCTGGATGTTTGGGAAAAGGACCGCTACGGACTCGACCTGTCTTCTATACGTCCGTTCGCGGCCAATACCAATTACCAGGCGACCCTCAAGCCGGAAGATGTGCTGGGGTCTCCCGCTTTGTTAGCCGAGATTCGCTTCGAAGAAGTGAATAGTCCCTATGTCGCCGGTGAGTCAGTCTGGGTCGCGGAGCGGGACGGTGTGATGCACGGGCTCGGAGCGTGGATGATGGTTGAGTTGGCTCCCGGCATTTGCTTCACCAATTCGCCGCTCGCACCGACGGTTGACTGGAACCACAGCTTCTTTCCCGTCGAAACCCCTGTCGAATTGCAGACTGGCAATTCCGTGCGGATCAACATCAGAACTAACAATGGCGAAGTGTGGCGCTGGCAAGTCGAGGTAACCAACGGGAGCGCATCTGGAGCAAGTTCCCCCGGGGTGAAAGCCCGATTTGATCAGTCCACGATGTGGAGTTTTCCGGTTGCGCCCGAACGAATGAAGAAGCTGCTTCCCAGCTACATCCCAAAACTGTCGCGAAAGGGCGAAGCGGAGAAATATTTGCTGAGTGCCTTCGATGGGCAACGGACCGCGGCGGATTTGACCGCCGAACTGCTAAAGAACTTTGGGGACTGTTTTCCCTCGAAAGCTTCCGCCTCTCAGTTTGTCACCCGGCTGATCGGGCGCTCCACCTAGGTGGGCTTTCGCCGCCGGCCTGTTCCGCTAGTCCCACACCATCATCGGCGTATAGCGCTGCAAGCCTGAGTCTCCGATCACCACGCGGTCCTGGCTTTCGACCCAGGCGTGGGCTTCGAACTGCCCTGCATCCTTGCTGACTCCTATCCGAATTCTGGACTGCAGCCCC
>JBOGLD010000041.1:0-6054 GCA_050745885.1 Terriglobales bacterium
GAACGACAGGCAGGCTCCAGAGAGGCATTTCTGCAGCTCGTCGCCGGGGCACTGTCCATTAGAATGTGCAAATCCCAAAGCATGTACAAGTTCGGCACAGGCAGCACGTTTCGAGGCATCCGCGTCGGGGCGTGGGACTAAGTGCCGCCATCCACGCGGGTTAGGGGGTTTTGAGGGACCGCTAATAAGTCGGTCAAAGGTCAGCTGGTTGTTCCTGAAACGGAACAGACCCTCGCTTCCACAAGCTTTCCACAGGGGTGTGGAAGCGGAGTTGTAGCACGATTTATCCTGGAAAGCCCTATTCGGGCGACCCCATGCCGTCCTGGGCCATGGACTCAAAGCGAGTGGACCGCTTGACGAAAGCCAGCTTGATCCGGCCGGTCGGGCCATTGCGCTGCTTGGCGATAATGATCTCGGCGACGCCATCCAGTTCGGGCTCGTCGGGTTTGTAAACCTCTTCCCGGAAGATAAAGGCCACCACGTCCGCATCCTGCTCGATCGACCCTGATTCCCGCAGGTCGGCGAGTTGTGGACGGTGGTCGCCGCCCCGGCTTTCCGGTGCGCGGCTTAGCTGGGAAAGCGCCACCACCGGCACCTTCAGTTCCTTGGCCAGCCCCTTCAGCCCGCGCGAGATCGCGGACACTTCCTGGGTCCGGTTCTCGTAGCGCCTGCCCCCGCCCGACATGAGCTGCAGGTAGTCCACGATGATAAGATCGAGCCTGCCCTGCGACTGCTGCAGTCGCCGCGCCTTGGCCCGCATTTCGCTCAGGCTGATGCCGGGTGTGTCATCGATGAAAATAGGCGCGTGCGCCAGTTGGTCCATGGCGTGGACCACTTTGTCCATATCGTCCCGCCACAGCGAACCGGTGCGCATCTTGTGCGAGTCCACTCGCGCCTTCGAACACAATAGCCGCAGCAGCAGGGCCTCGCGCGACATTTCCAGGGAAAACATGCCGACCACCTTCTGGTCTTCGATCGATGCGTTTTCCGCGATGTTCATGGCGAATGCGGTCTTCCCCATGGAGGGGCGCGCGGCGATGATGATCAGATCGGAGCGCTGCAATCCGCTGGTCATTTCGTCCAGATCGGTGTAGTGCGTGGCCAGTCCGGTAATGCGCTGGCCGCGCTGCAGCAGGGCATCGACCGATCCGAAGGATTCCTTGACGATTTCCTGCACGCCCATGAAGCCGCGCCCGATCCGCTTCTCGGAGAGCTGCATGATGGCGGCTTCGGCATCGTTGAGAACTTCCTCGGCGGGATCACTCTGATCGGAGGCGCGGGCAATGGCGGAATTGGAAACGTGGATCAGCCCACGCATCAGCGCCTTGTCGCGCACAATCTTGATGTAGTGCTCGATGCTGGGCCGGTCGGGCACGCCATCCACCAGGCCGGAGATGTAGCCTACATCCCCGATGGCCTCCAGTTCCTTGTGGCGATCAAACTCTTCGACCAGCGTGATCATGTCGATCGGCCGGGAAGACTCGGCCAGATCCATCATGCGGGTATAAATACGGCGATGGGAGTCGAGCGAGAAGTCTTCCGGCTTGAGATGTTCGGCGGCCTGATTGTAGGAAAAATTGTCCAGCAGGATGGCGCCGAGAATGGAACGCTCGGCTTCAACGTTAGCCGGAAGGCTGTGCGCGAGACTGTAGTCGGTAGTTGCCAAGGTCGTGTTATCTGAAAATAAAATCAGCCTTGCAGCGCGTGGGCGATACTAGCCTTGAGGCGCTTGTGGACGGCGCGCGGCACCTTCGGAAAACTGGAAACGAAAAGAATTTTTTCGGCCGCATGCGTGCTAGTGTCCCGTCCCGGAGATTCGTTGAATTGACATTGTCATCCCGACCGGAGCGGAGCGAAGCGAGCGCAGCGGAGGGACCTGCTGTTTCAGCCAACTCGACCTGCGCTGCTCACATTTCGATATTCCATGTATTTCCGGGACAGCGCACCAGGTCAGTATAGGAGAACAAAAAGCGAATTTTCAAGCGTCAATTTACCAGCAGCCCTTGGGGTGGCAATGATAGATCTGGCTTCGAATCCGTTTGAATCCGCGAAAATCTGGGGCACAGAAGCGCAAATAAAATGCGGCCCAGGCCAGCCACCTGGGCCGCATTGCTCGTAAGTGCGACGCCGACAGGCTTCACCGCGTTAAGCGGCGAATTGTGAACTCAGGCAACCGCATTCCCAAAGGAACGCACGTTTTACTGGGACACCCTGCAGGCAATCAACCCGCAAACTCTAGATTTGCAGATATTGCCCCGCGGCGACTGCGAGAGCGGGCGGCGTCAGTCCAGCTTTTTAGGGAAGGACTCTCTGAGGAGGCCGCAACGCCCGAGTTTCCCGAAACGCGCCGAAACGCATTTTTGAAAACCCTCCCGGTGGTTCACCCTCGAGAACCGCCGGTCACCGCCAACTCGGTCACAGTCGCAAACAGGATCAATGCATCTCACGTTTGCACTGTCAGCACTCTGCGCGAATGCGGAATCATGCGCAATGGAAAATTGATGTTGAGTTGTGCGAAAACTGTGGAGGATGAGACTTCCTTGTGGAAAGGAAAGGAAAAAGCAGAACAAATTCCGGCTGAGGCCGCCAACGAAACAAGAGGAAGACTACGCGGTGAGACGAATACTACTGATTCTGACCTACTTGGCATTCTATTCTCTGCGCTCATGGCGCACTGGCAAAACATCCGGCGGAATTTGGCCGTCGCTGATCTTGACCCACTCGGAGTCGAACGCTCCCTTATAGCCAAACAAGGGCCCCCAGGTGTCGTTGTGCACGTTCACTTCGATATGGAATTTTTGCTCGCCTTCGTCATACCACTCGCAAACGTTAGCCACGCCCGAAAACAGCAGCGGGAACGTGAAACCGATCAGGTGTTCATAGAAACGCTGCGATCCGGAACGAAGACAAATACCTCCCCGCTGGTCAACGCTCAACTGAATATCTACCGCGAGATGCTGGTGTGTGCCCAGGTAATCCACGATGCAGCCACGCTGCTGGCTGTAAATCATGTATGCATCGAAGCGACGCGGACGCCGGGTTTCAAAATTACGAATCCATGTGACCGTTTCTCTGCCAAAAGGATCAACGTAGGGGAAGTTTCGGATGGTGAAGGGGATCGCCGATCCGTGCTCAGGAAACATGATGCTTCGCCAGCTTCCAACGTAGAGGAACGGCAAGGTGAAGAACTTGCCGCGCCACACCTTTTCCATGATGCCCCTGCCGATCGATCCGCGACCGTCCTTACTGCTGAAACCGAATCGTTCCTGAATACGCGGGTGCAGGAGTTCGAACTTCTCGCCGAGCGCTTGTTCGTAGATGGATCTCATCTGGAATTGTCCGGTTCGCGGCGGCAGCAGGTCGAGGTGGGCAGATCTCGTCGGGCGATGATGGCAATGGCCGCCAGGGCGGCGAGCCCAATATTCAGTGTGAGTGGATTGAACGCTGCGCTGAAATAGCGGGGCGCGGTGATCGCAACCGCAGGAATGCCAAGGAGCATTAACCCTAGGGTCAGCCATAAGGGCCAGCGATGCCGCCATAGCGCCACCAGCAGGAAAGAGAAGAGCACTTCAATCAACCCGGCGACCGTTACCGCCGCATGCACCTGCGACGCGGGCGTAACCCGGCTGAGAAGATCCAGTTCAATGGCATTGTGATAGAGAAGCTTTGGAACCAGGCCGTGATAGAGCCAGATAAAGGCCATCGTGCCGCGTGCGACCAGATAGATAAGCGAGCGATCCCACGACGCTTCCGGCGTAATGCCGTTTTCGATCCAGAGGCGCAGCCGGTCGAAGCTCCAGGCCGTGGCCCAGCCCAGCAGCGGGCGAAAAACGCAGACGTCGATGGCTTTTCCAAAGATGCCGAAACGCGTTTCGTAGTCGTACCATGTAAAAAAGCGAATCCCACTCTCCGTAGGGACATACTTCCAATATCCCGAGCCCACCTTGATCAATGATTTGGGATCCGCGGACCAGAATTTCAAACTCGAGGTGCGCGCCCCGCCGTCGCCGTCCCTGGTTCCGGTGCTCTCGCCATTGCCATCGATTGTGAAGCCGAAGCCGATGCGGGTGCGGTAGAGGAATTTCTGCGGTTCGCTTGCTTGTCGCGGAAGATATTCGATTTGATTAAACCGAAGATCCCACTTCTGGTGGAGCTGGGGGTTCTGAGTTTTCTCCCACAGTTCGTCCATGCCGCCGCGAATGGGAATTTCGACGTAGATGCCCATAGCTGGTGACGTAGAAGCATATCCTCGTCAGCCAGCCTTGAATAGTTGCTTTTCGTCTTCCAGTCAGTCAACCCGAAAAGAAAAAGGACACGGCCGAAGCCGTGCCCTTCATCGCCTGGATTTTCTCGGTGTCTCCGTGGCGGAGTTTTAGTCCCGCACCCCATCCAGAAACGCCCGCAACTTCCTCGAGCGCGAGGGATGCCGCAGCTTGCGCAGCGCCTTCGCTTCGATTTGGCGAATGCGCTCGCGCGTCACGGCAAACGACTGGCCTACTTCTTCGAGAGTGTGCTCGGAACCGTCTTCCAGACCAAAGCGCATCTTGATGACGTTCTCTTCACGCGGCGTGAGCGTGCGCAGCACCTGCGAAGTCTGGTCCTTCAAGTTGACGTTGATCACGGCCTCGGCCGGTGAAACTACGGCGCGGTCTTCGATGAAGTCGCCCAGATGCGAATCTTCCTCTTCGCCGATCGGCGTTTCGAGAGAGATCGGTTCCTGTGCGATCTTCAGCACCTTGCGCACTTTTGCCACCGGAATATCCATGCGCTTGGCGATTTCTTCTGACGTGGGTTCGCGCCCCAGTTCCTGCACCAGCTGCCGCGACGTGCGAATCAGCTTGTTGATGGTTTCGATCATGTGCACGGGGATGCGAATCGTACGCGCCTGATCAGCAATGGCACGAGTAATCGCCTGCCGAATCCACCACGTGGCATACGTCGAAAACTTATACCCGCGGCGGTATTCGAATTTGTCCACGGCTTTCATCAACCCGATGTTGCCTTCCTGGATCAGGTCCAGGAATTGCAAACCACGGTTGGTGTATTTCTTGGCAATGGAAACCACCAGGCGGAGGTTGGCCTCGATAAGTTCCCGCTTGGCCTGCTCCGCATCCATGTCCCCCTGGATGATTTCCCGCTGGGTCCGCTTGAGTTCCTGAAAGGAAACTCCGGCTTCGCCCTCCAGTTTCTCCAGTTCCGAACGGACGGAACGCGACTGGCGGCGATAATCCTTCTTCTGCTCTTCACTGCGGGTGGCTTCCGCCTTGCGTTCCAGGTTCTGGGACTGCCGGTCGAGCGACCGCATGGTGTCAACCGTCTTGTTCACACGGTCGATCAGCCGTTTGCGCTCGGCATTGGTAAATCCCAGCCTGCGCACGCACAGAGAAACGGCCACCACGGCGCGCGCCAGGTTCAGGCGATAGCGCCGATAATCCTTGGGCCGCTTCTTCTGGGAGACCGTGGCGAACTTCTCGATCAACTGTCCGGCCTTCTTGTAAGCCTTGGCCAGGTCATCGATCTTCCCGGTAAACTCCTTCAGGCGGTTCTGCAAAATTTCGTCGGTGATCTCCTCCTCATCGAAGGTGACCACTTCCTTGATGGAGCGAACGCCCTTCTTGAGATCCTCGCCCATCGCCAGCAGTTCATTGATGACGATCGGGGAACGCGACAAAGACTTCAGCACGCGCAGTTGTCCGCGCTCAATGCGCTTGGCAATTTCAACTTCGCCTTCGCGCGTCAGAAGCGGAACCGTGCCCATTTCCCGCAGATACATCCTGACGGGATCGTTGGTTTTTTCGAGAGCGCCGGGAGTTAAATCAAGTTCAACGTCTTCTCCGACCTCATCATCATCGAATTTTTTATCGAGCGCCGAAGAGGGAAGCTTCGGGCCCTCCAGCACATCAATTCCTTGCGTACCAATGGTGGTAAGCAGATCGTCCAGGTCCTCGGGAGAATGCACGTCGTGCGGGATAAGGTCGTTGACCTGGTCATAGGTCAGATATCCCTTCTCTTTACCTGTGTCGATCAGCTTTTTAATGTCGTCGTACTTGTCGT
>JBOGLD010000042.1:0-8947 GCA_050745885.1 Terriglobales bacterium
TTTCTGGTGCTGACCAGCTTCGGAATGTTTGTGGGGAACATCTGGATTTTGATTCGATCCATTTTTTACAAGACTCCAGCTTATCCACAACAGGCGGTGGCGCAGATCGGCGAGATTCCAATCGGTGGAGTAAAGCTGTTTGGTTATCCGACCGAAGAAGACCATTGCATAATGATCCGCACCGCCGAAGACGAATATGTAAGCTACAGCCAGAAATGTACTCACCTGTCGTGCGCGGTGACTATTCACAGGCGGAAAACCGGCTGGAGTGCCCTTGTCACGAGGGTTTCTTCTCGGTGAAGGACGGCGCCGTGTTGCAAGGACCTCCATCACGCCCGCTGCCACGAGTTGTCCTTGAGGCACGCGGCGAGCAATTGGTCGCTATCGAGGTAAAGAGCTGATGCGGAGTTCAACAGATCTGCCTCCCCAAAATCGCGGGCTGACGGCCATCGCGGGAGCGATGTCTTTGATCGCCGTTCTGCTGATCGTGCAAATCTGGCTGCTGAGCGCGGCGCTGGAATCTTTCCTGGCCGGCCATCATCATACCGCTCTGCCTGCGGCAATATTCTCCGGCCTGATGTTTCTTGCCTGCCTGGCGCTTTACGGCTTTGTTGACCGCGTCGATTCGGAGGTTCGCGGTTCTCGCGACGGCGACTGAGTGCCGCACCCGTTCTCGTACTCAACGTACGTCCTGCTCAAGTCAAGTAATGATGATTAAGGAGATCGCAAATTCTACCGGAACGTGGAGCCACCGCGGGGCTGGAAAACAAATCCACCCCCGCAACCCTACTGCTGCACTTTCATCGGAGCGCTTGTTTTGTGCTTTGACCTTGGTTAAGGGTGAGGAGCAGTGACGTGGTTTCTGCGAGACAAGGCTCCGTAAACTGAGCGTTCGACCATGTAACGTTCATGTAACGATAAGATTTTCCTGCGGAGATTTAGAGGCTTTACAGTGCCACCTGCGCTCTCTAAGTTGTTGTAAAGCCATGAAGGGCGAGGCCTTTCACGGCGGTAACACGGGTTCAAATCCCGTCGGGGACGCCAACAAAATAAAAGGCTTCCTGAAAACCCCGTTTTTCGCCGGGGACACAGCGGGGACACAACAGCTCTAACCCACCTTCTTGCCCTCGTCCCGCAGGATCGAAACCACCTTACCCTGGGCCGTTCTCTTCGCCGACGTTACCGCCTGCGCGTAAACGTCCAGGGTGATTCGAGCCGACCCGTGACGCAGCAGTTCCTGCATCACCTTCACATCCTCGCCGTTCGCATGCAGCAAAGTTGTGTAGGCACGAAGTTCTCAGACGTTGTTGTACGCGCCACAGAATTTCTCCGCAGGCACCTTAACTTCCGCATTGCCGCTAGCCTTGATCGGAAACGCCTCGGGCCGACACTTTCAAAATGTAATGGAACTCGATCCGAGGCGTTTTCGATAAGGAGGTTAGGAGGAAGCCGCTGGCGTTTGCGGCGGACGCGTGGAGCTATGGGATTTGAATCGACTTTGGGTTGGAAGTCGTTGTATCGATAGGAGTTGTGCGAGGAGACTGTTATTGATGCTAATCGATATACTGCTGACGTCGCTATTCATGTTCACATCATCGTAACGCGCCACGGTCAGTCGTTCAAGACTCCACCGGCGTATGAGACTTGTACACGCGAAGCGTCCGCCGCGCCAGCGGCTTAGTCCTTGCCGACAAACCGGGAGCTGATCGGATTGGGTAACACTTGCGCGTTTATCGGGACCAATCTGGACGCCAGGGTTCGGAATGATTTCGGAAGGAGGTCCCAACGCGAGTGTTCCGTAACCACAGACCTCCCCGTACCAGACAAGCGAACACTGCTTCTTTCCCTCGCTGTTTCGATTGCTATACTTGGGACGGAATCGTACCCTTTAGGAACTTCAGCCAGAAAATGGTGTTTTCTTGCCAACCGGCAGAAGAGACGAATCTGGCCTGGACTGGAAAAGCGATCCATTTCGTGATGCCCTGAGTAAGGTAAGGGAGTCACGATCTTGTGTATGAGCCAAGGATGCGCGGAAACATCACTTTGCTGCTGTCTGTTGTAGGATTCTTTTCAGTCATTGCGGCCGCCCAGACGGCCGTCAAAGGCACGGTGACGGATGTCGATCACAAGACCGTAACCGGCGCGACGGTGGTGCTGCAAGGCGCCGAGGACGGCAGTCCGCGAACGACCGCCACCGACGCAGCGGGCCGATTCTACTTTCCCGCTGTCGAGGCTGGATCCCATACCGTCAAAGCCGAAGCGCCAGGCTTTTATCCTGCCCGCTACGAGTTCATTTTGCGACCACGGCAAGAGCTCTCCGTGGCCGTCGAATTGGTGTCCCGGCAAGCGGTGCGCCAGACCGTCGAGGTCACCAGCACCTATCTGACCGTAGATCCTGGAAAGACCGGAAGCTCGTACACCTTCACCCGGCAGGAACTCGACGCCTTGCCGCAGCCGATCACCGACAGCACGAATTCATTGGTGAACAATCTCATGCCTGGCGCCAGCGACAGCCACGATAATTTCCTGGCGGTGCGGGGCACGGAATTTTCGCTGCACGAATTTATCAACGGCGTCTCCTTTCTGGACAACACCCAGCCCCAATTCAGCCCGGGCGTGAGCCCGCAGATTTTTGAAACCGTGGACCTGATGACCGGCGGCTTTACGCCCGAATATGGCAATCGCTTTGGTGGCGTGCTGGATATAGCCACACGATCCGGAGCCGATCTCGGCGGGCACGGCGACGTTGATTTCCGCGGTGCGACTTTGGACAACTACGACTTCAACGCGGATTACGGCGGACAAGCGGGAAGGCTCGGATACTACTTCTTTGTGGATGGATTTGCCTCGGGACGTTATCTGGATCCGCCGGAGCCGAAGGAACTGTATGACTTTGGCAAAGGATCCCGGGCGACGGCGCAATTCGACTGGGGCGCAGGGACGCAGGACGCATTCAAGCTATTACTCATGGGAGGGGGAACGAATTTTCAGCAGCCCAATGTCTCGGAAGATCAGGCGGTGGGACGCGACGCCCAGCGCCACTTGCGGCAACAGACGGCGATTCTGAACTGGCTGCACACGTTCTCGCCGGAAACCATGCTCTCCACTTCTTTCTATGAGCGCACCGGCTCTGACCGGGTGCTGCCTACTACCGACCCGGTTACGCCTCTCTCGATCGCAAGCCGCGCCCCGTTAACGCTCGGGATCAAGAGCGATCTTTCCCGTCAGTGGCACGGGCACTTCCTGAAAGCCGGGGTTGATCTGGTCCGGTTACGGGAGTCCGAAAGTTTCTTCTTCGATTCGCGGGGCGATCCCGATGTGTTCCCGTCCTTTTCCGGCAGTCGTTTGGGCGGCCAGGCCAGCGCTTACGTTCAGGACCACTTCTCGCCGCTGCGGAATCTCACGCTCGATCTCGGAGCTCGCTACGATTATTTTGACCTGGTGGACTCAGCCGATCAGGTCAGCCCGCGGGCCGGAGTCGCTTACCACTTCGCCCGAACCAAGTCGGTGTTGCACGCCGCCTATAACCGGTATTTCTCTCCGCCGCCCATAGAATATTCGCTTCTTGCCAGCTTCATCGGAAATAACGCTGCAGACCCGACCCAGCGGGTCGGAAACGTGCGGGCCTATACGCAAAACTATTTTGAAATCGGGTGGGCGCAGGAGATTCGCCCCCGAATCAGCCTGAACGTGAATGCCTACGCGCACAGCGGCCGCAATGCGTTTGAGAATCATGAAATCAGCATTTCCCGAATCTTCGTGCCCATCAACTTCGACCGCGCCCGTTCCAAGGGGCTTGAGGTTGTTTTAAACATGGGGCAACTGGAGAAGCTAGGAATCAGCGGCCGGCTTCAATACGCGCTTTCCCGGACATACTTCTATGGCCCGATTACCGGCGGGTTCGCCGGCGACGAGCCCCTGGAACCCGGGGAACGAATCGTCCCCGCTTTCGATCAGACCCACACCGGCACGGCGCAGATTTTCTATCACAACCGCTGGCGCGGTTTCTGGGCGGGAAGCGCGATGCGGTACGGCAGCGGAACCATCGTGGAGAACGGCCCGCGGCTGCCTCAGCACTTCACCACCGACCTGACCGTTGGTGTCACGCTGTGGAATCCGGAGCCGCGCCGATTGGATTTTGAGTTCGACGTCACCAATGTTTCAAACAGCGTTTATCAAATTGCGAAAGAAAGTGACGAAATCCCCATCCAATACGCCCCATCGCGAACCGTTGGCGGCAGTATAAAGTTTCACTTCTAGTCGTTGACGATAACCTGGATTGATCAAACAGGATGATTCCGCACCCAAACGACCCGCTGTCGTGCTACGATTTTTAGTTTCCACTTGTGGGAGGATCGTGACTATGCTCAGGCGCTTCGCCGTCCTGCTGCTCATGCTGCTTGTCCCCGCGCTGTTTGCCCAGACCTACAACCCAGCCCTCTTCAGCGGAATGAAATGGAGGGGCATCGGGCCCTATCGTGGCGGACGCGTACTTGCAGTCACCGGGGTGCCGGGCGAGCCTGGTGTCTACTACTTTGGCGCGGTGGCCGGCGGCGTGTGGAAGACCACCGACTCCGGCGCCACCTGGAAGCCACTCACCGATAAGCAGCCCTTCGACTCGATCGGCGCGATCGCTGTGGCCGACTCCGATCACAACGTGATTTATGCGGGCACGGGTGAGGCGTGTATTCGCGGCAACATCACGTATGGCACCGGCGTCTACAAAAGCGTGGACGGCGGCCGGTCGTGGACGCACGTCGGCCTGCCGGATTCGCGGCACATCGGCGCCATCGTTGTTCATCCTACCAACCCCAACATCGTTTACGTGGCGGCGTTCGGGCACGCTTACGGTTCCAACGAAGAGCGGGGCATCTTTCGCACTACCGACGGCGGAGCCACCTGGAAAAAAGTTCTCTACGTCGACGACAAGACCGGCGGCATTGATGTGGTCTTCGATCCGCAAAATCCCAACACGCTGTTCGCCGCCATGTGGCAAGCGGTTCGCACCCCCTGGAGCCTCTCCAGCGGGGGACCAGGCAGCGGCCTTTACCGCTCCACCGACGGCGGCAATACCTGGAAGAAATTAGAAGGTCACGGTCTGCCGGAGGGACTGCTGGGAAAGATTGGCGTCACCGTCTCCGGCGCTGATTCCAGCCGGGTGTACGCGCTGATCGAGGCCAAGGAGGGTGGAATCTATCGTTCGGAGGACGGCGGCGACACCTGGACCAAGGTAAACGACGACGAGCGCTACCGGCAGCGCGCCTGGTATTTTACCCACATCTTCGCCGATCCCAAGAGTGTGGACACGGTGTATGTGGAGAACACGGGCCTGTTCCGCTCGGTCGATGGCGGCAAGAACTTCGCGCTGTTGCCGGCGCCGCATGGCGACCACCACGGGTTGTGGATTGATCCAGAGAATCCCAAGAGCATCATCGACGGCAACGATGGCGGAGCTACGGTCAGCGTGGACGGCGGGCAAACGTGGAGCACGTTGCTGAACCAGCCGACCGCGCAGTTTTATCACGTGATTACCGACAATCAGTTTCCCTACTACGTTTACGGCGCGCAGCAGGACAACAGCAGTGTCGGCATTGCCAGCTACGCCGACGAGGGCGTCATCGCTCGACAGAACTGGTTCGACTTTGGCGGCGAAACCGGATTCATTGCGCCCTACGCCCCCGATCCCGACATTATTTACGGGAATAATAATGAATCGGCGCTGACCGCCTACCGCTTCGATCGCCGCACCCAGCAGACCCAGGATATTTCCGTGTGGCCGCTGGATGTTTCGGGCCACGGCGCCGAGGACCTCGACGGTTACCGCTTTGCCTGGACCTCGCCGCTGTTTCTCTCCACCCACGATCCCAACGCGATCTACACCTCCGGCAACCGCATCTTCAAAAGCACCGATGCGGGAATGACTTGGACGGCGATCAGTAAAGACCTCACGCGCAACGACAAGAGTAAGCAGCAGCCCTCAGGCGGGCCGATCACACTCGATATCACCTCGGTCGAGTACTATGACACGGTTTTCGCGCTGGCCGAGTCGCCGCTCAAACAAGGTCAGATCTGGGCGGGGACCGACGATGGCCTGGTCTGGCTGACCCGCGACGACGGAAAGAACTGGGAGAACGTAACCCCGAAATCATTGCCGGAATGGAGCATGGTGAGCATCATTGACGCTTCGCCGCACGCGGCAGGCACCGCTTACATGGCCGTGGACCGCCACAGGCTCGATGATTTCAAGCCGTACGTCTATAAGACCTCGGACTTCGGCAAGACCTGGACCATGCTGGTCAACGGCATTCCCGACGGCTCCTATGTTCACGCCGTGCGCGAGGACCCGGAGCGCAAGGGCCTGCTGTTCGCCGGCACGGAGCGAGGTGTGTATGTATCTCTCGACGACGGCGCGCAGTGGCAGCCGCTGCAACTTAACCTGCCGGTGTCACCGATCCACGATCTGGTGATCCACGGCGACGATCTGGTGGCCGCAACCCACGGGCGCTCGTTCTGGATTCTCGATGACATCACACCCCTGCGGCAACTTACGGCGCACGATGAAAAGGCAGACGTTGTCCTGTTCAAGCCGGAGACTACAGTGCGGCTGCACTATCCCGAACAAGTCGACAAACGCCGTCCTGTAGGCGAAAACGCGCCCCAGGGTGCGCTCATTGACTATTACTTTGCGACCAAGCCCAAAGAGGAGGTCACGATTGACATCCTCGATGCCCAGGGCAGGACGGTGCGTCATCTCTCCAGCCAGGCGAAGAAGACTTACGAACAACCGCCGGAATGGCCCGACCAGGTCGTGCCGCAGCTTACGATCCCCGCCGAGGCCGGCATGAACCGGTATGGTTGGGACCTGCGCTATGAGCCTCCAGTCAAACTTCCCGGCGCATTTTATCAGGGTCTCGGGCCGGAAGGCCCGCTGGCGGTACCCGGTAGCTATCAGGTGAAGCTGACCGCCGGATCATTCACCCAAACCGTCCCGCTCGAGCTGCGCCTCGATCCCCGGCTAAAAAAGGTGACGGTGGCCGATTTGCAGAAAGAATTTGATCTTTTGATGAAACTCCGCGATTCCAACAACGCGCTGCACACCGCGGTGAACCAGATTCGCGAGCTCCGCGGCGACCTGGAGACCCTCAAGAAGTGGGCGGGTGACAGTTCTCAGGCTAAAGAAGTAGTGGCTGCCGCCGATGCGCTCGATAAGAAGATGACCCCCATCGAGGAGCAGTTGATCCAGGTAAAGATGAAGAGTTCGGAGGGAAACCTGAAGTATCCCAACGAGCTCAACCAGGCGTTGGCCATCCTTACCAGCACGGTGGAATACGCCGATGCCGCGCCCACTCAGCCCCAGAACGAAGTGTACGAAATGCTCAACACCAAGTTGCAGGCGCAGTTGAAAGGATTGCACGAGGTGCTCAGCCACGATTTGCCGGCGCTGAACGAACTGATGCATAAGACTGGCGTGCCCGAGCTGACCGTTCCGTCAGGAGCGCCAGCAGGCTCATAGCGCCAGAAAATCGCCCACGAGCTCAACTACACGCTGGGCGCAGACATTCCCTACACCATCGTGGACCGGTCAATCCGGCTCATGGAGGGGATGTCTGACACCACGATCTTCGATGAAGCGTTCTTCAAGATGACCTGGTCCAAGGATCCGCCGGTCCACGTGTTGGCCACCACGGTGATTCCCGGGACGCCGAGTGCCGGCTCACACAAGGGCGAGGTGGTGCCGCAGATCTGGACGTTCGAGCACACTCTGCCGGGTGGGGTTCCGGCGCGAGCCTTCGTGTGGATGCAGGGACACACCTATGCCAACTTTGCTTTTCCCCAGATTCAAACCATGCTCCTGCGAGCGATTGCGTGGGCGGGAAAAAAGCCGATTGGCCAGTCGGTGAATTACAAGGCTCCGGCTGCCAAAGCGCCGTAAAGGATTTCAGGAACAATCTGAGAACAGGCTAGTGCGACTCGCGAGGCACCGCGGCGCCACGGCAGCCGATAAGGAAATCGAAGTCCGCGCCTTTGTCCGCCTGGTTCACGTGATCGACATATAGCTGCTGATACCCGCCCTTCATCAGCGGTTCCGGCTTGCGCCACTGGGCGCGTCGCCCTTTCAGTTCGTTCTCCGATACTTCGAGATGGAGCGTTCGGGCTTCCACGTCCAGCTCGATCATGTCGCCGTCGCGCACCAGTGCCAGAGGTCCGCCAATCGCGGCTTCGGGAGCCACATGCAGCACCACGGTACCGTAGGCGGTCCCACTCATGCGGGCATCGGAGATGCGGACCATGTCCTTGACTCCGCGCTTGAGCACTTTGGGCGGCAAACCCATGTTCCCGACCTCAGCCATGCCGGGATAGCCACAAGGCCCGCAGTTCTTGAGCACCAGAATGGAATTTTCGTCCACCGCGAGATCGGGATCTTCGATGCGTTTGTGATAGTCCTCGATATTTTCGAAGGTCACGGCTGGACCGCGGTGGCGAAGCAGATGAGGCGAGGCCGCGGACGGCTTGAGCACAGCGCCATCGGGCGCGAGATTGCCGCGCAAGACCGCAATCCCCCCGTGTTCGGTGAGCGGCTTGTCCAGCGGCCGGATGACTTGGTTGTTCCAATTGGGAGCGTCCTGCGAATTTTCCCAGATCGTCTTTCCGTTCACAGTCAGCGCGTCGCGGTGCAGCATGTTGTTTTCGCCCAGCAGGCGAATGACGGCGGGAAGGCCGCCGGCGTAGTAGAAATCCTCCATCAGAAACCGTCCGGAAGGCATCAGGTCGACGACCGTCTTGACCTCGCGGCCCAGATCGTCCCAGTCGCTCAGGGAAAGTTCAATCCCGGTTCGTCCGGCGATAGCCAGGGAATGGATAACGGCGTTGGTCGATCCCCCGATCGCTCCGTTCACGCGGACCGCATTCTCGAATGCCTTGCGCGTGAGAATTTTGGAGATGCGCA
>JBOGLD010000043.1:0-17048 GCA_050745885.1 Terriglobales bacterium
GACCGCATCCCAGGTTTTCTTCGCCCCCATACCCATCAGCGAATAGAGCATCAGCGATCCTCGGCTTTTCACGCTGGCGACGGCGTTGTTAGTGAGAGGGACCGGCAGGGGGTCGAATTTCAGCGGCTCCTCTGCGAACAGGAACCCGCACAAAAGGACGGGGAGAAAAAATCCAAAGGGCTTGTGCATCGCAGGAGATTCTAGCAGCTTGGTTTTGCTAGCGCGGGCTACCTCTTGGCGGAATTGCGCCCGCCCTGGCGAACCATTAGGATTCGAAACGGTGGTACCGATGCGGCCAAATTACCGGCAAATCGCAATCTCCCTGGCCTTGCCCTGGTTGCTGACTGCCTGCGCCATCACCTGGGCGCAGTCGCCGAGCGTTCAGGCGTTGCTGCGAAGCGGCCAGGCTGCGCTCGATGCCGAGGACTATGCCCGCGCCGCCGCCAGCTTCGAACGCGCCCGGCAAATGGCTCCGGACAATCTTCCCGCCAACCGCGGCCTGGTGCTGAGCCTTCTCCAGTCGGGCCGGCTGAACCAAGCCTTACAGATCGGGACGCAAGCCGCCGCCCGCTGGCCGCAGGACGCGCCGCTCCAGCATTGGCTTGGACTGGCCTACTTCAAGGCTGGGCAGAACGGTCCGGCCATGGAAGCTCTGCAGCGTTCAGAAGCCCTCGATGGCGGGCATTTCGACATTCACTTTGACCTGGCTCTGGTGCTGCTCCAGCAAGCTCAATATTCCCCAGCCGCCGAGGAACTGGAAAAGGCGATCAAACTTCAGCCCTCGCACGCGCTCGCCCACGTCCTTCTGGGACGTGCCTACCAGAACACCAACCGCACCCTGCAGGCCATCCAGCAGTTTCAAACCGCGTTGCGCATCGATCCCAACACGCCTCTCGGGCACTATCATCTCGGATTCGCCTACGCCAGCCTGGGACGGAATCAGGAAGCCATCGCCGAATACCAGAAAGAACTTGTCCGGTCCCCCGAAAACCCGCTGCTTCTGTATCAACTCGGCCACTGTCTGCTGGAAACCGGCGAATTGAAGGCCGCGATCCCGCACTTGCAGCGGGCCACCGAACTCGATCCCGCCAATCCGGACGCGGCTTACGATCTGGGCAAGGCATTGCTGCTTGGCGGCAATACCGAGGCCGCCGTGACCGCCTTGCAGCGCTCGATCGAACTGAAGCCTGGCGATCCCAGCCCGCACTACCAACTGGCTCGCGCCCTGCAGAAGTTGGGCAAGACCGACCAGGCCCAGCAGGAATGGCAACGCTTTGCCGAACTGAAGAAGGCCCAGCCGGAAATGGGAGGCATGGCCACGGGCAGATCTCAGTGAGTCTGACTCCCCGATCTTCCGTCAGAACCAGGGTGGAGCAGCGCTTCAGCGCCGCGATGAAGGATTCATTTCTGATGTCGGCTTCAGCCGCTGTGGGCAAGATCGCGACCCTGGGAGCGATTGGCGCAACCCTGGCGGTTCTGCTCGGCCTTTGCGTCGCGTCCTCCAGCGGGCAGGGTCGACCAGTTCAAAGTCCTTCGCATGCCCGCAAAGCCGCGCCCTCGAGCCTGATTTCCTTTGCCGATATCACTCGCGCTTCCGGCATCGATTTCCACCTCACCTGTGGAGGGCCTGAAAAACTCTACATCATGGAATCCATGTGCGGCGGGGTGGCGGTTCTTGACTATGACAACGACGGCTGGATGGACATCTTCCTGGTCAACGGGTCGACCGTCGAAGACGTGCGCTCGGGCAAGTGCCATCCCGGCAAGCTCTACCACAACAATCGTGACGGCACCTTTACCGACGTAAGCGCCAAGGCAGGAATCACGCACTGCGGCTGGGGGTTCGGCGTTGCCGTCGGCGACTACGACAACGATGGATGGGAAGACCTCTACATCACTTATCTCGACGGCGGGGTGCTTTACCACAACAATCGTGACGGAACCTTCACCGATGTCACCGACAAAGCCGGGGTAGGAAACACCGGGCGCTGGGGCACGAGCGCGGCCTTTGGCGACTACGACAATGATGGCAATCTCGACCTCTACGTGGCCAACTATGTCGACCTTGATCTCAATCATCTTCCCGAATTCGGGCAAGGCCCCTTCTGCACCTATCGTGGCATTGCGGTTTCCTGCGGCCCCCGCGGACTAAAAGGCGGCCGCGACCGCCTGTATCACAACAACGGCGACGGCACTTTCAGCGATGTAACCGAGAAATTGAATATCGATCCCGACGGCTACTACGGTCTGGGCGTGCTATGGCTGGACTATGACAAGGATGGATGCCTCGATCTCTACGTGGCCAACGATTCCTCGCCCAGTCTGCTCTACCACAACGACTGCAAAGGCAGGCTCACGGAAGTGGGCGCCGAGTCGGGAGTGGCCTATAGCTCCGACGGACGCGAGCAAGCCGGCATGGGCGTCGACTCCGCCGACTACGACCACGACGGCTGGCCCGACATTGTCAAAACCAATTTTTCCGACGACACCAACGACCTCTACCACAACGATCACAACGGCCAGTTCACCGACCTGGCCGGAAGTGCCGGTTTTGGCCCGGTCAGCGTCCCCTTCCTGGGTTTCGGGGTAAAGTTCCTCGATTTCGACAACGACGGCTGGCCCGACATTTTCGTGGCCAACGGCCATGTGAATCCGCAAGTGGACCAGCATTCCTTTGGCGTGACCTACGCCGAGCGCCCGCTACTGTTCCACAACCTGCGGGATGGAAAGTTTGCCGAGATCGGCCTCAAGGCAGGTCCGCCTCTGTCCCGGCGTTACGTGGCCCGGGGCGCCGCCAGCGCCGACTTCCTGAATAACGGCAATGAAGATCTGCTGGTTACAGTCCTGGACGGTTCTCCGCTGCTGCTGCGAAACGAGTCCGCCCGGAAGGGACACTGGCTGCGGATCAAGACAGTGGGCAAAAAGTCCAATCGCGACGGCTTCGGCGCCAGGGTCGAGGTAACGGCCGGCAGCCTGAAGCAAAGCGCCGAAGTGCGAGCCAACAGCAGTTTCGAGTCCGCGAGCGATCCCCGGCTGCACTTCGGCCTGGGACCCGCCACCCAGGTCGACTCCATCACGGTCCGTTGGCCCTCGGGCATAGTTGACCACGTTGGCAGGGAGGCTGCCGACCAGGAACTGCTGATCGAAGAAGGAGATGGGGTGGTGGCCCGCCACCCCTCCGGAACGTCGGAGAAACGCCCGCTAACTTCACCCATCCGCTAAGGTTCATCGTCTATAGCAACTTTTCACACCATGGTTGGTCCGATCGTCGGGGGACGCCGTGCAACATTCCAAATTTTGGAGTGCTGTAAGTAAGCGTCTACTGTTCGCCATAGGCTCACTCGATCAATCCCCCCTAAGCTATTGACACAACTATACGAATGCTTTGGCGAACTACGTGCCGGTGCATCCCTAAGGGTTGTCGTGCATGGTTACGTGTTTTCACCGTAATTAGTGGGGTTTGCTAAATAAAATCAATAAGATACAAATAACAGACCATGACAGTCTGTGTTGTTGAGAGCCGTCCGGTGCACCCAATGTATGGGTTGCCAAGCCACCGATAAGCTCCGGGCTCAGGTTTACGGTTTCAGACGGAAAACATCTCCAAGGTTCGAAAGAGGGTAGGTCAATGAAGAAACTGCAATTGTGCCTCCTGTCGTTCTCGTTGCTGGCGCTGTCGCTGGGCGCGTTTGCGCAAATTCAGAATGGTCAGTTCACCGGGACCGTAACCGATCCCTCAGGTGCCACTGTCACCAATGCCCAGGTGACGGTGACCAATGTTGCTACCAACCTTTCTGTGGCGACCACCACCAATCAGGAAGGCGTATATCTGGCCAAGGAATTGCCGGTTGGGACCTACAAGATTGTGGCAGAGGCCCCAGGCTTCAAGACGGTCACGAATAACAACGTCAACCTCAATGCCGGCACGATCGCCCGCGTGGATTTCAAGATGCAACTGGGCCAGGCTCGCGAAATCGTCGAAGTCACAGGCGAAGCCGCCGCGATCAACACCGAAGACTCCAAGCTTTCATCTACCGTCAACTCCGAGCAGGTGGCCAATTTGCCCTTGAACGGCCGCAACATCTATGACCTGATGCAACTGGCGCCCGGCGCGGTCAACGTGCGCGGTGTGGTTTCCGAGAACGGTGCCAACACCGTGGTGAACGGCCTGCGCGAAGACTTCAACGGCTTCCTGATTAACGGCGCGTCGAACAAGGGCCTCAGCGGCGGCGCAGTCAATCAGCCGATCGAAGACACGGTGCAGGAATTCCAGCAGTTGACCCTGAACATGTCGGCGCAGTACGGCAATAGCGCCGGCTCGGTCACCAATCTGGTGACCAAAGCGGGTACCAACAGCTTCCACGGCAGTGGCTGGGAATTCAATCGCAACGACGCTTATGACGCCAACGGGTTTTTCCTGAACCAAAAGAACGTTGGCCGCCAGGCACTGCGCTTTAACCAGTTCGGCGGCACCTTCGGCGGACCGATTATCAAAGACAAACTGTTCTTCTTTTTGTCCTACCAGGCTGACCACTTCCGTGAATCTGCTCCGCCCAGTACGGTGACGGTCGAGTCCCCGGAGTTCGAACAGGCTGTGATCTCGGCCTTGCCCGACTCCACGGCGGCTCTGCTGTACAGAGACTTCAAACCAACCCATACCGGCGCCTCGCAGGGCGATCTCACCAGCTATATAGGCGGTGGCTTTTCGGGATCAACATTTGATTCCTTCACTCAGTATTTGTGCTCCAGCAACGCCAACAACAGCCCGCTGATTGCCAGCCGAATGGCTGCGGTGATCGGAGTAACAGCAGCAGACAACACCGCCTTGGCTGCTGCGGGATGTCCTACTTTGCCAATCCAGGCAGGAACATTCCCCCGCACGGGCGTACCGTTCGAACTGAGCGCCATTGCCTTCAACGGTTCGCAAAACCAGAACAACGTGGGCGAGGGAAACCTCTTCAACGGCTGGGAAGGTTCAGCTCGGCTGGATTACAACTTCAGTCAAAAAGACCGGCTGTTCGTGCAACTCAACTGGAACCGCCTGTCCGATAACTTCGGCTTCCCCAATACGGTCAGCCAAAGCAACGGTCGGGGCCCGGCCTTCCTCAACCCCGTGCTCCAGAAATTCCCCAACGGCCAGATCAGCTATATCCATACTTTCAGCCCCGCGGTTTTGAACGAGTTTCGAGCGGGATACACTTTGAACATAACCGGCGACGTTACTACTGCGACTCCGGGTGTTCCGGATTTGCGCTTCGATGATGGCAGCATGGGATTCGGCTCTTACGCCGGCTACCCTCAGACCTTCCACGAGAACATCTACTCCTATTCCGACATGGTCTCGATCTCGCACGGCAGGCACAGCCTGAAGGCGGGCGTGGACTTCCGGAGGAACATTGAGAATAGCGAGTTCAACGTGGCGCGGTCGTCGTACTACTTCTTCGATCCGCTGTTTTTTGCCGCCGACAGTCCTTATACCCAGGCGGCGGGCGTCGATCCTGGAATCCTGTCCGGAACGCCGGCTCATCTGGCCAGCAACTTCCGGCACTGGCGCAACTTGGAAATGGGCGCGTACTTCCAGGACGATTGGAAGGTCACACGCAATCTGACTCTTAACCTGGGGATGCGCTATGACCTCTACACCCGGCACAACGAACTGAATAACCAGGTCACTACCTTCATTCGTGGACCGGGGAGCGGGATCATCGACAACATCTCGACTGGCGTAGGTCAGATTCAGAGCGCCAGTATTCCGGCCGGGCTGCCCGGTTGCGACACACCGGACGAAATCGCGCAAGCCCAGATCGCTGGAGTCTGTGGCCCGGGTGGATTCACCACGGCCGACAGCCTGGGTAAGGGCGATCACAACAACTTCGGGCCCCGAGTGGGCTTTGCCTGGGACTTGTTCGGCGATGGAAAGTCATCGCTGCGCGGCGGTTTTGGCGTCTCCTACGAGGGCACGCTGTACAATCCGCTCTCCAACTCGCGCTGGAACCTGCCTTATTACTCGTTTAACTCCGCCACCAGTTCGATCGATGGCGGCACGGACACGGTGATCTACGGGCCCTATGCTTGCACCCCGACGTGCGCTCCGGATCCTACCGCCACTCCGACCTTCAGCGGTCCGGCTACCAATCCCAACCAGGGAGTGGGAGCGCAGGCGACCGGCAACTTGTCGGGCTGGGATGCCAGCAATCCCAATACCGCTATTCTGACTGGCATCGTCTATCCCGAGGGAATCCGGGACCCGTATGTCTACAACTACTTCCTCGGCTTCCAGCGTGAAATCATGCCCCGGTTGATACTAGAAGCCAACTATGCAGGAACGACGGGACATAAGCTGTTCCGGGCCGAGAACGTCAACCGCATCCCCGGAGGCCGCTTGCCTGCAGGGTCTTGCGTCACCGACAATTTTGGTCGGCAATTGTGTGGTCAAGTCGACGCCACCAATCCTCTCGGACGCCTCAATCCTAACTTCGGAACGTTACGCGTTTGGGAGAACGTTTCCAACTCCAACTACAACTCGCTTCAACTTTCGCTGAAGAAGCAGGCGTCTCACGGCATGACCTTCAATATGAACTACACCTGGAGTCATGCGATTGACGAGGGCTCCACCTGGCATAGCGGCGCCACCAGTTCGAACGGACCCGGTGCGGGCGAGGGTTATACCACCGATGTCACCCAGCCTGCTCTGGACCGCGGCAACTCCATCTTCGACGTCCGGCAGCGCCTGGTTGCGAACTACGTATTCGAACTGCCGTGGTATCGCGAACAACACGGCTTCCTGGGACACATACTGGGTGGCTGGAGCAACGTCGGTGTGATCTCCTGGCAGACGGGAGCCCACTGGGAGCCGTTCCGGGCCTCCAGTCGGAATCTGGTGGACTCGGCTGGAAACACATGTACTGCAGCCGATGTGAATTCGGGCGACTGCGTCAACGCCGGCGGCGATTACAATCTTGATGGCATCGCCAATGACCGTCCGAACGCATTGGCTAACCATGTCGATACGTCCAATACCATGTGGGCAGACGGCTGGGGCCCGCAATACCAAGTGGGCGGCGGCTTCTTCACCACACCTTGTCTCGGTTGCGTAGGCAATCTGGGTCGAAACACCTTCGTTGGTCCCAGCTTTGTGGGATGGGATACTTCCCTTCACAAGAAGATCCTGATCACTGAGCGGGTCAACATGGAATTCCGTGCCGAGGCATTCAACACCCTCAACCACACGAACTTCCAGTTGCCCGGTGCGCACAGCGCTACCAACAACCGGATCACCAGCTCTAACTTCGGTCAGGCGGGCGGAGCCTTCAATCCCCGGCAAATGCAGTTGGGATTAAAGATCTCCTTCTAACCGGTCCTTTCGGAAGACTGGGGTCTGCTCTGGATAAACGGGGCAGACCCTTTATTATTCGGTAAGGGTAAAAAGATGCGCGGGCGACTAAGGGCACTGCCGTTCCTTTTCGCGGCCTTGATTACCCTGCCCTGCGTTTTTTCCCCGGATTGGCTTTCCGCTCAGACCACAAGCGGAAGTATTGTCGGCCAAATACGAATTGCTCCAGGCACCGAAATAAAGTCCCCGGTATTGATCACACTGAGCAGCCGGGGCGCCACGGTTACTTCGGTCTATACGGACAACGAAGGCCAGTTCGGTTTCAATGGCTTGCCCGCCAATCTCTATCACATCGTGATCAACGAAGACGGCTATCTTCCGGTGCAGGAAGAGGTGTCGGTTGACCCCGTGACATCGTCCATGCGGATCTTGACGATTTATCTGGTTCCGCGTGAGACCAGTCCGAAATCGTCTCCATCGATTAAGGGCGGCAACACCCGTCTTGCCGGCTCCGCCCAATACACGCAGCAAATACCGAAGCCGGCACGTAAGGAATACGACCAGGGGGTACGGTGCGACAAGGCTGGTAAATCCGACGAAGCCATCCGGCACTACCAGAAAGCAATAGAACTCGCACCCGAGTTCTACGAAGCGCGCAACAACCTGGGGTCAGACCTGCTGAGCAAGTCTCGATTCCCCGAGGCCAGGCTGCAATTCGAAAAGGTAGTCAATGCAAATCCCAGTGACGCAGCAGCATACTTCAATCTGGGCAACCTCTCTCTTCTGACCCGGCAGTACGATCAAGGCCGGCGTTGGGTGGAGGAAGGCCTGAGCAAACAGCCGGATTCGGCGTTCGGACATTTTCTGCAGGGGGCGCTCGATGCACGCAGCGGCCAACCTAACCAGGCGGAGGCTGCGCTACGCCGTTCCCTGGAACTCGATCCCTTCATGTCCAAAGCGCATCTGGCTTTGGTAAATCTGTATATGCAGCAACAGCGCAATGACGACGCAGCTTCCGAGCTTCGCCTGTTCCTGAAGAACTTCCCCGAAGACCCGTTCGCCCCGAAGGCGAAGCAAGTCCTGCAAAAGCTGGAATCCGCCAGCGGGCCGCCGAATCCCTGAAACCAGCCTACGGACGCGCCGTGGGAGCCAGATGGCAGAATGTTTCCTGCAGGCGGCACGCCTCCGAATATTCCTTTCGAGCGGCCTCCGGTTGACCGAGCTTCTGGTACGCGAAACCGAGATTCAGATGGGCCTCAGCCAACTTTGGATCGAGTTTCAGAGCGTATTTGTAACTCTCCACCGCCTTAGCCAGCCGGTTGGTGTGACCGTAGGAGATCCCGAGAAAGTTATAGAGTGGAGGGTCGTTCACGCCGAGTTCGGCGGCTTTGGAAAGATTGTTGGCAGCTTCCGCATAATTCTGCTGTTGAAAGTAAAGCATTCCCAGGTCGCGCCGGAGCGGGGCGAAGCTGCCCTGAATCGCCACTCCTTTTTCGTAGTCCGCGATGGCCGCATTCCTGTCGGTCTTGGACTCGACCAGACCCAGTTGATACCAGGCTCGATAGTTCGCCGGATTCTGCTTTAAAGCATTTCGCGACCACCTCGCCGCTTCATCCGGCTTCCCCAAGAACATGAGGACGCGAGAAAGTCCGGTCATGGCCTGGTCGAAAGTTGGATTCAATTGCAGACACCTCTGGAACGCAGCCGAGGCTTCCTCCCATTTCTGCTGGCGCGTGGCAGCCTCTCCCAGCATGAAAGGGACGATGTACATCTGCGGGTCTTTTTCCTGAACTTGGGCCAGTAATGTTTCACCAGCCTGAAAAGCGCCCGATTGAAATGCATCGCCGGCTTGGAGGATGGCATTGAACTCCCACAACTTGCTCTTGGGATCGGGCAGGCCCGCTGCCAATGCCTCTGCAGAAACCGGCGAGCGGTAAGCGACGTAGCCCAGGGCGCGCAACTTCTCCAGCGCGTCCGGACTCAGCCCGGAACTCCCGCCCTCACCCGGTTGGAAGGGATTTTGCCGCAGCAGTGACTGCAGCTTGTCCTCCAGCACGGCGACCGTCGCGGTCTGCCGCGGAGCCAGGTTGTCCTTTTCTTCCGGGTCGGCGATCACGTCGTAGAGTTCAGGCGTGGGCGCTTCGATATAGTGATAGCGGCTGGTTTCGAGCGCATGCAGCGGGCTCCAGCCGAACGAACTGAAGGAATAGAAACTCTCGCTGTAGGCTGCGTCGTCGTTCTGCGCGCGGTCACCTAAAAGAGCGGGCGACGGAAACTGCTTCTGGATCTCGCCTTTCATACCGGCAAGTCGGACCAGAGTCGGGGCCACCGCGACCGTCTCCACCGGCCTGGCCACCCGTCCGGGCCGAAACCCGCTTCCCGCAGGCGGTTTCACGATCAGGGGAATATGGACGGTGGAGTTGTAGATAAAAAACCCATGTTCCTTCTCGCCATGATCGCCCAGCGATTCTCCGTGATCGCTGAGCAGGACGATCGCCGTGCGATCATAGAGTCGGTTCTGCTTGAGCCACGTAATCAAGCGCCCTAATTCGTGGTCGGCATAGGCGATTTCGCCGTCGTACGGATGCGAGCGATATTGGGTGCGAAAAGGCTCCGGCGGATCGTAGGGGCTGTGCGGATCGTACAAATGCAGCCAGAAAAAAAACGGGCGGTGCGGAGTCTTCCGCAGCCATGAAATCGCGTGAGTCACGCTCTCGCCCGCCTTACGATCGACCAGGCCGATATCTTTTTGTCGGAATGTCTCGGCGGAGAAGGCGTCGTCGTAGAAGTCGAATCCACGGGCCAGGCCCCAGCTACGGTCCAGCACAAACGCGCTCACCACTGCGCCCGTTGCGTAGCCTTGCTGCTTGAAGACCTGGGCCACCGAACGGAAGCGCGGGTCGAGCGGCTGCCCGGTAAAATCCTGCACCCCATTCTGAAACGGATAGGTGCCGGTCAGAATCGCGGCATGGGAAGGCCAGGTGAGCGGAACCTGAGAAATGGCGCGCTCAAAAACAATGCCATCGCGGGCCAGGCCGTCCAGCGTCGGCGTCTTGACGCCGGTAGCGCCGTAGCAGCCAACGTGATCGGCGCGCACCGTGTCAATGGTGATCAGGATCACGTTCGGCGCGGGCCGTCGCGCGGGAACCGGCGCCGCCAGGCCACGCGGGAGCAAGACTGCCAGTACCATCAAGAGTTGGAGAGTTTGCTTCAATGGAAATTCGGGCCCGGACCGAGCGCATCGCTTTACCGCGGCTGACCCTGTTGCGCCTTGCGCATCTCTTCCCCAGCCTCGTCAGCCAACCCTTTGGTCGACAATGCTTTCGCCAATGCTACATGGTTCGCGGGGTCCTGCGGCGCCAACTCTGCCGCACGCCGCAGTTCGGTGAGCGCTTCGTCGACCTGGCCCTGGTACAAGAGGACTTCCCCCAACGCACGATGACCAGGGGCATAGTCGGGCGCAATCGTTATCGAGGATCGGAACGCATCGGCGGCCTCCGTCATCATCTTCTTCTGCACATACGCGACCCCCAGATTGTAAGCTGCGGAGAAATTTGTTGGGTCCAGCTCCAGGGTCCGCTTCAGCGTCTCGATGGCATGATCGAAATCTCCCGCACGAGCGTACGCCAGTCCCAGTTGAAAGCTCGCCAGCGAATAGTCCGGGCTTAGCTGCAACACGCGCTGCAGTTGCTCCACCGACTTGGGGAATTCGTGCATCCGATAGTAATTCAGCCCCAGGAGATAGTGGACGGGCACCGAATCGGGGTCTTGCTTGAGCGCCAGGTTGAGTTTCTCTGTCGAATCGACGTAGTCGCCGTGCTGGCTTTCGGCAATCGCGTCTGAAATCGATTCGTACGCCTGGATCCGGTCTTTAGGATCGGGCAAGGCGCGGTCGGTGATGGTCGGACTGCCGCCGCCGGAAAAACCGGCATAGCCAAGCGACTTCAGCCGCTCCATCAGCGCGGGATCGAGGCCGGTCTTTTCCGCCAGTTCCGGGCCGGCGCTGTAGAGCTGAATCAGCTTGGCCAGGCGGGCCCGCATTACCTCCGCAACCGCCTTCTTTTCGGCAAACAGATTGCGGGTTTCGCCCGGATCTTTGGTCAAGTCGTACAACTCAGGCTTGGGCGCGTCGATGAAGTGGTAGTTCTCGGTTTCGACTCCCCGCAGTTCACTCCAGTTGAAGTGCAGGCGGGGCAGAAAAGTCTCGGCGTACAAACTGCGGGACTCTTCGGGCTCTTTTGTCTTCAGCAGAGGCAGCAGATTCTGACCCTGGACCTGCGTGGGGACATCTATTTTCAACGCCTGGAGCACGGTCGGCATCAGGTCGGCAAGATTCACCAGGTCGGGTACAACCCGGGGCCGGGCCACGCCCGGCAAATGAATGATGAACGGCACGTGCAGCGTGGCATTGTAGATAAAGAAGCCGTGGGTTTTCTCCCCGTGCTCTCCCAGGCTCTCGCCGTGATCGCCGCTGAGGACAATCAGCGTATTCGCATACAAGCCCTTGGATTTCAGAAAATGAATCAGGCGCCCCACCTGCGAATCCGCGAAGGCAATTTCCCCGTCGTAGGGACGGTCCTTGTATTCGGCGGCATAGGGCGGGGGCGGACGGTAGGGATAATGGGGATCGTACAAGTGCATCCAGAGAAAAAACTTCTTTTGATAATTTTTGCTGAGCCAGTCCAGGGTCAGATCGGCGACCAGGTTGCCGGGACGCTCCATCTCTTCCAGATTCGATTCCTGCAGGCGATTGAAATCGAAGTGGTCGTAGTAGAAATCAAACCCGCGATTCAGCCCGAAGCGCGAATCCAGCACGGCCGAACCGATGACCGCCCCGGTGACATAGCCATGCTCCTTAAGCACGGAAGCCAGCGTGGGCTGGCCCGGACCGAGTTTGTTGGCGGCAAAATCGTGCATGCCGCTCAACATGGGGTAAGTCCCGGTAAACATCACCGTGTGTGAAGGCAGCGTAACCGGCACCGCCGTATAGGCGCGCTCGAAGCGGGCGCCGTCTGCGGCAAGCGCGTCGATGTTGGGAGTGTGAATGGCTTTGTATCCGTAACATCCGAGATGGTCGGCGCGCAGAGTGTCGATGGTGATCACCACCACATTCGGAGCCGCGGCCGGCGCCGCAAACGCCGCTGCTGCCCAGAGTAGAAGGCTGGCGGTCACGAAGACTACAGAAGACCGGAAGGAAATCATCAGCTCACGAAATTATATCTCAGGTACGCCGCGCCCCGGCACGATCCCCTGGGTTGATTATGCTAGTCTGAAATGCGTGAAGGCCGTTCGGATACTGGTCGTTTTCCTGCTGCTCACCGCCTCCTACGGGACAGGACAAGCGCGGAAGCAAGCATCCCGGCCCGAAGTCTTCCTGGTCACCATTGACACGCTCCGCGCCGATCACGTCCACTGCTACGGCGACGAAAACATTCAGACGCCGGCGCTCGATGGGCTGGCGAAGGACGGCATTCGGTTCACCCAGGCATTCACCCCCAGCCCGATCACCAATACTTCGCACACCAGCATTCTGACTGGCCTGCTGCCCAGTTCGCATGGCGTGACCGATTTTGGCGTGCCTCTGGCCCCCAGCCATCCCACCCTGGCAGAGCTGCTCAAGAAAAACGGCTATCACACCGCGGCATTCATAGGCGCGGTCATCCTCGACAGCAAGACGCTCGCCCCAGGGCTGGACCGCGGATTCGATTTCTATGACAACTTTCCCGCGCATCCCCGGACAAAATCACGCTGGGGGCGAGTAGAACGGCGCGGCCGGGAGGTAGTGCAGCATGCGGAGGCGTGGATGACCGCGCATCCCGCCGGCCCGCATTTCGTCTGGGTCCATCTCTACGATCCCCACGATCCTTACGAACCGCCTCCGCCGTACTCTGAGACCTATAAGGATCGTCTGTACGACGGCGAGATTGCATACGCCGATTCCGCGTTGGCTGAATGGGTTGCGTATCTGAAAAAGACGGGCCGGTACGACAACGCGCTGATCGTCGTGGTTGGAGATCATGGCGAAGGCCTGGGTGAGCATCACGAAGACACGCACGGAATTTTTCTCTACGATTCCACTACCCACGTGCCCCTGATCGTTAAGGCACCCGTAAAGCTGCCCGCCGGCAGCCATCCTGGTCAGGTAGTCACGGCCCAGGTGCGCACCACCGACATCCTGCCCACGGTGGTCGATTGGCTGCAAATCCCGCCGCCGGAGCGCCTGGACGGTGCATCGTTGAAGCCGTATCTTGCGGGAGCTGAAGACCAGGATCGTACCGCCTTTGGCCAGACCGACTACCCCCTGCGCTTCGGCTGGGCCCCGCTGCGGTCGGTGCGCGCCGAAGGATTCAAGTTCATCGAAGCGCCCCGGCCGGAGTTGTACGATCTGCACGCCGATCCCGGAGAGCTGGCGAACCACTATGCGGCGGCGAATCCCACGGTGCAGAAATTCCGCGGACTGCTGGCTGAAATCAATGCCAAAAGCCCGTCGCCGCCCGGCATTTCGCAACTTCCCGATCCCAAGGACAAGATCGAAGAGCAGAACCTGCTGCACGCTGCCATGATCGCATCGGATGACAATCGCTCTGACGAGGCGCGACAGGCGCTCGAAAAAGTTCTGCAGCTCGATCCCAAGTCGCCCACGGCGTTGCGACAATTGGGAGAACTGGAGCTGAACGCCAGAGAATACGCCAGGGCCGCCGAACATCTGCGGCTGGCCCGGGAGGTCCGTCCCGAGGACTCTACTGCTGCCTTCTACGAAGGGCAGGCGCGAGAAAGAACCGGCGACTTCGCCGGGGCCCGCGATGCGCTGGAAGCCAGCCTCAAGCTCATACCGGGGCAGTTCCCCGCCCGACTTCTCCTGGGCCAGGTCTACCTCGCCCTCAAAGATCCGAAGAACGCCGAGGACCAGTTTGAGGCGGCGTTGCTACTGCAGCCGAAGAGCGCGGCAGCGCAGCAGGGTTTGACCCAGGCGCAGCAGTTGGAGAAATCTGAGCGTTGAGGGGCCAGCACGCGATCACCTTTGGGAGGGCCCATGACTGAACAGAATATCCAGATTCAGACTGCCCAGGGACGAGCCGAGGCCATCATCTATGCGCCCGGGGAAACGGGGCTCTGGCCAGGCGTGATTCATTACACCGACATCGGCGGCATTCGTGCTTCGCAACAGGAAATGGCGCGGCGGCTTGCCGCGAAAGGCTACGTCGTCCTGATGCCCAATGTGTTTTACCGGACTGGAGGGCTGCCCCTGTTTGATTTTCCGCTGAAATTCGGAGAGGAGCGCACCACCAAGCGTCTGGCCGAGCTATCGGCTCCGCTGACCGCGGAGGCCATCACCTCCGACGCCTCGGATTACGTCGACTTCCTGGCGCGGCAGCATTCCGTCAAAGCAGGCGCAATGGGCGTAGTGGGTTACTGTTTCACCGGCAAGATGGCACTGTACACGGCGCTGGCGCGGCCGGACAGGATCGCCGCGGCAGCATCATTCCACGGTGGCGGGCTCGCCACCAGCGCCCCCAGCAGCCCGCACCTCATTCTCGGTCCCTCCATCAAGGCTCGACTGTATTTCGGCCACGCCATCAACGACAGGGGCATGCCGCCCGAAGCCATCGAGAAGCTCAACCTGGCGCTCAGGGCATGGGGAGGCAGGTATGAGAGTGAAGTCTACGAAGGCGCCTACCATAGCTGGACCGTCCCCGACAGTCCGGTCTACAACCCGGCTCAAGCCGATCGCGCGTTTGAAAAGCTGACAAGCCTGTTCGCGGAGGCATTGTAGCGGCGGCGTCCGGACTGCCGGTGGGACGCCGGTGCTACGAGAATCTGCTCTTCGCGATTTTATCCACCTGCTGCAGATGATTGAGGTCGTGGCCGGCCATCATTCGTATTACGTGGTGCACGGTTTCCTTTCCGCGCTCCGAATGCTGGCCGTGGTTCTCCCATAACCGGCGCGGCACGGAACTCAGCAGCCACAGATTATTCTGGCGCAGGGTGCGAAACGTTTCGAGTGAAGTCTTCGGGTCGCGGCGCTTGTAGCTGAAGGTCTCAGCCCAGGCATCCTGATCGAAGGCCTGAATCGGGGTGCCGTTGGAGGCCAGCATAAGACGCAGGCGAAAGCCGACGACCAGTTCCGCATCCGCCAGGTGAGCGAGGATCTCGGCGATCGACCACGTTCCCGGCCCTGGACGACGGGTCAACTCTTTCTTGCTGAGCCCCCTGGTCAGGGCGGTCAGCTTGCGTGGAGTAGCCTGCTGCAGGCGCAGCGGCTCCTTCCCGCGGCTGTGATTGAGCATGCGTTGGGTGTACTGCTGCGGCGTCTCCTGCATGGCGCTCCTCCTAGACGAAACACTGTTTTGTTAAGCCAACCTTAAAAAGCGAAGGGAGCGCCACTGCTGGCGCTCCCTTTGGCCGCGAATTCGTGTGCGATCCGGCTACAAGAATATACTCCCTGGGATGGCAGCCATCACTAAATTTTCGGGGCGCATCATAGTTTGAAGCCTGTGCCCTCCGCGCCGGTCATGGACATGGCCGCTCGGATAAAATGTTAAGCGGCAAGGCTGGAATTAGAACTTCACACTTGATGGTTGGAGGTTTGTGTGGTCAGACTGCTTAGCCGGTTCTCACTCGCCGTAATGCTCATCGCAGGGACGTTGGTCTTGGCGGCTTGTCCCACACGCACCAGCATTGAAAGAATCAACCGTGATCCGGGACGCTATGTCGGCCGCGAAGTTGCCATCGGGGGGCGGGTGAGCAATTCGTTCGGCCTCCTCGGTTCCGGCGTCTATCAGGTGGAGGACGGTACGGGACAGATCTGGGTGTTCAGCCAGAGATACGGCGTGCCGAGCAACGGCGCCAGGGTGGGGGTTCGGGGGACGATCTCGCAGGGATTCAGTTTCGGAGGCCGTAGCTTCGCCGTCATTCTGAAAGAAACCGAGCGCCGGCACTAGCACAGAACCCGTAGGGGCGGACGCCTCGTCCGCCCAGCCGAGCGCAGCTCGGCGCGATTTTGGGTGTCCGAACACGCAATAGCAAACAAACCAGACGAGCTTCGCTCGTCCACCCGGACCAGGGTGTCCGGGCCTACGTGGCGATTTAGCTTGTTCAGGTTAGTTCTGGCGCGGAGGGTTGGCGACCGACAGGGGATCCGGCTGCGCCTGTGATTCTCTGATTTCCAGCTTCATCTGCCGGAGGTTGGTCGCCTCGGCGGGATCCATTCCGGCCTTCAGGTCGGATTTCTCCACAAAGTAGCGCCAGCCGGCGTGACGGTCTTCCGAACTCTGTCCGGTTTCGAAGTGTTTGACCCTGAGTTCGGCGTTTTCCTTGCCCTTGACCACCAATACCACCCCGCCGGACTCGTAGGTCCGGATATTGTGGCGGATGATGGCGTAGGAAGTTTTGGTTTCGTCGCGCGTCAGAGACACCCCGCTGTTTGGCTGGTTGAAATCTTACGTTTGCGTTTGGTAGGTTGGAGAGAGCGTGCCCGCTCGTTGGTTTCCGGCGCGGGCACGCTTTCTATCTAGAGTTTCCGCTCTGCTTACAGCGGACGGACGTTCTCAGCTTGCCAGCCCTTTGGCCCCTTGGTCACATCGAACTCCACACTCTGGCCCTCCTGCAGGCTGCGAAAGCCGCCTGCCTGGATCGCCGAGAAGTGCACAAATACATCTTCGCCACTCTGACGGCTGATAAAGCCGTACCCTTTGGCGTCGTTAAACCACTTTAC
>JBOGLD010000044.1:0-43388 GCA_050745885.1 Terriglobales bacterium
CCTGCGAACCTTGCACGCAACCTGGATGGTCGAGGCAGGCGCCAACCCTAAAGATGTGCAGGGACAGATGCGGCACTCGCGCATTTCGACCACGATGGATATCTACGCCCAGTTCGTGCCCGAATCACAGCGGCGCGCACTGGCGAAGATGTCGGCGATGGTCGAGTCCCGCACGTCAAAGCCGATCGCGGCGAATACTGGCAATATCGCTGTGCCGCCGCAATCGCGGATGGGGAATTAGCTAGTTGAGAATTATTTTGGAGCCAATTGGAGCCAAAACGGGTGGGACGATGGAGCTAAGCTGTTGAAAAAATGGTGGCCAGGGACGGAGTTGAACCGCCGACGCCAGCCTTTTCAGGGCTGCGCTCTACCACCTGAGCTACCTGGCCACGTTCGAACTCACAGCGTGTCTGCCGGCGCCGGGCGCGTCGTCTGGCACGCGTGGACTTGGACGGAATTGCCAGCCATGGCAGGCAGTCAAGACGCTGGGAGCGTTTGGAACAGGCCCGATTATAGCAACGGAGTTAGGTTCGCTCAAATCGCCGCCTCCCGCGTCCCGCGCTAGGGAGGCGTCGCTGCCGCCATGGCGCCGTGGAGAACTGTGAAGGCACATCGGTTCGAGGCAACCCAGTAAGCAATTTCTCGATAGTCTCCTCCGTGGAAAACCGCTAAGTCGGCGTCTTTGCCGGGTTCGATGGATCCCTTTCGCTCCTGCGCGCACAGGGCCCAGGCGCCGTTGATGGTCGCGGCTGTGATCGCTTCCGCGGGCGACATCTTCAGGTGGGTGCATGCCAGAGAGAGCACAAACGGCATGCTCAAGGTTGGCGACGAGCCCGGGTTGTAGTCGGTGGCCAGCGCGACGGCGACACCGCCATCGATCAGTCGACGGGCCGGCGGGAATTTCTCCAGGCCCAGGAAATAATTCGCTCCCGGCACCAGCGTGGCTACGGTCTCGCGCCTGGCCAGCAGGCGAATGTCGCCCTCGCTGACGTGGTCCATGTGGTCGAAAGACGCCACCTTGAAGCGCAGCAACTCCCGCAACCCGGTTTCGCTCAACTGGCACACGTGGGCCCGCAACCCCAAACCGTGCTGGCAGGCGGCGTCGAAGATTTTTTCCGTGTCTTCCGCGGTGAAGGCGCCGCGCTCGGTGAATACGTCCACGAATTGCGCCAGCTTCCGTTTTGCCGCCAGCGGAATCATTTGTTTGCAAACGACCTCAACATACGCCTGCGCCCGGCCGTGAAATTCTTCGGGCACAACATGCGCGCCCAGCAGGGTTGCGAACACAGTTCCGGGCCACTGGGCGGCCGCACTCCGGATCGCTTCCAGAGATTTGATCTCGGACTCGACCGTCAGTCCATACCCTGACTTGGCCTCGACGGTCGTCGTGCCCTGCTCTGCCATCTCCTGCAACGCTTCCAGGACCTTGTTGGTGAGCATTTTCTTGCCCGCCTGGCGCACGCCCTCGAGGCTAGAGCGAATTCCGCCGCCTGCTGCCGCGATCTGTTCGTAGGTTTCGCCAACAATCCGCTTCTCAAAATCCACCAGCCGCGGAGTCACGAACACAGGATGAGTATGGGAATCCACGAATCCGGGCAGGACAACCTGCCCGGCGCAATCGATCTCGACAATCTTCCTGCGGTTCTTTCTGATCCAGGGATCGCGCAGGGCATCTTTAGTTCTGCAAGCTGAGACAATTTTTCCGCCCACGCACAGCACCGCCCCGTCCTCAATGACGCCGAGTTCCTGAAGGTCGCGGCCGCGGCGCGGGCCGGAGCTTCCGGAGCCACAGCGCAGGGTCAGCAACTGGCTGATGTTGACCAGCAGCAGCGCACGGTCGGCTGACGTTTCGCTTTTCGCGGAAGGGGTCACGCATCTTAGTTTAGCAGCGAGCGTGTAGACACGGGCGGAGCCAGGCCGAAGGAACCCGGTCGTGCTATGCGTAGAGTGTGCGCTTGTGGAAGGTGGGCCGACGACCAGCCTTGACTGTGCGCCGGCCGCACACGAGACGGCTGGCGCCGTTACACCGTGATAGGATGCAGCCATTCGCCCACGGTAGTGCCATGGCCTCCACACACAGGCGCAAGATCGAGGATCTGTACCAGGCGGCGCGCGATCCTGCCAAGCGCGCCGAAGTGTTGGCCGCGGCCGACCCCGAGCTGCGCCGCGAAGTCGAGGTCCGGTTGGCCCAGGATTCAGCGAAAAGCGGGGCGGCCAGGACCCCTGGCCCGGATTCTGCAGGGACCGTGATCACCTCAGGCGCCCAAATGGGAGCTTACAGGATTGAAGGACTCCTGGGCGCGGGCGGCATGGGCGAAGTGTTTCGTGCCGTCGATACCAAGCTCAGCCGGCCGGTGGCGATCAAGTTCCTGTCCGCCGAACTGGCCGACACCGCCGCGCGCCACCGCTTTCAGCGAGAGGCACAAATGGCCTCCTCGCTCAATCATCCGCACATCCTGACTGTCCACGACGCCGGCGATTTCGAGGGCCGGCAGTACCTGGTCACCGAGTTCGTGGACGGCGGCACACTCGAGGCCTGGACCAAACAGGAAAAGCGCACGTGGCGCCAGATTGCGGAGTTGCTGACCGGCGTGGCTGATGGGCTCGCGACCGCACACGCCGCCGGAATCCTGCACCGCGACATCAAGCCTGCCAACATCCTGGTTGCTACGAACGGCTACGCCAAACTGGCGGACTTTGGTCTGGCCAAGCTGCAAGAGCCAGCCGGCCCGGACGGAACTCGCACCATCACCGAGGGCCGAACACGTGCCGGGCTGCTCCTGGGAACCATCCCGTACATGTCTCCGGAACAAGCTTCAGGCGGGACCGTCGATTCGCGAAGCGACATCTTCTCCTTCGGAATCGTGCTGTACGAAACTCTGGGCGGTCAACGGCCCTTCACCGGCGCCACGGACCTCGAGGTGCTGCAAAAGGTCATCCATGCGACACCCCCTCCCTTGCCGCAGACCGTTCCTGCGGGCATGCGGAGCATTGTGGAGAAGGCGCTCGAAAGCGATCCGGCGGACCGCTACCAGTCCATGCGGGAACTGGTGGTGGACCTGCGGAGGATGGCTCGGCAAAAGGCAGAGGATCATTCTCCTTCCGCCGAGGTTGCGCCGAAGCGTTACGCCTGGTTGCCATGGGTGCTGGTGGCGACGCTGGCCGCAATACTGGTGGCGGGATTAGGAGCGTGGCTCCTCGCCCATCGCCCCCAGCGGGCAGTCCAGAATCCGCTGGCCAATGCCCAGTTCACACGGCTCACCGACTTCGAAGGGCCCGAAACCAACCCTGCCATCTCTCCGGACGGGAAATTCGTCGCCTTCATCTCCGACCGCAGCAGCACGTTTGACATCTGGCTGATTCAGGCCAGCGGCGGCAGCCTGGCGAACCTTACCCAGGGTCGGAATGGAGATGTGCGCGGGCCTCTTCGTGCCATCGGATTCTCAGGCGACGGATCGGAAGTGTGGAATTCCGGAACGGAAGCCAGGAGGCTCAGGCTGTTCCCGCTGGTGGGCGGGGCTCCGCACAATTTCCTGGGTGAACATGCGGCCGAGGTGGCCTGGTCGCCCGATGGCACCCGCCTGGTCTATCACACCTGGGAACCGGGCGACCCCACCTTTGTGGCGGATCACAACGGCGCCAATGAACGTCAAATCGTGAAAAACGAGCCCGGATTGCACAACCACTATCAGGTCTGGTCGAAGAATGGGAAATGGATCTACTTTGCACACGGCCGGCCGGCCACGCACGAGATGGACCTGTGGCGCGTTTCGCCGGATGGCGGAGAACCGGAACAACTCACTCATCTCAACACCGATATTGAGTATCCGACTCCGATCGACGACCGGACGGTCCTGTTCGTTGCCCACGACGAAAACGGGGCCGGACCGTGGTTGTGGACGTTCGACGTGGAGACCCGAACTTCGCAACGCGTGAGTCTGGGCTTGGAACAATACACCGCTGTGGCGGCCACGGCGGATGGCCGGCGTCTGGCCGCGAGCATTGTGAACTCTCAGGTCAATTTGTGGAGCGTTCCGATTACCGATCGCATTGTCGAAGAACAGGGCGTCGAAGCCTACCCATTACCGACCGTGCGCGCCCGGGCGCCGCGCTTCGGAGGCGGGTCGTTGTTCTACTTGTCCTCGCGGGACGGGGCGGATGGGCTGTGGAGCTATCGCGATGGGCAGGCGCTGGAGATCTGGAAGGGTTCGGAAGGCGCTCTCCAGTCGCCTGCGGCAGTCTCCGCCGACGGGAGCAGTGTTGCCTTCGCGCTCAGGCGAAACGGGAAGCGGCAGATGCACATAATGGCCGCGGATGGAACGGGACTCCGCCCCCTTTCGAGCAACGTCGACGTTCGGGGCACGGCTTCCTGGTCTCCCGACGGCAAATGGCTGGTCGTGGCCGGCAGCGACCGCGATGGCGCCGGCCTCTTCAAATTGCCCGCCGACGGCGGCTCGCCGGTTCGGATCGCAACCGGACCGTTCCTGGATCCGGTGTGGTCTCCGCGCGGCGACCTGATCGTGTATGGCGGCACGCAGGTGTTCACCCAGATGCCGCTCCTGGCACTACACCCGGATGGTACGCCGGCGAAGGTGCCCGAAATCAACCTACAACGCGATGGCGAGCGCGCGCGGTTCCTGCCCGATGGCACGGGCCTGGTTTACATGCTCGGAACTACAACGGCCGGACAGGATTTCTGGCTGCTCGACCTTCGCACCATGCGCCCACGGCGTTTGACTCGGCTGAGCAATCCCGCCGCCATGCGGACCTTCGATATCACGTCCGATGGCCGCCGAATTGTATTCGACCGGTTGCGGGAAAACTCGGACATCCTGCTCATTGACCTTGCGACGAAGCAGGCTCGCCCGTAGAAGCGTTCTATCCCGGTTTCCGGCCGATGAACCAAGTGGCGGAGGGAGAGGGATTTGAACCCCCGGTACCCTTTCAGGTACAGCGGTTTTCAAGACCGCCCGTTTCAACCGCTCACGCATCCCTCCGCACGAGCTGAGAATAGCATGGGGTGGATACAGTAGGAGCCACGTTTCCTGCGGGCCTGCGTAGCGCTGCAATTCGGGCTCTCGGTTTGAGCAACCGCGGGCTCGTGATGTATAAGACAAAGCTTATGAAAAGACTGCATCTTTCGCTTGCGTTGGTCATTCTTGTTGGCAGCATCGCGACTGGGGCCGGAGCTCAGACCACTGCCAAGCCCGCCAATGGCAGCTCCGCACTGGCGACGCGTATTGCCGGGTTGCAAAAGCATGATGGCTTCTTTCCTTACTACTGGGATGAAAAGAAGGGCGACATTCTGTTTGAACTCTCGCCGGCAGCGCTGCGGGGAGAGTTTCTTTACTTCACCGGGCTGGGCAGTGGAATCGGTTCGATCGAGACCTTTGCCGACCGAAGTTCATTTGGCGCCGGGGCGGTGTGCCGTTTTCGGCGGGTTGGGATGCGGGTGCTGGTGATCGAGGAAAACACCAGCTTCCTGGCTCCCGACGGTACGCCGGAACTACAGCATTCGGTGGAATACAGCTTCCCGACTTCGGTGCTGGCCTCGCTCCCGGTGGAAGCGGAGCAGGATGGCACGGTGCTGGTCGATGCCGATACCTTACTGATCCGGGACGCGTTTGATCTGCTCTCCCAACTACGGCGGCCGACCCGCGCCGTCGGAGGCGTGATGGTACGCGAGGCCTCCTCCAAGGCGGCGGACTGGAGGCTGGACAAGGACCGCAGCGTGATTGACCTGGAGCACACCGGGAGCTTTCCCCTCAATACCGAAGTGGAAGCGCTGCTGACCTTCGCCACAGATTCCGAGAGCGATTTGAACCAGCCGGACTCACATTCGCTGAGTGTCCGCGAACACCATTCGTTTGTGGCTATGCCCGCTCCCGGCTACGAGCCTCTGGAGCAGGACCCGCGAGTGGGATTTATTACCGTGAGCTTTCAGGATTTCTCCCAGCCATACAACCGGCAGCTGACGCGTTATCTGGTGGAGCGCTGGCGGTTGCAGAAAAAGGATCCCACGGCGGCGCTCAGTGAGCCGGTAAAGCCCATAGTGTTTTATCTCGACCGCGCCATTCCCGAGCCGGTGCGTTCCGCGGCTCGCATGGGGGCGCTATGGTGGAACCAGGCGTTTGAGCAGGCGGGATTCAAAAACGCGTTGCGGGTCGAGGATTTGCCCGAGGGAGCGGACCCCATGGACGTTCGCTATCCCACCATCCAGTGGACGAACCGCTCCGGACGGGGATGGTCGGTGGGCCAGAGCCACGTCGATCCGCGCACCGGCGAAATCATTCACGCCGTGGTGCAACTGGACTCGCATCGCATGCGCACCATGAACAACTATTGGGAGTCGGTGATGCCCTCCGGCCACGACCCGGCCGAGCCCGCCCTGGATACGTTCGCCGCGCTGGACAATCTTGATCCGCGCACCAGCGAAGAACAGGTCATGCTGCAGCGCCTGGCCCTGCTTACCTGCCACGAAATGGGCCATGTGCTTGGCCTGGAACATAATTTCGTGGCCAGCACCTACGGACGCGGGTCGGTGATGGACTACTTCGCGCCGCGGGTGAAGATCCGCGCCGACGGCACCGCCGATCTTTCCGACGCCTACATGCAGGGGACGGGAAGTTACGATCGCTTTGCCATCGAGTGGGGATACAGCCAGGGCAAGCCGGAGGGCAAAGCGCCGGAGGAGCAGGCGCGCCGGGACGCAATCGTGAAAGGCGCTATCGCAAAGGGAATTGTCTGGGGCAACACCGACGATCCACGCTGGAATTCTTACGATGACGGGCCCGATCCGGTGACCTGGCTGAAAGAAGTGTTGCCGGTCCGAAATGCGCTGCTGGCGCACTACAGCCCGCGCATGCTGCGGCCCGGCGAGCCTGATTCGATGTTCACCTCGCGGTTCCCGCTGGTCTATCTGTTTCATCGCTATGCGCTGGGCGCCGCGATTAATGTCGTGGGGAGTGCCAAGGTGCCCATCTCGCTGGCAGGCGATGGGCAGTCGCCCATCAGCATCTGGCCGGCAGAGAGTCAGAAGGAGGCCCTGCAACTGGCGCTGAGCGCTCTGAATCCTTCCCAGTTGCTGGTTCCGGCGGAGGTCTGGAAGGCGCTAGCGCCGGTGGAGAACCGCGATGCAGATCCGGAACGATTTGCCTCCTCCGCGGGATACCTTTTCAGCCCGCAGGACGGAGCGCGTGCCGTGGCCGAAATTGTTGTGAGTGGGCTGCTCGATCCCAGCCGCATGCAGAGGCTGGCGGTAATCTCGGAGCAAGACAGTCAGGCCCTTTCACCGAAGAGTGTCGTTGCCGCCATGGTGGCGGCTGCGTTTTCAGATAATGCAAGGACGCCAACCGAAAGGAGCCTCGCGGGCGTGGTGCAAACGGAAGTGGCGGAGCGGCTGATGGTTCTGGCGGCGAACGCCGAGGCGACGCCTGAAGTGCGGGCGGTGGCGCTGGCCGGGGTGCGGGATGTGGAGAGCGCGGTGAAGAAGAACACTGTACGGAGTCCGGTGAGCGAACAACTGGATCACGAGATTACTCTGTTCTTGCAGAATCCAGTGCAGAACACGCCCAAGATTAAAACCTCGGGTGTGCCGGCGGGGCCGCCGGTATAAACGATCAGTCCGCTTTCTGATCGGGGGAGGGAAGCGGCTCAATGTGTTGGCTTAGCACATCACGAGCGCGAGCCGAACTGATTACCAGCAAGCGGTCTCCCTCTTGAAGAAGAGTATCGGGATGGGGCAACAGTACGAGTTCCCGTCGCATAATCGCAACGATTTCAAAATCGTACCCGCTCAGGTCTGAGTAAAGGGCCTGCACCGGCTGGCCCACGAATGGACTCTCGGACCGCAGCGCGCCCATATCAAGCTGCCTGCCGCCGGGGAGGTCAAACCGGATCTTCGAGCGTAAGAGCTTCAGCAAATCGAGGTGACCGAAGCTTTTCCCCAGGGCCACATCTCTTCTGCCCAAAAGCGTTAGCGCAACCCGAACTTGGTCCACGTAGTGGGCCGGGGAATGTTCCCGGCGGGGCACCTGTGCTTCATACAAGCTCTGATATTTGACGTTTGATGAAAGTCGAACCTGCAACAGATAGCTGATCATCACTGCCACGCCAGCCGGCGCGAGCAATTTATAGCCCCCGGCCATCTCCGTCACCATGAGCATGGTTGCGATCGGCACCCGTGCGGCAGAGCCGAAAACCGCAGCCATTCCGAGGATGACCAGAACCGCGGGCGGCTGATGGAAAACCGTCGCAAATACTCCGCCCAGCATCGCACCGACAAAAAGAGAAGGCGCAAACACGCCGCCTGAACCGCCCGAGGCCACGGTCAAGGCAAAGGCGACGATCTTTGCGAGCAGTAAGATCAGAAGCAGCCGCAAGGCTAAGCGACCGTCAATGGCCTCCTGGATCCACCCATAACCTCCGCCTAATACCTGGGGCAACTCCAGTGCAATTAGGCCTACGCCCAACCCACCAATGCCGGGCTTCACCCAGGGCGGGAGCGGCAGGCTGCGAAAACCGTCGCGCACCCGGTAGAACGCTACCGGCAAGAACGTCCCTACCACTCCCGCAGCGAGACCGAGGGCCCCGTATGCAGCGTAGTCAGAAATCCGCGGAGCCGGGACCGCCAATACTCGAAACAAGGGTTGCCAGCCCACAAACAACCCGTTGACGGCATAGGCCACGGCTGACGCCAACATCGTGTAGAGCAGGGCGTCCGCTTCGAACTCCATGTTTCCATAAAGGACTTCTATGGCGAACACGCCTGTCCCCATCGGAGTTCGGAAGATGGCCGAGAGCCCAGCGGCCATGCCGGCGAGCATGAGCAACCGCCGCTCTTCTTCAGACTTATGCACCAGGGTCGAATAGAACGAGGCGATCCCGGCGCTGATCAGCGCGATCGGTCCTTCACGTCCCGCCGAGCCGCCCGATCCAATGGTGATCGCCGACGCCACCATTTTTACCGGCGCGACCCGGGTTCGAAGAAAACCACCCGCGCGATGAAACGCCGCTACCGCAGCGTCGGTTCCGTGACCTTCCGCCTCTGGCGCAAGGGTGTAAACCAGAATTCCAGAGAGCACGCCACCCACAGTCGTGGCCACGGGAATCAGCCACAATCCGTGGCTCCCGATGACTTGGCGCAACACGCCACCATCCTCAGGCAGCCCGGGCGGTTGGTAGCCTGCGATCCAACCCAGGAACACATGCTCCGAAAGATGCAGCAGCCACATGAACAGCTGGGCGCACAACGCTCCACACACGCCCAGGAGCAGTGCTTCCGCCAGGAGCCGAGGTTCGTCCTCCTTTACCAAATCGACTCCTTGCCGGCGCAGTTGCTAAGCGGCTTGCCTGACCTTTCTAACCTCGACTGAAGGCGTCATTCGCGATGTCAGAATAGCGGACAGTCACCGCCGGTACAATTCAGCATGGTTTTGCAGGAAACCCAATAGATGCCTGCGGGAAAAAATCCCCTGCAGCCGCCCATCCTTAAGCACAGGCAGTTGATTGATATCTTCCCGGCTCATGATTTCAAGCGCCTTGATTGCGGGAGTATCAGGGGCAACGGTCCGGAGTTGAGCGAGTGGCCGCATGGCGCCCTGCACGCTCGTCTGCGCCCAGAGTCCTCGTTCAACATTCTTGATCTCAGTCGGAGTGATCAGTCCAACCAAGCGACCGTCGTGAACGACCGCGAAGCAACGCCGTCCCGTTTTCAACAAGTATTCATGGACAAAATCCTCCAGGCTCAGGTGGCCTTCCACGGTGGCGCAGTCACGCTCCATGATATCGGCCACCGGGTGCCCCCGGAGCCCCTCCATGATTTCAACTTGCGCATAGCTGCTTCGCGATGCGTCGAGCAAAAACCAACCGATAAATGCCAGCCACAGGCCGCCGAAGTTGGCGCCCACGAAAAACCGGAACAGCCCCAACATGATGAAGAGGAAGGCAACCGCCTGGCCGGTCAGAGCCGCCCAGCGCGTGGCGCGGTCGGCATCGCGAGTAATCCACCAGAGTACGGCGCGCAGGATGCGGCCGCCATCCAGCGGATATCCAGGAATCAGGTTAAAGGCCGCCAGCACCAGATTGATGTAACCCAGCCATAGCAGCACGGCCATAACGGGAGTGCGGGGTTCTGTGCCCAGTGACCAGCCCGACAGCCTCGCGATCAACAGAAAAACCAGACCGATTACGAAACTCGACAACGGTCCGACGATCGCAATCCAGAACTCGGATTTGGCGTCCTTGGCCTCGGATTCAATCTGCGAGATTCCGCCTAGCGCGAATAGCGTGATCGCTCGTACCTTCAGACCTTTCGCCTTGGCGACCAGGGAGTGCGCCAGTTCATGGGCGAGTAGAGCGGCGAAGAAAAGAACGCCGGTGATGATCGCCGCCGACCACACGACCGTGTCACTCCATTGCGGTGTGACGCTGTGAAAATGCGCAGCCAGAGACAGGGTAATCAAGACAGCGATGATGAACCAACTATAGTGAAGCCCAATTGAGATTCCGGCGACTCGGCCAAGCTTGACTTGTGCTTGCATTCTGGCGACCTCCGCCATTCACGATTTTATCGCTCTCGGCGTAGCAGCGTCACCGCCGTCCTTTATTCGACGTCTACCGTGGATCGGGGGATGAGCGTCCGCCCTACACGATCCTTTGCGCTGCCGGATGATGGGACTCGTAGGCTGTGATTTCAGGCTCGTGTTGCAGGGTGAGTCCGATGTCGTCCAGGCCTTCGAGCAGGCAGTGGCGGGTGAAGTCGTCGATCGGGAAACTGGCGGAGAATCCACTGTCATCGTGGACCTCGCATCGTTCCAGGTCGATGGCAAGCTGGTAATCAGGGCGCTCGGTTGCGCGGCGGACGATTTCCTCTACTTCTTTTTCGTTCAGGACCACCGTGAGCACGCCATTCTTCACACAATTGTTGGCAAAGATATCGGCAAACGATGGCGCAATCACCGCGCGGAAGCCGAAATCTTCCAGGGCCCAGACGGCATGTTCACGCGAGGATCCGCAGCCGAAGTTCTTGCCGGCCACGAGCACGCTGGCTCCGGCATAGCGCGCCTGATTGAGAGGGAAAGACGGGTCCTGCGAACCGTCCTGGGCTCGGCGCCAGTCGTAGAACAGGAATTCGCCAAAGCCGGCGCGCTCGATTCTCTTCAGGAATTGTTTGGGGATGATCTGGTCGGTATCGACGTTGCCGCGATCAAGCGGAGCGACTTTGCCTTTGTGAACCCGAAACGGATGCATTCGTTCTCCTGGCGTAACGGCGGGCGGGGCCTGTCCTGAGCGTAGTCGAAGGAACGCCCCTACTTACTGAAATTTCCAGTTTCTTATGTCAGTGAAATGACCGGCGATGGCGGCCGCCGCTGCCATCATCGGGCTGACCAGGTGCGTGCGCCCGCCGCGTCCCTGACGGCCTTCAAAATTGCGGTTGCTGGTGGAAGCGCAACGCTCGCCGGGCTGCAGAATGTCGGGATTCATGCCCAGGCACATCGAGCAACCGGACTCGCGCCATTCGAAGCCGGCGTCCTGGAAAATTCGGTCGAGACCCTCCTGCTCGGCGGCGTGTTTTACCGCTTGCGATCCGGGGACGACCATGGCCCGCACCGCCGCGCTCACGTGATGCCCCCGGGCCACGCGAGCCGCGGCGCGCAAATCCTCCAGTCGAGAATTCGTGCAGGAACCGATGAAAACCCGGTCTATGGGAATTTCTTCCACGAGCGTGCCGGGCTTCAGTCCCATGTATTCCAACATGCGTTCGGCGGCGCGGCGATCGGCCTCGGTTTTCAGGTCGCTGAGCTCCGGCACCCGGCCGCTGACCGCCACGACCATACCCGGGTTCGTACCCCAAGTCACGAACGGCGCCAGCTTCGAGGCATCGATCTTTACGACCTTATCGTAGCGTGCTCCGGGGTCGGAGGGCAGGGTGCGCCACCGCGCCAGCGTCTTTTCCCAGTCGCCGTTGGGCGGGGCGAAGCGGCGGTTCCTGATGTAGGCGAAGGTGACCTCGTCGGGCGCGACCAGACCGGCGCGGGCTCCGGCTTCGATGCTCATGTTGCACAGCGTCATCCGGCCCTCTACGGAAAGACCGCGGACGGCCTCGCCGGCGTACTCGATGACGTGTCCGGTGGCGCCATCGGTTCCGATCTGCCCGATGATTCCCAGCGCCAGGTCCTTCGCGGTGACACCCTCAGGCAGCAAACCGTGCACCTCGATCAGCATGGTTTTCGGTTTGCGCTGGGGCAGGCATTGCGTGGCCAGCACATGCTCGACCTCCGATGTGCCGATGCCGAAGGCCAGCGCGCCGAATGCGCCATGGGTGCTGGTGTGGCTGTCGCCGCAGACGATCGTCATGCCCGGCTGAGTGAGACCGAGTTCGGGGCCGATGACGTGCACGATCCCCTGGTTAGGCGAGTCCATGTCGAACAGGGGCACTCCGAATTCCTTGCAATTTTTCTGCAGGGCCTGGATCTGGAGGGCGGCAATCGGGTCGGTGATGGGCGTGCCGCGCGGTTCGGTCGGAATATTGTGGTCGACGGTGGCGACCGTCCGCTGGGGCTGGCGCACACGCCGCCCGGCCGCACGCAAGCCGTCGAAAGCCTGGGGCGAGGTGACCTCGTGCACCAGGTGCAAGTCTATATAAAGAAGGGGAAGGCGGTCGGGAGGCGAGGAGACCACGTGCTGGTCCCAGACTTTCTCGAATAGCGTGCGCTTTTCAGTCATGGGTCTCGAATACATATTTTATCAACAATGAGGCGGGAAGTGCTGAGGATGGCGGTGTGGGACCCGCTTGTGTGGGATCGGGTCTCTGACCCGGTCGGGCGGCCCAAGGGGCCGCAGTCCTGACAACTATCCAGCTTCACGGCGGTGCTGCGCACCCCATGACCGGGTCAGAGACCCGCTCCCACACAAGCCCATCCCACACAGTCAAAATCCACGGCTATGAGATTATGATGATCATTCATGATCAACGGGAAACGCATCGCCGTGGTGCTACCTGCCTATAATGCGGAGAAGACGTTGGCAGCGACCGTGGCGGAGCTGCCCGAACTGGTCGATATCCGCATCCTGGTGGACGATCACAGTTCCGACCGCACAGTTGAGATCGCCGAGCGGCTGGGGTTGCAATTCTTTGTCCATGACCAGAATTACGGCTACGGGCGCAATCAGCAGACCTGCTATCGCGAGGCCCTGGCCGCGGGCGCGGACGTGGTCATCATGGTGCACCCCGACTACCAGTACACCCCGCTGCTGGTGACGGCCATGGCCAGCATGGTGGCTTATGAGGTTTACGACGTGGTGCTGGGCTCGCGCATCATCGGCGGTCAGGCGCTTCATGGCGGCATGCCCTTCTACAAATATGTAGCCAACCGTTTTCTCACCGCATTCGAGAATTTGTTTCTGGGGATCAAATTGTCGGAATACCACACCGGCTATCGCGCCTTCAGCCGCAAGGTTCTGTTGGATCTCCCGCTGCTGGAGAACTCGGACGATTTTGTCTTCGACAATCAGGTGCTGGCGCAGTGCGTGAATTTTGGCTTCCGCATCGGTGAAGTATCCTGCCCCACCAAGTATTTTGAGGAAGCATCATCCATCAACTTCGGCCGCAGCGTGACCTACGGGCTGGGCGTGGTACGAACCACGTTGCAGTTTGCTCTGCAAAGAGCGGGTCTGGCGCACTTCCGGATTTTCAGCTCGAAAGGCCGGAAGCTGGAGCCTGGCGCTGCCGGTTACTACGCCCGGGGCGCGGCTGGACCGCCAGGCTAGGCTGGGATCAGTACCCTGCGCTCACTGCGGACGCCATGTCATCTCCACTCGCACCGGTATTTCGCCCTTAACCGGCATTGTCAGGAGGGAAGGCGGCTCAATCTTGAAATCCGATAGTAAGGCTGGAATTGTGCCCGTGATTCGGATCTGCCCTCCCTGGGTGACGAGTTGGAAGGGGACCTGTTTGTACCGGGCAGTCTGGCCGGCAAACTTGATCTCCAGATCGGCCCGGACGGTTGCGAATGAGGATGCGGCTTCGGGCAGTTGGGTGCGTACGATCACCATGGGAAATTGCGCCCCACGGGTGACCTGCAGCATGTGCAGGTCGCGATTGCTGTCCCCCGAATCAAATGACTTTACGGGCGCTGCGATCAAAAAATCGCATTGTCCCGCGTGGCAGATGCCCTTGCCTCGCGCCGCGTGACTAACGCCCTCGGTCTGATGCAGCGGGTGAGAGACGTGATACGTGAGAGTGCTTTGTTCCAGGATCCACTGGCTATCGGCTGCGGCGAGCCTCGGAATCGCGAGCAGCAAAAAGGAGACTAGCAGTTTAGTGTTCATAGACTGGCCTCAGAACCGGATCGATACGGACATCAGAGCAGCTCCGAAGGCCGCCGCAGTCACGATGGCCACTGGCATATGCGCCGAGGCAATCCCATGAACCTTTTCTCCCTTGCTCTTTTGATCGTAAGCGATCGCACCCAGGATGGGCGTCAGGATCATTCCGGGGCCGTGAATCCAGGCCAGGGCCTTGTGCACACGGATGGGTCCGCGGGTTTGGGTCCCGGGCACGCGAGGCGCACGGATGGCATAGTAGGCGGTCATGAAATACAAGTCTCCCGCCACCGCACCCAGAGCAAGGTGCACGTCGCGTCCGGTCGTGCTGGAGCTCTTGCCACCTGCGCTTGGGGAAGAAAGGATCGCGGCGAGCAAAGGAATGGTCGTAATCAGACCCAGCCGTTGATGGATCTTCAGCATGTGGGTTCGTTTGTCGAGCAGTGCCTGCTCCTTGGCGTTTCCCTGGGTCTGGTCCGGAGGGAAACCAAGATCGGTCAGCGAAGGCTCTGGAGTACTGCTGGAAGGAGCATTGGGCAGATTAACCGGAGACGGCTTCGCATTGGGGTTGCTACCTGGGGCGCCCTGCTGAGGCTGTCCGGCGCTCAAAGCGAAGTCCATCGTTTGCCTCGCCTCCGTGAGCATCACGGTTGCGACTTTCGTACTGAAGGGTTCGGCCGAGACGGAGACCTCATACATTCCCGGCTTGAGGTTGGTCAGGTTGTAGAACCCGGCTGAATCCGTTTCGGTCACCGTCGACTGACCGGTGGCCTCGTTCTTGATAGAGATCTTTGCGGCCGGGATAACTTTTCCCGAAGGATCCGTAACCGCGCCCGACAGCGTGACCTCGGCGACCTGCGCCCGCAACGGAGCCGAGATTAGTACAGAAATCAGCACAATCCCTACTCCCAGGATCAACTTCGCGCGTTTCCGCGTCATTGCAGTTTCTCCTCCTGATGTGCCGATTTTGGGCATATCAGTTCGAGAGATGCCACGATTCCGGCTTTGAGCGTGTACACGTTCCTGAGATTCCCAACTGCACATCCTGCCCAGGGTGTTGAAACCTCTTGCAGAGCGCACAGTGTCACAATATCGGGCAAGCATGAAGCGGCGGCGTCTTGGGCGTGACGAATTGTTCATCTCCTCCACGGTTGAGCGATGAGAGTCACCGCCTTCCGATACCTCCGGCTTGAGCAGTCTGATCTCAGATTTCCTGCCTCACTTCGGGGCCGAATCCCGAACTGGCGTTAGTCCAGGCGCCGACGTTGATGTAGGGACATCCGAGTTCAGCACCTTCTGGACGGAGTCGGGTATTTCATTTGCGTGGGCGACCAACTGACTGACCTGCCATAACTGGGTGTCCGTCAACCTGGTCTTGAACGCAGGCATGCCAGTCATGCGAATGCCGTTGGCCGCCTTCCAGTAACTTTCTTCCACGGGATCATCGGTTACGCCCTTACCTCGAAACAACTGGGGTGGCTTGGGATACATCGTCGTCGCATAGTCGGTGGGTGAGTGGCCCGGCATGCCATGACACGAGCCGCAATGCAGCTTGTACACCTCGGCGCCGGCGAGATAGGTGGCTTCGTCAGCTGCCACGGGGGGCTGACCTATGTGTTGCTTCTCGATGTGAGCGGCCAAAGCAAGATTCGCCAACTTCTTCTCAAACGGCATTGGAGGATCCGCCGTGGCCACCGGCGCCATACCCGCCGCAAAGTAGAAGTAAAACCCTCCAATAACAATGATTACAGCCAGGACAAAGCCGATCACCGCACCCTTGAACATTGGCCGCTCCTGCTTCCATCTCAGGGACTAATCCGACAAATCCTGGGATCATTTTGGGGATCAGCAATGCAGAAGGCTAGCACCTGAGGATGAACGACCGTTGTCTGGGAGATGACAGCTCCTTCATTGTCATGACGATAACCGCTAAGAGCGCATCCTACCAATGTAGTGCGGCTATCCGTTTTGCTTCCGTTCCTTAGGTTGAAGCGCAGTAGGGTCGGCAGGAAGGTCTCCGGTACTCGAAGTATTTGGGATGCGCAGCCCCGTCTCGCCGAAATTGCCACGCCGAAAGGGGAATCGGATGCGATTCCCCCAAAACGCAATGCCCGTCAGCGGGCCCGCCGGATCTCCCTTCTTCTCGTTATCACGCTGCTGTCAATTCTTGTCCACGGATATCACATGGGCACCGACGACGCGGCCATCTACGCACCGGGAATCGAAAAAACGGCGGACCCATCCCTATTCCCTTTCGGCTCGGAGTTCTTCATGCACCACGCCAGGCTCTCCCTGTTCCCGCATCTGGTTGCGGCGGTTACACGGTTCGCCAGGTTGCCTATCGAATGGAGCATGCTGCTATGGTTTGCGTTCGCACAATTTCTGTTGTTGTGGGCCGCCTATGGGTTAGCGCGACAATGCTTTCGCAGCGAGCGGGCCCGCTGGGCGGGCGTCGGCCTGCTGGCCGCACTGCTCAACGTTCCTGTAGCCGGCACTGCCTTGATCATCGCCGACTCCTACTTAACCTCAAGGTCGCTCTCCACCCCGCTTGTCCTGGTGGCCGTCACTTGTTTTTTGGAAAAACGAGTTCGCGCCGCCTGTCTATGGCTGCTGGGCGCTTTTCTGATTCACCCGCAGATGGCGATCTATGGCGCTGGCTTCGGATTGCTGCTCGCAACCGACTCCCGCTCGCGCCGGCACGTCGGGCTGGTCGAAGCCGCGCCTGTGCTTCCCGCCTTGATCGTGTTGCCCATACTCGTTCGTGAGTATTTGCGTCCTGCGCAGGGCGCCTACCGGGAAGTGCTGGCGTCGCGAGCATATTTCTTCGTGACGACGTGGCACTGGTGGGAGTGGGTCGGCACCTTCATGCCTCTTATCATCATGGCCGTGTGTGCGAATAGGTCGCTTAAAGGCACGCTCCCGGCCTTTTCCCGCCTGGCAAAGACCTTGATCGGCCTGGGTCTCCTCTCAACCGTAGCCGCACTGCTGTTGGCCAGTGATAGCGACTTTTCGTATCTGATGCGCCTGCAACCCATGAGGAGTTTTCACCTGATTTACGTTGCTTTCTTTGTCCTGCTGGGCGGCCTGATGGGCGAGTATCTGCTGCGAGCGCGTGCCTGGCGGTGGATTCTTTGCTTCGGTGTGCTGTCGTGCGGAATGTTCGCGGCCGACACAGCGTCCTACCCCGCGAGCCCGCATCTTGAGGTCCCAGGAGTCCAGTATCGGGGTGAATGGCTCTCCAGTTTTCTTTGGATCCGTGATCACACGCCAAAAGATGCGGTGTTCGCACTCGATCCGGACTATCTACTGAAACCCGGCGTAGACCTTCACGGTTTCCGCGCGATCGCCGAACGCAGCATGCTGGCCGATCAGGAAAAGGACAGCGGGGCCGCTTCGGTGTTTCCTGAATTGGCAGAACGCTGGAAACAGGAGAGCGCCGCGCAATCAGATTGGGCGCATGTCTCAGAAGATCGATTGCAAAACCTTCGAACCCAATACGGCGTTAGTTGGGTGATCCTGGAGAATTCGTCTCCCGTGGACGGCGTGGCCTGCCCTTATAGCAACGGAGAGTTACGAGTCTGCCGGATCCTGCGCGAACACCGCCAGCGCCCGAACGGAGACTGGGTTGAAACTGAGATCAGACCTGTCATTCGGGCTGGAAAATAGCGACCGCCAGTGCCAGGAAGCCTTGCGGTAGCCTCGCCGATTCCTCGTGGTGTATCCCGGCGGCGCTGAGGCTCTCTCCCATCCAAGATCGAATTGACGTTTGAGGGACGATCTGCCCCAGGTAATTGCGCCTCTGACTCATTGCAGCTAGCATCTGACCTGGGCATCTAACTAACCCATGGCAACCGCGACCTCCAGCGCGCCGGAACGGCGTCATCCTCGGATGGTTTACAGCGAGGTCCTCAGTTTTGCCTATGAGACCTTCCGCAGCAACAAAGTCAGGTTCGCCCTGACCGCTCTGGGAATGGTGATTGGCACCGCTTCACTGATTCTTGTCGTAACCATCGGCATGACTGGCAAGCAGTATGTGCTCAACCAGATTCAATCGATCGGCACCAACCAAATCGAGGCGGAATACCAGAGCGGGGGACAGAGTGTCGCCAATGTGACCCCCGACCCGCTCACCATCGACGATATGCAAGCCGTGCTGGAGGAAGTGCCGGGCATCGTGGCGGCTTCTCCCGTCGTGTCACTCGGCGAGCGCATTCCCGTGGGCGGAGGCAAGGAACGCGACATTTCCGTGCTCGGGGTCTTTCCCGATTACAGGATCGTGCGCAATCTGGTGGTGATCACGGGCAGGTTCTTTGATCCCAAGGACGAGCAGGAACACAACAAGGTGGGAGTGATCACCCAAAAGATGGCTGAGGAGCTTTACGGATCGCAGGAAGAGGCGATCGGTAAAATCATCAAGCTCAACGGCTTGCCTTTCACCGTCGTAGGCACGTTCCGGGAGCGGGTGGATACTTTCGGGCAAACTGAAGTGGTCGACTACACCATGCTGATTCCGTACACGGTGAGCCGCTACTTCACTGACACCCCGACCGTAAAGCAGATTTATTTCTCAACCGCCGACCCTTCGATGGTGCAACCGGCGACTGACCAGATCCGTCGAGTCATCCAGAGCCGGCACCGGGCCGAGTCGGTGTATAACGTCATGAACCTCACCCAGCTCGTCGTCCTGGCGGAGAAGACGGCCAATGCGCTGACTCTGGTCCTGCTGCTGGTAGCGGCGGTGGTCCTGCTGGTCAGCGGCATCGGGATTATGAATATCATGCTGGCGACGGTCAGTTCCCGTATCCGCGAAATTGGCATTCGCAAGGCGCTGGGAGCCACCAACCGGGAAATCCGCTTCCAGTTCCTGGCCGAGGCTATGACGATTTCACTGGTCGGGGGGCTGATTGGCGTGGTCATCGGTTTGGCGATCCCCTATTCCGTGCGTTTTCTCACCCAATACCGCATCCCGATTTCGGGATTGTCCGCGATTGTGGCTATCGTGGTTTCGTCGTTGGTCGGCGTAATCTTTGGTACCGTCCCGGCGACCAGAGCGGCGAAACTGGATCCGGTGGAGAGTTTGCGGTACGAGTGAAAAGAGCTTCTGGCTTCTGGCTCCTAGCTGCTAGCTAATCGGGGTGGGCTAGAAGCTAGAAGCTGTTTTAAAACAAAAACGCCGGGCTGGTTGGCCCGGCACATTCTTGTTACTCACCTCGCGGGGAAACGGCCTGGTTCTGAGGTCCCCGTAGATTTCTTACATACTTCTGGTCACCGCTTACATTACCAGCGCCAGGTTCTCCAGCTCCTTTTGCAGCACCGGCATGGAGCAGCCTGACATCTCAACCCGGCCCACGGCGTCCATGGCTGCTTGAGGCGAGACCCCGTAGCCACGGCCCATGAGGAAAACTTGCAGGAGTTCGGCGGCTTCGCGGGAATCGATCAGGCCTCCCTGCAGAAGATCGTTTCGCAGAGCCGTTAGTTCGGTACTGGAGAATCGTTCTTTCATGGTCGTTATCACCTCCGACCCTGACTTCCTTAACTCATTAGACTCACTGCCTGCCATGAACGTTGCATGCAATTTTGGTGCCGCATTTGAGCCCATTCTCCAGATACGTATGGAGCCCCGCCCTGGTTTCTTAAACCCCTTACGTTGCGGTAAGTTGCAGATGTGTGGATTTTTCAGTGCGCCGGAAGGGCTGGTTTCTGTAGCACGAACGGGCCATGTCGGGAAATCTCCATCTTGACACGTTGTGTCGTTGTGGGACGAGACGCGATGACAGAATATGGCCTCAGGAGGGATCGACGACGGCCTCGTCCACCAGCATAATCGGGATGCCGTCCCGGATCGGATAGACACGGCGGCACCCGGTGCACTTCAAACTTTGTCCTTCGTCTTTCAATACCAGCCCCTTCTTGCAGACGGGGCAAACCAGGATGTCGAGTAGGTCCTGCGGAATCATGGGATGGATTTTACGCCCTCCACGCAAGCGGCAAAAGAACTAAATACCTAACCGCAAGAGCGCAAACAACACGAGGAAAAAGATTGTCTGTGGGCCTTTGCCCTCTTTTGCGATTAAGATCTTTTGCCCGTGATAGTTTACGATAAAGTTTCGGTTTTAATCCCCGCAGGAAGGCGAGGGTCCATGGCGGCCACAATTCTGGACGGCAACAAGATCGCCGCGGAAATCCGGGCGGAGGTTGCTGCTGAGGTAAAGGACATGGCGGCAGCCGGCATTCGTCCGGGCCTGGCCGTCATTCTGGTTGGCCACAACCCGGCCTCTGAAATCTACGTTCGCGGGAAGGTGAAGAGTTGCGGGGAAGTCGGCATCTACAGCGAGCAACTCACTCCCCCGGACACAATTTCTACACCAGAACTGTTGGATCTGGTCCTCGAGCTCAACCGGCGCGACGAAATTGATGGCATCCTGGTGCAGTTGCCCCTGCCATCGCAGGTGGATTCCAAGAAGATTCTGATGGCCGTGGATCCGGCCAAGGACGTGGACGGCTTCCACCCGGTCAACGTGGGATTTCTTTCCACCCAGCGTCCCGGCCTGGTGCCCTGCACGCCTGCGGGAATCATGGAGATTCTCCGGCGAAGTAACATTCCGGTCGCGGGTCAGGAGGCGGTGGTGGTGGGGCGCAGCGATATTGTGGGCAAGCCTACGGCCATGCTGCTGATGAACGCCAATGCGACCGTCACGGTTTGCCACTCGAAGACGCGGGACCTTCCCGGGGTCTGCCGTCGCGCCGACATCCTGGTGGTCGCCATTGGCCGCGCCGGCATGATCACTCGTGACTTCGTCAAGCCCGGGGCGACAGTGATCGATGTGGGCATGAACAAAGTCACCGAGCGGTCCGAGTTCGATCGGCTTTTTGCGGGCAACGGGAAACGCGAGGAGAGCTTTCGGACAAGAGGGTCGACCCTGGTGGGAGACGCCCATCCTCAGGCCGCCGACGTGGCGGGAGCGATTACGCCTGTCCCCGGCGGCGTGGGTCCCCTGACCATCGCCATGCTGATGGCAAACACGGTGAAGGCGGCAAGGATGCGGAGGGGCTTGCGTGCCCCCGGCCGGGCCGCGGAGCACGCCCGAAGTGCTTAAGGTCGGGTTGACCGGTGGCATCGCCGCGGGCAAATCCGTTGTGGGGGAGATGTTTGCGGCGCAGGGAGCCCAGGTGATCCAGGCCGATGTGATCGCCCATCAGTTGTTGCAGCCGGGCGAGCCGATCTACCGGCAGGTTGTAGCTCGTTTCGGAGCCGGAATCCTGGGCCCAGACGGCAGCGTGAATCGCGCCCGTCTGGCCGAGCTTGCCTTCGGCGGCCCCGGCCAGCCTTCGCGCGTGCAGGAGCTGAATCAGATCGTCCATCCCGCTGTGATTCGCCGGCAGGAGGAATGGATGGCCCAGGTCGGCCGGGGTGATGCCCACGCAATTGCCCTGGTGGAAGCGGCGCTCATTCTCGAGGCGGGCATGGCAGAGGGCTTCGATCGATTGATTGTCGTGACTTGCCGGCCGGAACAGCGCATCGAGCGTTGGGCCCAGCGGTTGAAAGTCGACCAGGAAACCGCTCGCCGCGAAGTCACCCGCCGCGTGGCGGCCCAACTTCCGGACGAAGAAAAGGTCAAAGCCGCCGACTACGTGATCGACAACTCCGGGTCGCTGGACGAAACCGGGCGGCAGGTAAGAGAAATCTACGTGAGCTTGAAAAAGGAAGCAGAGTTGTAGCTCGCGAGGCGCTTGTCATCCTGAGCGGAGTGCCTGCTTCGCCTGGCGAAGCAGGCGCGCAGTCGAAGGACCCCTAGAAGTGAAAATGCAGCCGCGGGGTGTGGCTGCTTGCACAGAAACCGCAGCGACCGTGCCGTTACTAGGGATCCTTCGACTCCCCATCTCCGTTCGCTAGCGAACGGAAATGCTGCGCTCAGGATGACATGGCTTCTGCGTGAGAGAATTGAATGGAATCGGTGAAGGAAGGTTCCGAACGATGAAACTGCTGCGTCCTGTTCTGCTGGCCGTGGTTTTTGCCGGCGCATTTTTCTATTTCACCACCTATCGCTCCAACCGGCTGCATCCCGCGAACTGGTTCAGCCGTCCCAGCAACAAGGTGGAGATCACCGAAGCCGCCTCGAGCGAAGGGCTCGACGCCGAAGAGCAGAACAACATCGCCGTCTACCGCAAGAACATCGATTCGGTGGTGAACATCACCTCGCGGGCCGTGACCTTTGATTTCTTTTATGGCCTGGTGCCCCAGGAAGGACAGGGCTCAGGCTTCATTATCGACAAAGAAGGCCACGTGCTGACTAACTATCACGTGATCGCCGACGCCCGCCAGGTGGAGGTCACGCTGCATAACCTCAAGAAATATCGCGCCACGGTCGTGGGCACCGACCGCTCCCACGATCTGGCCGTGATTCAGATCAAGGGGCCGGGACTGACTCCCATGGTACTTGGCGACTCGCACAATCTGCAGGTGGGGCAAAAAGTCTATGCCATCGGAAATCCGTTCGGCCTTTCCGGTACCATGACCCGCGGCATCATCAGCTCGATCCGCCCGGTGCAGGAACCCGACGGCATGCAGATCGATGAAGCCATCCAGACCGACGCGGCCATCAACCCGGGCAATTCCGGCGGACCTTTGCTCAACTGGCACGGTGAAGTCATCGGCATCAACACTCTGATCGCGTCCAATGTGGGCCAGAGCGCGGGCATTGGTTTTGCCATTCCGGTAAATACCGCCAAGGCGGTGCTGAACGATTTGGTCACCCTGGGACGGGTGCGGCGTCCGGCCCTGGGAGTGCAGACCATCCCGATCACTCCAGACCTGGCGGATCAGATGGGTCTGGCGGCGGACAGCGGCTTGCTGATCATTCGGGTAGTGCCCGGCGGCGCCGCTGACCACGCCGGTCTGCGCGGCGGCACCGAGCGCGCCTACATCGGCAACATGCCCATCATGCTGGGCGGCGACCTGATTGTGGCGATTGATGGGCAGCAGGTTCAGGACCAGCAGGACCTCAGCCAGGTCATGAACAATCACCGGGCCGGCGACACCGTGCGGCTCACTGTCTATCGCGGAAAAAAGAAGATCGATGTGAGTGTGACGCTGGGCGAGGCGCGGCAGGAGGTATGAGCAGAGCCCTGTCTTCTGCGCCTCCGCGGCAAATTCAACGTAGTTGGCCGGGGAAAGAGGCTGGGCTTTTAGGCTCTGGCACCCGCAGTTTTTCTCGTCCCGCTAGGCCGCTGGTTCGGCGGAGAAGTTTTCGATCTCTTCCACCTCTTCGTCGGCCAGTCTCAAATCGCCGGCGCGCATCACGCCCTCGGCCTGGCGGGCGTTGCGGGCGCCGACGATGGCGCCGGTCACCGCCGGATTGTGCAGTGTCCAGGCAATTGCGATCTCGCCCGGTGCGCGCCCGTGGCGCTTCCCAATCTCCCGCAGACGCTCAACCAGGGCGAGATTCTGTGAAAGCTTGGGCTCGTTGAAATTCGAACTACCGCGGCGCCAGTCATCCTTCGGCAGTTTGGCAGCGCGTTCGCGGCTCATGGCCCCGGTTAACAGGCCGGACGCCATGGGCGAATAGACGATCACACCGATGCCCTCGCGCAGGCAATAGGGGAGGGTTTCCCCTTCGACACTCCGGTCAACCAGGGAATACGGGGGTTGCAGAGACGTCACCGGCGCGATAGCCAGGGCGCGGCGCAGCTGGGCGACATTGAAATTCGAAACTCCGATCCAGCGCACCTTGCCTTGTTTCTTCAGGTCTGCCAGCGTGGACCAGCCTTCTTCGAGCTCGGGTGAATCAGGGCTGGGGGGCCAGTGAATCTGATACAGATCGATCACGTCGACGGCGAGGCGGCGCAGGCTGTCCTCGATTTCGCGGCGGATGGAGTCAGCGCGCAGCCCACCGCGCACGTTGCCCTGTTCGTCCCAAAGCCGGCCGCACTTGGTGAAAATGTAGGGTCGGGGGCCGGACCAGGATTTCAGGGCCTGGGCCACGACTTCCTCGGAATGTCCCAGACCGTAGACTGCGGCAGTGTCGATCCAGTTCACTCCCAGTTCGAGGGAGCGATGAATGGCGGCGATGGAGTCGTTGTCATCCTGCGGTCCCCATGCGAATTGCCAGCCGGAGCCGCCAATGGCCCAGGCTCCGTAGCCGACCGGGGTAATGCGTAAATCGGAGTTGCCAAGCTGCCGGGTTTGCATTTCAATCTCCTGGTGGCTTTGATTCGCCGGTTCCGCCTCCAGTTTCACATTGTTTAATTAAACATATTGTTTAATAAAAACGGTCTAACAAAATGAATGTCGAATTGATTCGCCGCTTTTGCCTTTCGTTTCCCCATGCCACCGAAAAGCTGCAGTGGGGCGACGTCCTCTGCTTCAAGGTGGGAGCGAAGATCTTCGTGCTCCTGTCTCTGAGCTCGGTGCCGCCGCGCCTGATGTTCAAGTGCACGCCGGAGAAGTTCGCCGAACTGGTGGAGCAGGAAGACATTGTCCCGGCGCGGTATGTCGGCCGCTACAAGTGGGTGTCGCTCGAGCGCCTGGACGCGCTGCCCGGGCCCGAGGTGAAAGACTTGATTGAGCAGTCGTATGAGATGGTCGCGGCGAAGATCAAATTGGCTGGGGCCGGTATTGCGAGGAGGAGGGCAAGCAACCGCCGGAGTTCGAAAGTGCGCGGCACCAAGAAATGAAAACTGCAATTTGGCTGCACGATCCTTCAGCAACGGGGCCTTCCGCAAGCTCTCCCCGGCCGAAGTTGGGTCGTTGGTGGCATTCGTTGACTAGGGGATGCCGCGTCCGTAATATGAGGCCGATCCGAACGCCAGGCATCTCCTGATGATCGGCCAAACCATCTCGCACTACCGCATCGTGGAGAAGTTGGGCGGCGGCGGGATGGGCGTGGTCTACGAGGCTGAGGACACGCGCCTGCACCGGCCCGGAGCTTGCGGGTCTTTAGCAACGTCGTCGGGGAGGAATTTGAGTGCAACGAAACGCGTGCACCGCAACCTCTACCGCATTCCACTACCCTGACGATCGCGCTTTGAAGACGATCGTACCCGGGAGAGGCAACCCAAAGCCCACTCCGACCTGACCGCTACTTCCCCATAGGCACCTTCACGCCCTTCTTCTTCGCGAACTTCGCGGCTTCTTCATATCCCGCGTCAGCATGCCGAATAATACCCATGCCTGGGTCGGTGGTCAGCACGCGTTCGATGCGTTTGGCCATCATCTCGGTGCCATCCGCGACCGTGACCTGTCCGGCATGCAGTGAATAGCCGATGCCCACGCCGCCGCCATTGTGGATCGAAACCCACGACGCGCCGGCCGCGGTGTTGAGCAAAGCGTTGAGCAGCGGCCAGTCCGCCACCGCGTCGCTGCCATCCTGCATGCTCTCGGTCTCGCGGTAGGGCGATGCCACCGAGCCGCAGTCGAGATGATCGCGACCGATCACAATCGGAGCCTTGATCTTGCCTTTCTTTACCAACTCATTCATGGCCAAGCCGAACTGCGCCCGCTCGCCATAACCCAGCCAGCAGATGCGCGCCGGCAAGCCTTGAAACTTGATCCGTTTGCGCGCCAGATCAATCCAGCGGCGCAGAATACGGTTGTCGGGGAACAGTTCCAGCACCAGATCGTCGGTCACCGCAATGTCCGACGGCTCACCCGACAGCGCTACCCAGCGAAACGGTCCGCGGCCCTCGCAGAAAAGAGGCCGGATATAGGCGGGAACGAATCCGGGAAAATCATACGCATTCTTCACTCCGCGCTGGAAAGCAAAGGTCCGGATGTTATTTCCGTAGTCAAAAGTTACGGCCCCCATTTTCTGCAGGCGCAGCATGCCTTCGACATGGCGCGCCATCGCATCCAGCGAACGCTCCTGATAGGCCTGCGGATCACGCTGGCGCAGCTCAAGGGCTTCCACCAGCGTCATTCCATTGGGGACGTACCCATTCAGCGGATCATGGGCCGAGGTCTGGTCAGTCAGAATGTCGGGCAGCACGCCGCGCTCGGCCAGTTCCGGAATAATATCGGCGCAATTGCCCACCAGTCCGACGGAAACATTCTCTTTTTTTCGCAGCGCATTCTTCAGGATGCGCAACGCCTCGTCTAGGGTCATGACCATGAAGTCGCAGTACCCGGTCTTCAGCCTTTTCTTGATGCGGTCGGCATCAACATCAATCCCCAGGAATGCCGCGCCGGTCATGGTCGCCGCCAGGGGTTGCGCGCCGCCCATGCCGCCCATGCCGCCGCTGACGATCAGCTTGCCCGCGAGGTCGCCGCCGAAGTGCTTTTCCCCGGCCGCCGAGAACGTCTCGAATGTTCCCTGCACAATTCCTTGCGAACCAATGTAAATCCACGACCCGGCGGTCATCTGGCCATACATCATCAACCCCGCGCGCTCCAGCTGGTTGAATTTTTCCCAATTGGACCAGTGCCCCACCAGGTTGGAATTCGCCAGTAGAACTCGCGGCGCGTACTCGTGGGTCTTGAATACGCCCACCGGCTTGCCGGACTGGACCAGCAGAGTTTCGTCATTTTCAAGATTCTTGAGCGCCGCGACAATCGCGTGATAGGCCTCCCAGCTCCGCGCTGCGCGCCCCGTGCCGCCGTAAACCACCAGATCCTTTGGCCGTTCCGCAACCTCCTCGTCCAGGTTATTCATCAACATGCGCATGGCGGCTTCCTGCGGCCAGCCTTTGCAGGTGATCTGGGTCCCGCGTGGGGCGCGAACCGGAGTGTAGGTGGAGGAAGTAATTTCGGTTTCGACCGGCATGACTAGATGTTAGTGCCTGGGCTCAAACTGTTCAAATTGGAGGAATGCCTGGAAATCTGCGAAAAACCTTGAACCGCAAAGTTCGCAAAGAAAAGCCGCAGAGGACGCAAAGGCGTTGAATCAGGAGACTGTCAATCGGAAGTTAAGTCTGAGGGATGAGGTTCGAGGTCTGAGGTCCGAAGTCTGAGGCCTGGGGTCCGCCTCACCAGCTGCTGTAAGCGGTCCCGTCGCTCGACATGCCTTCCGCCCCGCTATGCACATCGCTGATGCCGGGTTCCTGCTGGTCCACCGACATCACGGAATCTTCCTGCTCTACGGTCCAGGTGGAGTTGCTGCCGGTCATCGGATCAATCGGAAGCTGCTTGATGTATCCCGCTTGCACCAGATCGTCGAGCCCCTGCGGCGCCTTCTGCTTATCCAGCGTGTACTGCGAAATGAGCGAGCGTAACTCGAATAAATCCTGCCTGAGCACCGACTCCTTGGCCCGCAAGATGGACTGGTTGTAGGCTGGAATCGAAATCGACACCAGGATCAGAATCATGCTGATGACGATCATCAGCTCGATCAAGGTAAAGCCCCGATCTCTCCACTTTCCGGCTCTTGCCATTTACCAGTCCTTGTACTGCGTGCCGTCGAGCCCGGTGCCCTGCGACTTGGTGAAGACGTCAAAAACGTTCTGCCCGCCCCAGGAGTCCGAATCGGGGTCGTCCTGCATGGAACGCAGGCCCCAATCCGTGCTGTTGGTCATCGGATCCTCGGGAATCCGGCGCAGGAAACGCACTTTCTTTCCGCCCACGTCCACTCCCTTGACCAGCGTTTCCAGGTCGGGCGGATACCCCTCGGTGCCCACCTTGATCTGGAATGCGCCGCGGTCAGAGGCATCCTTGTAGCGGTCGATGGCGTCGCGCAGCTCCCACAAATCGTGGCGCAGTTCGAGTTCTTTCGACCGCATGATGGCCACTCGCGCCATGGGTACGGCCAGCCCGGTCAGGATCACCAGGATGGCGGTGGCCACGATCAATTCAATGAGCGTGAAACCCAGGGGGCCGCGTGCGGAACTGGGTTTCAAGGCGGCGGACTCCATGTGGCTATTATCGTCGAAAACAGCCTGGACTTTAAGCTTTCGGGGACGGCTCCGTTGCGTCCCTGGCGGCAAGGAACGCAAAGACCGCGCGTTACTGGACCGTGACCGTGGCCACGGCCCCAGCCACGGGCATAGCCTGCATCGCTGGATCACGCGCGCCGCCTCTCGATATGGCCAGAGTGGACTGTCCGCTCGCCTTGGCCATGAAGGTTAAAGTGACGACCGCGCCTTGCCCGGAAATCCCCGCCGCTCCCGGTGGCCGGGTCGCGGTAATCTGCAAAGCTCCGGTGGTATCGTCGTCGCGGTGCACCAGTGCCACCGCCTGGCCGTCTTGCGAGAGCAGGCCTCCGTTGGACACGTTCACCACTTGTAAAATCTTGGGATCGTAGCTCACCTGCAAGGGCACGGAATACACATTTTGCGCCCCTCTGAGCAACACATTGACCGCGAAAGTCGAACCGGGCGCCTGGGTCAGGCTGGCCGGATCGAACACAAAGCTGGCACCACTGGCAGCCATCGGCGGGGGGGGCTGTGACGACTGTGCCGGCGGCAAGGCCTGGGCGGGCGCCGGAGTCGCCTCGTTCCCCGGCACTACCGGCGCGGGCTCGCTGGCGCGCCTCAACTCGATGGCGGACGCCGTTCCCACTTCCAGAGCTTTCTCGTTCAGGTCGGTTGCTTCCCGCGCCCGGATGATGTGCGGAATCAGCGCAAATACGATTTCGTTGGTCGAATGCTCGGTGTTGGTCTGTGAAAACAGGTACTTCAGGATGGGAATCTGCGACAGCCCCGGAATGCCGCTCACGGAGCGGATGTCCTTGTCTTCCAAGATTCCACCCATCAGATTTACTTCGCCGTCTTTCAGCCGGATTTCGTGCTCGATCTTCCTCTGCCCGATGACGGGTTGGCTGATACCACCGATGTTCGATTGCCCGGTCACCGCGGAAATATCCATGGAGACTTTCAACGTGACTTCACGCCCGGCATGCACCTTGGGAGTGATGTCAATGTTCACGCCCACATCCAGATACTGGAACTGCGTGTTGACCAGGGGATTGATACCGACGCCACCGATACCCGGCTGAAACGAACCGGTTGCCACCGGGACCCGGTCGCCGATCTTGAGCGAGGCCTTCTGCCCATCCACCGCCCGAATCTGCGGGTTCTGGATCAGTTTGGTGCTGCTGTCACTGAACAGCGCGGTGGCGGTAGCGGCCGGGATCGTGACCGTAAAGTCGGTGGCGTTCAGGTTCCCCAGCCGGTTCAGGTTGATCTGGTTCGCGGTCCCGGAAGTGGTCGAACTGGTGTCAGTCGAAGTGCTGGTCGTGTTATTGATGTTGTTCTGCAAGGCTACCGTGGCGCTGGTCGGGGGATTGATTCCCAGGTTGTGGGTCTTGTCACGACTGACTTGCATGATGGCGACTTCGACGATCACTTCCGGACGCGCCTTGTCCAGGTCCCCGACTAATTTTTCCGCCAACGCAATCTGGTCAGGGGTCCCGCGCACTACCAGCGCGCCCTGGGAAGGCAGGGGCTGGATGCGGGAGATCTCCAGGATTTGCCGCAGAGCGTTGACCACATCCTGCAATTCGGTGGGCTGTGACAGGTTCGCCAGATAAAAGGTCTTGATGACGCTCTGTTCAATTTCCTTGCGCTTGGCAGGGTTGTCCGATGCTATGAAGATGGTGTTCGGCGTGACCGGCCGCCAGAACGTCTTCGATTCCAGCGCAACGATCTCCAGCGCTTCTTGCAGCGTGACCCCGTTCAGCTCGATCTTGATCCGCCGGGAAGTGTAGTCCGGATCGAACAATACGTTGATTCCTGCCAGCTTCCCCACGGTCTCGTAAATGACCTTGGTATCTTCGGTCAGCTTGAGGGTGATGGGAACGTTCGAGATGGCGGCCAGATCCACCGGCCCCTGGGCTTCTTCCACCCGCTTTTCCAGGCCCGTGGGCGCCGCGGAGCGCGGCTGCGTGGGCGCGGCGGTTGCATCATTAATCATCTTCTGGGTACGGCGGAGCTCCTGTTGCGCGATGAAACTGGAGGAATCGATCTCGGCGGCTTTCTGGAACTCGGTTAGGGCCTCCTGCAGCTTGCCCGCGTCCCGCAGCAATTGCCCGCGATGCACATGCGAGGCGCCCGCCAGAAACCGGATACGCTCGTACGAGGTCCGATAGGCCAAATCCTTGGGTTTCTGTTCGTAAGCCTGCCGGTAAAAGTCGTAGGCGGCTTCATAGTTCTGTCGCGCTTCCGCGTCTTTGCCTTTGTTGTACAACGACTTGGCGCTGTCGGCGGCGCCGATCGGCAGCGTAACCGCAACCACGAGCAACGCGATTGCTGCCGGGCGAATCAGGCGTGTCTTCACTGGTCCCTCGCAGGCAGTCTTCCCTCGGGGATCGGCCAATTACCCCGGGCCAGGCCGCTGAATATGCGCTGATTGAGAAGTAAGCTGGCTGATTATAGCATCGCGCTTCAGCCGTGGAAGTGACTGCTCTGGTAGCAGTTACTCATTAGGCTTAGTCCCTACGCGGTTACCAATTTGGGCATGAGCGTCCAACCCTTGGTGCGTGCTACGACCACTGCCTGTGCCAACTCGTAATCCCCTAAATCACTAGATGCGCGTCGCCCCTCGATCGTTCATCCGGGTCCGCACGATCACCGACGCTCGCGCCCACATCGCTTCGTATGAGATAACCTAGTGACTGCCATGGCCCGCCCGCCTACACATCAGACTCGACCCAGTCCCGAGAAAAACCCTCGTCGCGACCCTACCGCCGCCGGCCAGCGCGATGCCGCGGTCAATCGGGTTGCCGCCCACAACTATTTTCTCCTGGAAAAATTTGAGAGCGGTATTGCCCTTAGTGGCACCGAGGTCAAATCGGTAAGGGGCGGACGAGCCAACCTCAAAGACGCCTATGGGCTGCTCAAAGATGGCGAGCTCTGGCTGCTCAACTGCCACATCGGCCCCTATGATCACGGCAACATCTTCAACCACGCGCCCCTGCGCACCCGCAAGCTGCTGGTTCACAAAGAGGAGATTCGCAAGCTCATTGGCAAAACCCAGCAGAAGGGCTTGACCCTCATACCCACACGGATGTACTTCAAGAACGGCAGAGTGAAAGTTGAACTCGCCCTGGCCAAAGGCAAGCAACTATGGGACAAGCGCGAAACCGAACGCCGCCGCACCGCCGACAAAGAGGCAAGAGAAGCGGTCAACCGGTCGCGCAAAGGACGCTAGCTTGGCGCGCTGATATAAACGGTCTTGCCGAATCGCCACCGATAGCATCACCGGAACGCATACCCTTGCTTGAGCTCGCAACGATATACCTTGGTCTGATCTTTATTAACCCGCGCATTGCAATCGGCCCAGCTTAGGTAAAGATTCGGCCCCAGCGGGAAAGTGATCGTTTCGCCATTGAGTTCAGCCTGAATACTGACCCCTTCCGCCGATCCCGGCACGGTAAAATTCAGCGCCTGGCCGAAGATCACGGGATGGGACATGCGGACCAGGTCATTGACCATGGGCCGAAACACCTCCGCCTCCAGCAGGAAGGTGGCCGTGTCCGACCAGTTTCGGGCCGACACTTTTACCTCGCGACCGCCCTGCAGAAAATCCTCGGCTTCGATCTTGGTAAACGGGCATGGCCCTGCGATACACGAAGTTCGCGCATTGCGAAATTCATTCCCCTCTCCGGCATCGAGCGACGCCGAACCTATCGCCGCCTTCCATTGCCCGTCAGGCGAGCATGGAGGCTCTTTCTTGCAAGGCACGTTACCGGTGTTCACCACCTCGAAAGTTTTGACCGCACTGCCCACATTGGCCGTGGTGGTGGTCTTGATCGAATACCGGGCCAGGACGTTCGACACGATTACAGTGGGACGATTCGCGGCGTGGACTTCGTGGGGGATGGGCACCATGTGGGCTACGTACAGCTTGTCTCCCACAAACTCCTTCAGTTCCAGGGGCTGGTATTCGGCATGCCGAAACATGAGTGTGACCGCCCGCCCGATCCAGAATCGAGTCCGCAGTGTGACCGTGAAAAGACCGGAGGCATCCGACTCGCCTTTACCAATCACCGTGCCGTTGGACAGGGCCGAGATTTCAACGTCGGCCAGGGGCAGTTCCTTGGTCGGATCGGCGTCCTGCCGGATCACTGCGCCGCGCAGGGTCATGGGCCGGGCGTGGGGATGGGTCAGCAGAATCGCGGCCACCATCGCGCCCGCGGCGATGAATGTTGCCGTCCACATGACCATCCTTCGTTTTGCGGTCATCCCACCACCTTTCCCCGATATTCTACGACGCCCGCTTCCAGACCAGAGTTTTTAGTCTCTTCTAACCTTTCGTCAAGGCCTTTGGCCTCAGTCGGTGTAACCATTCCTGTTACCCTCGTTTGCCCTCCACCGTCGTTCCTCGGGGCGGGATCGTTTAGATTTGGGAGGTGGATCGGAGAAAGTTCAGCCCCGTAACGGGTTCCCGCCGGCAGTTTCTCCGGCAGATGGCGAGCCTGGGGATTTGCCTGCCCGCTGCAGAATGGGGATTCGCATCCTTCTTGTCGCCGGTACCGGAGCAGCACGCCCGGCCGGCGCCTCCGCCGGTGAAAACGTATCTCTCGCAGGATGATGACCAGTTCCTCGAAGACCTCGAGCAAACCATTTTTTGCTACTTCTGGGAGCAGGCCAATCCGCAGACCGGCCTGGTCAAAGACCGGTGCAACGCGCGGAAGGCATCCACCGATAACGCCGTAGTGGCCAGCATCGCGGCCACCGGCTTTGGACTCTCCGCCATCTGCATTGGGGAAAAACGCGGCTTTATTTCTCTGGCCGAGGCCCGCACCCGCGTGCTTGCCGCATTGCGTTTTCTGTGGAAGACGCTGCCCAACCATCGTGGATTTTTCTACCACTTCGCCAACGTCAACACCGGCGAAAGACTGTGGGATTCGGAAATCTCTTCGGTAGACACGGCCATTCTCCTTTGCGGCATCCTGTGCTGCCGGCAGCATTTCGAGAATTCCGAGATTCGCGATCTTTCGCGCGACATCTTCGACCGCGTGGACTGGACCTGGCTTTCCGAGGACACCACTCTCCTGCCCCACGGATGGCTGCCCGAAGTCGGATTCCTGCCTTACCGCTGGGATTACTACAGCGAACTCATGATGATGTATCTGCTGGGTATGGGCTCTTCTTCGCATCCCCTCAAGACCGAGACCTGGGACGCCTGGAAGCGAAACATATTTGAATACGACGGGCTGCGTTACATCGGTTCGTTCGCGCCCTTGTTCGTGCATCAGTATTCCCAGGCCTGGTTCGATTTCCGCGGCAAACGCGACCGCTATGCGGACTATTTTCAGAATTCCGCCATTGCCACCGATGTGCATCGCCGCTTCTGCGTTGAACTGGGCAAACAATTCCCCGACTACAGCGATGATCTCTGGGGCATCACCGCTTCTGATTCGGAAAACGGCTATGTGGTTTGGGGTGGGCCTCCCGCCATGGGCCCCATCGATGGCACCGTGGTTCCCAGCGCGGCCGCCGGTTCGGTGCCCTTTCTGACCGAACCGGTGATGCGGGTGCTGCGCACCATCAGGAATCGTTACCCCGCCGCCTGGAGCACGTACGGATTCGTGAATGCGTTCAATCCGCTGAAAAACTGGTACGACAGCGACGTGGTCGCCATTGACACCGGAATCACGCTGCTGATGGCGGAGAATGTTCGCACCGGCTTTGTGTGGGAAATTTTCATGAAAAATCCGGAAGCGGTCCGGGGCATGCGCCGCGCCGGATTCAGGACCTACCAGGCGCCGGGCAATCAGAAACCCGGACTGCCGTCCACCGGCAGTCCAGGTTATTCCGCTCCGGACCCTCCCACGACCTAGAAGCGACGACCTAGAAGTTCGGTGCAGCCGCTCCTTGTTCCGCCGGTTTTGAAGAGTCCACCGGGGCAGTAGCAGACACTGCCGGAACTGCTGGCCCGGTTTCCGGCATCACTGCGGGCTGAAGTCTTACTGTGGCCAGAATCTTTTCCAGCTTGCGAAACACCTGTTCGCGATCCACCGGCGTGATTTCTTCCACATTACTATCACTGTCTGTTCCGATTCCCAGAGCAAATTCATAGCAAGCTCCGTTTTGAAACACGTGATAGTACTTCGCGTCGGCCGGATTCGTCGTGGCGCCGCCTGGGTCCTCCACTTCGTGGAACTCCATGGCGCCGATCTTGCCCTGTCCCATCTTTACCTGCCCGCTCTTTTCTTGCCCGCTCTTTTCTTGCGAAGAGGCGTCCGCCCCGGTGCTCGGCTCCGGAAACGCAAATTGGGCGCACGCTTCCGAGGTCATGCCCGGATTCACGCTGACCGTGACAAAGCCAGATTTGAAGTCCGTCCCCGGATAGGAGTTGCCGGGCAACTCGACCGCTGCCAGCGTCACTCCGCCGGGATGAACAAAATTCATCTGAAACGGTTGCATTGTGTCCAGCGTAGCTCGCACTTCGTCGCTGGTCTTCAGTTGGTAGTTTCGCGGAAAGCGGAATGAGAATCCGTACTCACGATTGACGTAGGAAAGCGTCGCCGCCCGCCGCGTCTTCGTCTTACTCCTGGCTTTGGCCGGAACGGGTACGGGCGCCGGAACCGGGGCCGTGACTGCGACTGCCGAAACTGGCGCCGCGGGTTGAATCGGCTGCTGCACCGCTGCGGGCGTGCTGCTTCGGGAGCAACTGCCGATAACAATGACTGCCGCAAACATGGCGAGCGCTCCCAACGCTCCCACGGTTTGGTTCTTGATCGATCCGCCTTCGGGTTCTGCAGCCGATTTCTGCTGCGGGTTGGTTGGCTGCCTGCCGGACAAGTTCAGTTGCGTCATATATTCCTCCTGGGTCGCTGCCCGCCCAACCAGATGGCACGAGGACGCCCACAACGGAAGACACTGACTGAACGTGGGTTACGGACGGCTGGACATTCTCGGAGCGTGGCCGGCGAAACACAGTGTGGCCAGAGACCCACAGGGCATAGCCGTCATTGAGTGAGTGGAGTTCCGGTATGAATCAGGTCCTTCGATGTGCGCCGGTCAATCGCGCAGATAGGTTGACGTCGGCCATTTTATGCACTACACTGTAGTGCATGAAAGACCAGGTCTATAGCTGGCGCATTTCAGCGCAAAAGAAGGCCGAATTGGAGAGTGAAGCTCGGCGCGAAGGAACGTCGCTGGCGCGCCTGCTGGAGCAGATTACCGCGGAATGGCTTCAAGAGCAGCGCAGTTCCCGCAACGACGACCCAGAGGAGCAGGACGCGATTAGGCGCCGGGTGATGGCCACTGTGGGAACCATACGCGGCGGAGACCCCACGCGCTCGCGACGTGCTGGTGAACTTGTCCGGGAAATCATCCGGAAAAAACACGCCAGAGGATCCCATGCCTCCTCCCGCGCTGATTGATACCGGAGCCGTCCTCGCCATCGTGGAAGCTGACGACCTTTGGCATTCCGTTTGTCTGGAGGCGCTGCAATCGGTACGCATACCCTTGTTCACCACGGAAGCGGTTCTTACTGAACTATTCCACTTAATTGGCACGAGTGCCCACAACATCGGGAAGGCATGGAATTTCGTACGATCGGGCGCGCTGACGGTGCGACCGATCGACGATTCTGACTTGCCCATGCTCCAGGCACTGATGGTCCAATACCGCGACCGCCCCATGGACTTCGCCGATGCTACGCTGGTGCATCTTGCCGCCCGCGAATCGTTGAGCTTGATCCTGACCATCGACCACGATGATTTTGAAACCTACCGCATCGGCGGCCGAAGGAAGTTCACCATCCTTCCGGGCCGAGGCGCGAGGTAGTCGGCCTATCTTGGGCGACCAGAGTTCTCGAGACTCCCGTCACCACAGCTGGACCGAGAGGAGATCACACCGTCAAAACCATAAACCTCAAGACGGGTATGCCCACGGTCCCTGAGGCCATGCAGAATCTGGACCGCGAGCTCGCGCGCGGCCGTCAATCAGGATGCGGGGTCATAAAGCTGATTCACGGCTATGGATCGAGTGGAGTCGGCGGCGACATCCGCATCGCGGCGCAGAAACGTCTGACCGGCATGGCGGACCGGGGCGAAATTCGCGCCTGCATTTTCGGCGAGGACTGGGCCAAATCCGATGAGCAAGCGTGGGCCCTCATCAACGCTCGCCCCGAACTGAAACAGGACGCCGATCTGGGTCGGCGGAATTTGGGAATCACCATCGTCGTACTGTGATTTCCAGCACACCTCTTGCCTAATTCCCTTCCCGCCGACGATACTGGAACCACACAATCATGAAAACTAATCTTTCCTTCTCCAATCCTGCCGAAGTGGAAACTGAATGCCTGGTCGCAATCGTGCTCGATAAAGCCGAGAAGGGCCGCGGCGACAAAGATCGTCCAGAGAGAGACAAACCGCAAGTCTCGATTGAAACCGCAGACGCCGCCGTCAAGGAGGCAGCCGCCGACGTGATCGCCGGAGGAGAAGTCACCGGCAAGGCTTTCGAAGTCACGCTGCTGCATCGGCCGGCGAAACTGAAAGCCAAACGGCTCTTGCTTCTGGGCGGAGGCAAAGCCAAAACTTTTTCTGCGTTCGACCTGCGTCGCCTCGCCGGCGCTGCCGTGCGCACGTTGAAGTCGCGCGGCCTGCGCAGCTTCGCATTCCTCACGCCGGAAGCCGGGCTGAAAACCGAAGATGCCTTGAAAGCTATCGTTGAGGGCGCCTTCGTAGGCAACTTCGATCCGGACTACTACAAGAGTGACCGGAAGGACCAGAAGATCGACGGGCTTACTGTAGTGACCCGCGGTGATCCGGCCAAGCTGCAGCAAATCATGGGCGAAGCTCGCATCATCGGCGAATCGCAAAACTTCATTCGCGACCTGGTCAACGAACCCTCCAATCGCATGACGCCGACGATCCTCGCCGACCGCGCAAAAAAAATGGCAGCGGAAGTCGGCTTGAAGTGCGACATTTACGGCACGGAAAAGATCAAGGAACTCAAGATGGGCGCTTTCTGGAGCGTCGCCCAGGGCTCCGACGAACCACCCACGTTGATCGTGCTGCGTTACGAACCCGCAGGCGCCCCTGAAAAACCGGTGCTGGGGCTGGTTGGAAAAGGCATTACCTTCGACACCGGCGGCATTTCCATCAAGCCCAGCGACGGCATGGAAAAGATGAAGTACGACATGGCCGGCGGCGCCACCATGATCGGCGCCATGCGTGCCATCGCCTTGCTGAAACCCAAGTTGAAAATCACCGCCATCATTCTGGCCACGGAAAATATGCCCTCGGGCAAGGCACAGAAGCCGGGCGACGTGCAGATTGCCATGTCCGGCAAATCGATCGAGATCATCAACACCGATGCCGAAGGCCGCCTCGTGCTGGCCGACGGTCTCCACTACGCGCGCCAGCTGGGCTGCACTCACCTGATTGACGCCGCCACTCTGACCGGCGCGGTCGTGGTCGCACTGGGCTCCATCAACGCCGGCATCTTCGCCAACGATGACGCCATGTATAACCGCTTCAGCAAGGCCCTCGACAAGGCGGGCGAAAAAATGTGGCGCCTGCCTCTGGACGACGAATATCGGGAAATCATTCGCTCCAACATTGCGGACATCATCAACTCCGGCGGGCGTTATGGCGGAGCCATCACCGCAGCCATGTTCCTCAAGGAATTCGCCGAGGACACCCCGTGGCTGCATCTGGATATCGCCGGCACCGCCTGGACCGAAGAACAGAAGCCCTGGATCGCCAAAGGTCCCTCTGGAATCGCACTCCGCAGCCTGGTGGAGTTTGCCCGGGACTTTGCTGATGGCAAAGGGTGAGAAGCATCCCGCTCGTCGTTGGCCGCATCTTAAGCGGCTCGATGGACGCTCGGGTCCATGCACTCAAACTCTCGTGGCTGGAGGCTTCCAATGAAGGCTCTATTTGTCGTCGGGCTTGCGGTAGTGATCCTGGGAATCGTTTCGTTCTTCGTGGCGATTCCACATTCTGAAAATCACGGCATCAAGGCGGGCGACGTCAACATCGGGGTCCAGACTCACGACAGCCAGAAAGTTTCGCCCGCGATCAGTGCTGTCATGCTGGTGGTCGGAGCCGGACTCATGATTGCAGGCCGCGGCAAGAGCTAACCGCGGCGCGGTAACGTTTTGCCGCCTCAGCCGTCTGTGATTTTGTCACAGGAGGCGGCATGCGAATCCGGGATGTTACGGCAGCCCTGCTACTCTCACTCCTCCCGGTCACCTCTTTTTGTGCGCAATCGGCCAGCAGCAAGGCAGCCCCGTCCTCGCTCCCACCCTGTCGGAGCGATCTCGCCTATCACAAACTCGATTTCTGGGTCGGCACCTGGGATGTTTACGACAATCACGACGGCGCGCTGAACGGCACCGACATCGTTGAGAAGATTTTAGGTGGGTGCGCCATCGTGGAAAACTGGCGGGAGGCGGACCACAGCGGCGAGGGCAAGAGTCTTTTCTACTATCAGAAAACCAGAAAACAGTGGAAACAGGTCTGGGTGACCGACGCCGGGCCGATCAAAGAGAAGCAATTGATCGAGGAAATGAAAGATGGTGGGGTCCGATTCCAGGGCGAGATTCTTCAATTCGACGGCAAGTCACATCTGGATCGCACTACTCTAACGCCCTTGCCGAGCGGCCGGGTGCACCAGGTGATCGAGATTTCGCGGGATGCGGGCAAGACCTGGAAGACAGTTTTTGATGCTGACTACCGTCGAGCAAGATAAATCAGCCAGGGCTTGATCGCGAATCATTTTGATCGCAAACCAAAGGGCCCCGAAGTTGAATCGGGGCCCGTCGTTTCGTTTTCATACTTTAGTCAAAAGCGGTCGGTTTTCAGTGGTGGTCGTCATTATCATGGTCATGATCCCAGTCGCGATCGGTATGCCATTGATGGTCGTGGCCGTTCCACCATCCGTGGTAGGTGTTCCAGCAGCGTTCCCGTTCGGCATTCAAGTCACGCCGGCGCTGCTCCGCTTGATGGCTGCGTTCACCATGCTTGCGAATCGCCTGGTCGAGTCTTGACTCCGCGTGCTCAATCTGGCGCTGGCACTTAGCGTGGTCGTCCGCATAGGCCTGAGGTACGGTTACCAATGTAGCCGTGCCCAACGCCGCCGTTACAACAGCCGTTACTGCAAGCCCCTTAAGGCGTCGTAGTTTCACGCAGCCCTCCCGTGTCTAATTTGTAGACCGCCCCACTTTGATTGAAAATCGGGCTTTGGAGTTGCCCATTCGCCCAATTACTTTGCTCGCAGTCCCATTCTGGCATGGACGCAGATCTGGACTATGGGCTCGTGGTCGATGAGAAAAAGCGACGGGCGAGGACGCCCGTCTTCCATTCGCAGCGGTTGGCTAGAAGCTAGCAACCAGAAGGGGTGTGTCAGTTGATGTCGAACTGCTCCTGATGCAGCGCCGCATCGCTCTTCACGATCACGGTTTTCTTGGTCATCTCTTCCATCTCAATCAATGCGCGGCCGTTGTTGGCTTTGAGTGCCTTGGCCACATCCGGGTTCACCCGCAGCATCACGTCCGCATGCTCCAGGTGTTTGGCGATCTTGCGCATCTCGAGATAAATTTCGTTACACACCGTGGTCACCGACTTCACGAAGCCGGTGGACTGGCAGTATGGGCATGGCGTTCCGATGGTGCGCTCGAGCGACTGTTTCACCCGTTTCCGAGTGATGGCCACCAGTCCGAAGTCGTTAAACTGCAGAACCTTCGAGGGCGCCCGGTCGCTGCGCAGGGCTTCTTCCAGCGCCTGCATGACCTTCTGCCGGTTGCGGCGTTCATCCATGTCGATAAAATCGATGATGATGATGCCGCCCAAATCGCGCAGGCGGATCTGGCGTACGATTTCCTTGATCGCGTCCACGTTGGTTTTGACGATAGTGTCTTCGAGACGCGTGGTCTTGCCTACGTATTTGCCCGTATTCACATCGATCGCCACCAGGGCTTCGGTCTGATTGATCACGATGTAGCCGCCACTCTTCAGCCAGACTTTCGATTTGAGCGCCTTATTGATCTCCTCGCTCAGGCCGAATTGCTCGTAGAGCGGCGTTTCCTTGGTGTAAAGCTTGACTCGCTTGACCAGCGCGGGCTGGAAGCGATTGGCGAAGCGCAGAATGCGTTCGTACTCCTCGTCGCTGTCCACCCAGATGGCGGAAAAATCGGAAGTGACCTGGTCGCGCAGCACCCTCTCAACCACGTTGAGATCGTGATAAATGAGGGTTGGTCCGTTGCCGGCATCGGCCCGGGACTTGATCTCAGCCCACAAACCCTTCAGGAAGCGGATATCGGCGCGTAGATCTTCTTCCGCGGCGTTCATGGCAGCGGTGCGCACAATGAATCCACCGTGCTCGTTCTCGCGCTCGCTCTGAATGATACGTTTCAGCCGCTGGCGCTCCTCTTCGGATGCGATCTTGCGTGACACACCGGTGTGATTCACTGTCGGCATGTACACCAGGAAGCGGCCGGGCAGCGCGATGTGGCTGGTGATGCGCGCGCCCTTTTTGCCGATGGGCTCCTTGGCAATCTGCACCAGAATTTCCTGGCCTTCCTTGAGCAGGTCGGTGATCAGCGGCATATTCTGCTGCTGGTTGCTGCGGGAGCGACGCCCTCCTCCACCACCGCCGCGGCGGCCGCCGCGCTGAGGCCGGCGATCGTATCCCGGACGCGGCGCGCGCTGGGTGTAACCCGCGGTCCCGGCCGGCGCACGAACTTCGGCGCGAGCTTCCGTCGTTCCCGTGCCTCCGGCTTCGGCGGCCAAAACCGCTTCCGCTTCCGCCTGGGCCTGATCCAGATCCGCCTCGTCTTCCGCTTCTTCGTCGACTTCGTCGGCCGACGCTACGTCGACTTCTTCCGAGGAAACCGGCTCCGCGGAAAATGGCACCGCGTCGCCCGAGAAAGGATCGGCGGAGGCAGCGATTTCCTGTACCGGCGGTTCGTGCTCACCGGCTGCGTGGGTCTCCTCCTCGAGTTCCTCGAAGGGTGCGTCTTCGTCCAGTTCCTCGACGTAGTGCGCCAGATCGGCTTCTTCCTCTTCGATCTCCTCTTCTTCCACCCTGCCTGCGCCGGCCGCGGCGGACGCGGTCTGATCGGAATGCTCAACGATCTCCGCCGGATTGTCCTGGGTTTCGTCGCCATCTTCGTGTTCGTCGTCTTCGTCCTCCTCCGCCACTTCGCCGCCGAACACAGCCGCCACGTTCATCTGGTGCAGGCGCTGCTGTTCGCGGTCCCAGGCTGAGGTGTCGTCACTGGGCTCCTGGCGAGCCTGTTCTGCACGCTCTTCGCGCGCTTCAGGCTGCAGTTCCGCCGGAGCGGCAAAAGCTGAAACCGAAGCCGCAAAGATAGGTTCATCGTCGGCGAAAACCTCGGCAATGGGCGGGGCCGGCCGCTCCGGGACCGCAGTCGAAGAGCTTTCCCTCGGAGGGACAGGCCTGGTCTGTGCCAGCCGTTGATATTTGGAGATGGATTCTCCGGGTAGAATTATGGGCTGGTATCCCGGCGGAGGGCCATAGTCGGAGCGCTCCGCCCGCGGACGCTCTGACCGTCCGCCCCGTTCAGGAAATTCAGTGCGTTCTGTTCGCTCATGGCGCTCGGCCGGAGGAGCCACCCGCGGGGCCTCCGTAACCGGACTGGCGAACCTGGATTCTGGCATGCGCTCCCCGCGGCGTCCCCGGCGACGACGGCGGCCGCCGCGAAAGCCTCCGCGGTTGTCACGCGAGTCGCCAGGCGGCAGCGTCTCGCGAATTCCGGGCCCAGCCTCGGTATGTTCGTGCGCCGGTGACTCTGGCGGAACTGGAGCGGCGAAAGATTCGCCGCTACGGGTTTCGGCCTGAGGTTGGGGTTGATGGTGTTCCGGCGCGGGCCGGTTGGCAGGAATTTCGTCCAGGTCCTCGGAGTCTTCCAACTCCATAAAATCGGAGACGTAAAGGAAGGCGTCGCGCTCCAGGCCAATGTCCACAAAAGCTGATTGCATTCCAGGAAGAACGCGAGTCACACGCCCTTTGTAAATGGACCCTGCCAGGGTGTATTCGTTTTCGCGTTCGAGGTAAATTTCAGCGAGCAGATCGTCTTCCACCATCCCCACTTTGGTTTCGTGAGGCGTGGAAGAGACAAATAGTTCTCGAGTCATGCGAACTCCGGTCCCGGGCCGTCGAGCGGCCGCAGGATCACCGGATGGAAGGCAGGAAGAAACCGGGAGGATCAAGCGCTGCGAGGGCCGTCCCAAACCGTGGACAGCCTTGGCCACAGGGCTCTCCCCGCGGCCGAATCCGTTGCGTAAGTTTAGGAATCTTTTGCACTTATCGCTTTGCGCTTCGCCAGGTTTGTGACCGCTCTCTCAACTCGGAGGGGGCCGTTACCGGCCTGGCTGCGCCTTTGCTTGATCCTGCCCGGCTCTAACTGCTTTTCTAGCCGGCGTGTGCCCTCTTTACGCGAAGGCGATCGTAATTTTCAAACCGGCTGCCCATGGCAACCGGGGTACAGCGAAAATACTTAGCTTCAATTAACGAAGCGGCGCATGCGGACGTTCATAACCATCCCCAGCGCTAGAAACATAAACAAAACCGATGACCCTCCGTAACTCATTAAGGGCAAAGGTATTCCGGTGACCGGCATAAACCCGACCACCATCCCGACATTGACCAGTATATGAAAGGTCAAAACCGCGACCACACCCATCACTATAAAAGTGCCAGCACGGTCGGGTGCTGTTTGCGCGTTCTGAGTCAAACGCATCAGCACAATGAAGTATAACAGCAGCACCGCTAGCGCGCCTACAAAACCATGTTCCTCGGAAAAAGCGGCAAAAATGAAGTCTGTGTGGGGCTCTGGCAGAAAAGCCAAATGGGTTTGCGATCCCGAACTGCTGCCGAACAAACCGCCTGAACCCACCGCAATTTCAGATTGCTTGACGTGATAGCCCGCGCCCCGCGGATCGTTATCAGGCGCCATAAAGCTCACAAGGCGCTGCTTCTGATAATCCTTCAGGTGGTGCCACGCCAAAGGCATCGCCAGCCCAGCCAGCATAATGATTATGAGAGCCTGTTTGAATCGAATCCCGCCCCGGAACAAACCGACGATGGCAATCGGGAGATAAGTCAGCGCGGTCCCAAGATCCGGCTGCGCCAGCACCATCAGCATGGGCACGCCAACAATGGCGCCGGCCTTGATGAAGTCGGTCCAGGATAGCTCCCGGTTTTGCAGATCG
>JBOGLD010000045.1:0-12565 GCA_050745885.1 Terriglobales bacterium
GGCGAAGCGTTCACTTCCCTGCTTGGACTGGTCCACACCGTAACGGTCGGAAACCTGCGCCATGGGCGGGACATTCGTGGTGTCCAATTCGTTCAAACTGTCGATGTGCCCAAGAATCGAGTTCAAATCACGCACCATGCGGGTGCGCTCTTCCCTGGTCAACTCCAGATTGCCAAGATCGGCCACATAGGCAACGTCCTTTTCTGTAACTTTCATGCGCGCGTGGCGCGGGCGCCCTCGCCCGCGACTCTCTCCACAATCACAAACTCAATCCGCTTCACGCTCTCGGTGACGTAGCGATTGATCACAGCCAGATACTGAGGAGCAAGCGCCTGCAACTCGGTCCGCCAGCCCGCGTCGGGAACCTCTACTCGAACAATGCCCTGAGCGAAACCGACCGCCCGGGTCCGCGCCGCCACGGCTTGCCCGCAGACCAATGCCCACGCCAACAACGGGCCCTGCCCCACAGGGGCGCGCCGCAAGCTGCCCGCGACGATCTTCTCCAGTCCTGCGCCGACTTGTTCCATCGCTCGGATCATCAACGAATCGTTATTTGGTGGGAACGAAACTGATTTTATCATTCCCCACGCTTTCATCGGCTTCTATGTTTCTAGAATAGCAATTCGCGCCAGGCAAATGGGACATGCAACGGAACAATATTTTTCTTTTCGTCTCAACCGTTTAAAGACAAATCCGCGCGCCACGGGGCTTGACATCTTTTCGCGTACCGGTCACTTCTGGTTGGAATGATCCGCCTGCAAGGGAAATTCTCGCGCTACATATTCCATAGCGCTTTCTTTCGACTGGAGACGCCCTTCGAGCTGGGCGTCTTCTACCTGAGAGAGAATCCCCTTGAAACGCGGTCCGGGCGGGTAGCCGGCGGCAATCAAGTCATCGCCAGTGATCAGCGGTGCGGGACGAATGGCCTCCGGAGGGGTCGCCGCGATTCTTTCACGGGTCAAACGATAGGAAGTCAGGTCGCGATGACTGGCCTGGCAGTCCAGCCGATGCAGTTCGAGGTGCTGCTCAAAATACGGCAGGCGCACGAATTTCTTGAACGTGGATTCCTTCATCTGGGGAACGTGCGCGAAACGCATGTGATTTGCCACCAGCGCGAGAACCTGCTCGGTGTCGTCGTTGGAAAAACGCAAACGCCGGCAGATTGCTTCCGCCATCTTCACACCCACGTCCACGTGATGGTCGAAGCGAATGCGATCGGGCGCCACGCGGAACGTGGGCGGCTTGCCGACATCATGCAGAAGCGCACCCCAGGCCAAGGTCGCCGGGCAGGGATGCGGCAGTTCCTGGAGCAGCAGCAGGGTGTGCACAAAAACGTCGCCTTCGGGATGAAACTCAGCCGGTTGCTGCACTCCCTTCATCGCGGAAATCTCGGGCAGGACTTCCCGCAGCAGACCAGTTTCGTCGAGCAGGAGGAAGGCCTGGCGGGCGTGGCCCTCGGTCAGCATTTTGGTCAATTCATCGCGAACCCGCTCGCGGGAAACCTGGCGGATGCCAGGGGCAAGCTTTTGGATCGCCGCGAGAGTTTCCGGCTCGATGGTGTACCCAAAGCGGGCGGCAAAGCGGGCGGCGCGCAGCATGCGCAGCTTGTCTTCGGAGAAGCGCAACTCGGGCGGCCCGATGGTGCGAATGATTCCGGCTTCGAGGTCCTCGCGTCCGCCGACGAAATCCAGCACCTTATCCTCGATGGGATCGAGCAACAACCCGTTAATGGTGAAGTCCCGGCGCTCGACATCTTCCTGAGCACTCTTGCTGAAGCGCACCTGATCGGGATGGCGGCCATCACTGTAGCCAAGGTCACTGCGGAAGGTGGCCACTTCGACGACGTTGCTGGCAACGTTTTTTACCGGCACCAGCACAACTCCAAACTGTGCGCCGACGGCATAGGTTTCAGGAAAGATTCGCATGACTTCGTCGGGCGTGGCATCGGTGGCGACGTCGTAGTCGGCAGGTTCGCGTCCCAGTAACAGATCGCGCACGCACCCGCCGGCGAAGAACGCCTGGTGGTCATGTTGCCGCAAGGTGCGAACAATCGATATGGCAAAGTCTCTCAGCATTCCGCCATCGGTCGTTACTCGATGTCGTTCCATTCCTGGCGCAGGCGCTCGCGTTCCGCCTCGCTCAATCCGAACCACGATTCGGCCAGGTCCCGGACGCGTTCCAGAGCGGCCTGCATCTCCGCGTGCTTGCGTTCGAGTTCTTCCGCATCCGCGTCGGGCGAGACCGGCATTAGAGGCGCGCTTACGATCACTGCCCGCGAGAAGGGATGCGGAATCGCCATCAGGTCCCAGGCCTTTTCCAGCGTATGCGCCTTTTCGACTCCAATATGAAAAACGTAAATAGGCCGGCCGGTCTTGCGGGCCAGCATCACGGGTCCGGGTTTAGCCACGTAGCGCGGGCCGCGCGGGCCATCGATGGTAAACGATGAGTCGAAGCCTTCCGCCATGCGCCGCGCCATGACTGCCAGTCCACGCAAGCCTCCGCGGGTGGAGCTGCCCTGGGCGGTAGCAAAGCCAAAGTGCTCAATCACACGCCGCGTCCACTGGCCATCAAAATTGGTGGTGTTCATCACCACCACGCCGCGATTGCGCCAGTACCAGGTGGCGGGAATGATGCAGCGATGCCAGAAGGCGGAAACCACCGGCTCGCCCCGGGCGCGGGATTGCCGGTAGTGGTGCATGCCCAGCTCTTCGAAACGCAAGGTGGGTCCCAGAGCCCGAATGATGGCGATAACCACCGCGGCGATCACCGGGATTTGCATCCGGCGCCAGCGCGAGAGTTGGGGCAGGCGCGTATCGTAGAGCGAACTGACCGGCTCGGCGGCGGGTGGCGCGCTCGGGTTGCCGCTCGACATCACGGAACATTGTAGCCGCCCCGCGGCGGGTTTCGACAAACGACCGTGAAGACGGACCGCCCCGGCTGTGCAGGGAAGGTGTGGGCCGGAAACTCCCTCACATGCCGCGCAGGGGAATAGGTGTCCCGCGTGTTTCGTGATTTAGACTGGAGACCATGGCCGGCGCCTACATTCTCGGCATTGAAAGCTCCTGCGATGAAACGGCAGCATCGGTCGTGTATTCGGGAGAGAAAGTCGTCTCGAACGTAGTCTTTTCGCAGATCGCCGCCCACCAGCCTTATGGCGGCGTGGTTCCGGAACTGGCTTCGCGGGAACACCTGAAGGCGATTGTGCCGGTAGTTCGCAAGGCTCTGGCCGACGCGGGACAGACCTACCAGTCAATTGACGCCCTGGCCGTGACCCAGGGGCCGGGTTTGGCCGGCGCCCTGCTGGTCGGAATCGGCTACGCCAAAGCGCTGGCCTTCGCCCTCGACAAGCCCCTGATCGCGGTGAATCATCTCGAAGGACACATTCATGCCGTCCTGCTCGAGGAACGTCAGAAAAATAATCACGAGATCAATTTTCCCGTACTGGCCCTGGTGGTTTCTGGCGGGCACACTCATCTCTACCTGGCCGAACGGCGGGAACAGCTTTGGTCGTACCGGAACATCGGCCACACCCGCGACGATGCCGCGGGCGAAGCCTTCGACAAAGTGGCGAAGCTGCTGGGGCTGGGATACCCCGGCGGCCCCATCATCGACCAGTTGTCCCCTCACGGCGATCCTGCGGCCGTAAAATTTCCCGCTTCACAGCTGAAGCATCGGGACCGGAAAGATCAGGGCGAAGCTGAAGCCGGACCGCGCTTCGACTTCTCCTACAGCGGAATCAAGACGTCGGTTTTGCGTTACGTCGAAGTTCATGAGATGCGGGCCTCGATTGAGGCCCGCCGAAAAGCGCTGGCCGGCACAGCGAAGCCCAGGCTTGAGGACTATCTGCTGCATTGCGATCGGCAAACCCTGAATCTGGTGGCTTCTTTTCAGCGGACGCTGGTAGGCGACCTGACCGCAAAGACTTTGGCCGCGGCCCGCGCCTGCGACGTCGCCACCCTGTTCGTCACCGGTGGCGTGGCCGCGAACCATGAGTTACGCCAGCGGTTTGAGCAGGACGCCGCCATGCAGGGCCTGCCGGTGTATTTTCCTTCCCGTCCGCTTTCAACCGACAACGCGGCCATGATCGCTGCGGCCGCTTATCCCAGGTTTCGGGTCGAAGACTTTGCCGCCATGGATTTTTCGGCTGAGGCAGGAATGAAGCTTAGGTGAGTCTGATTGTTTCCAAAGCGGTTCCCGGCTTCCAGGTTGCGCACTTAGCATTACTTGGCTTCGACTGTGACTTTGGTGACTCGGCTTCCCAGTAAGGCTTCGAGCGCCCTGGTGAGCTGGGCTTCGATATCGATGTCCTTGAAAATGGCGAAGTTCGCGCGGTGCTCATGGGCATCGAATCCGCTGTTTTTGCCGGCCACGATCACGATCGGGATATCGGCGGTCTCGGGCTGGGCTTTGAGGGCGGTGATGAGTTCGGTGCCGGTCATCTTGGGCATCTGCATGTCGGTAATGATGATGTCGGGACGAATCCGGGTCACGATGGGCAGCGCTTCTTCGCCGTTGGTCGCCGACTCCACGGTATAGCCACGCTCCTCAAGAAATCTGCAAACGGTGTGCCGGATGAGCATCGAATCGTCGACAACCAAAGCCACAAGCGGAGTTTGATTTTTTACAGACAAGATATTCCCCGGGCGACATTAACAAATTGTTATGGCGGCAACAAGCGTAAAGGGCGGGCGCCGGGTTACCTTTGTCACGCGCGGGATGCGTTTCCGGTCGCTCTTCCGGTCGACAAGCTTCCGGCAGACAAGTGCATTCGGCCGGATCAGGATTCGTCCGATAGTTTCGTGTCTTCGATAATCATGTCCTTGAATTCGCTGGATTCGAAGACTTCACCGCACTCCTTGCATTCGACAAATTCAGCGTCTTCTTCGCGGGCCACGATTTGCACGCGCGGATGTTTGCACGGTGCCGGATTGTTGCTCTGCTCGGGGAGTTGGGACGGCGGGGATGGAGTCATAAATCCGGGTTCTTGGGGTCCCGGCCGAACGGCCGGGGAATTTCGCCGGAAATTGGCGGTATTTTAGAACGGCATCTCCAGTTGTCAAGTCTTTCCGTCGATGCTTTGCCTTGGGCTGCTTCCATTGATCCGGAAGGCATGGTTCTGCGCTCCTCCCAAAACCAGCGGAATTCCATTGTGCCCAAATCGCGGTGCCATAAGCAATTAAGCTCCGTCTGCTGACCCTTCGATGCTATTTTTCAACCATTGCCTGTAAGAGGTTGCATTTGAGCAGGTTGGCGTCTAATATATGTATATCCGACTGAAAAGGTCGGATTTTACCTGTATGCTCAAGCTGACCAAGAAGGCGGACTACGGACTCATGGCCATGAAGCATCTGGCCGAACACGCCGAGCAGGGAGCCTGCAGCGCCAAGGATGTGGCAGACGCCTACGGTATACCCCAGGAGGCCCTGGCCAAGATTCTGCAGCGCCTGGTGAAAGCCGGACTGCTGCATTCGCAGCATGGAACGAATGGCGGTTACACGCTGGCGCGCGACCCGGGAATGATCTCGGCCTTCGAAGTGATCCGGGCCATCGATGGTCCGCTTTTTATTACGTCCTGCGTCACCGTGCGGGGTGAATGCGACCAGAGCGATCGTTGCAATGTTCGGGAGCCCTTGCGGCGGGTGAGCCACGGAATCGAAGAGCTGCTTCGCGGCATCACTATTCTGGAGATGAAAGATGAGCCCGCGCAAGGAAGCGACAAGGTTGGCGGTGACAAGGTAAAGGTAAAGAGCGTAGCGGAATTGGTCACAATTGGATAGGCAGGTTCTGAGGAGAGCCATTATGAGCACGGATGTAAAGACGATCCCCCAGGGAACAAACGGACACCAGGAAGCGCCCACGCACGAGCAGCGCACTGCCGCCAACGGGGTGAAGCTGCCGGTTTACATGGACAACCACGCCACCACGCCCATGGATCCCCGGGTGCTGGAAGAAATGCTCCCTTACTTCATGGAGAAGTTCGGCAACGCCGCCAGCCGCAACCATTCGTTCGGCTGGGCGGGTGAGGAAGGCGTCGAAACTGCGCGTGAGCGCGTGGCGAAACTGGTGGGCGCGACTCCCAAAGAGATCATTTTTACTTCGGGAGCCACGGAAAGCGACAATCTCGCCATTAAGGGCGTGGCCGAGATGTACAAGGAAAAGGGCAACCACATCATCACCGCCGTGACCGAACACAAGGCCGTGCTCGATACCTGCAAGCGGCTGGAGAAGTATGGCTACCGCGTCACTTATATGCCGGTGCAAAAGGACGGACTGATCGACCTGGAAGAGTTGAAGCGCCTCATGGATGACAAGACCATCCTGGTGACGATCATGGCGGCCAACAACGAGATCGGGGTGGTACAGCCGGTAGCGGAAATCGGGAAACTCTGTCACGAGCGCGGCGTCATCTTCCATACCGACGCCACCCAGGCGGTGGGCAAGATTCCGATTGACGTGAACAAGATGAACATCGACGTGATGTCGATCTCAGCCCACAAAATGTACGGACCCAAGGGGGTCGGCGCCTTGTACGTGCGGCGCAAGAATCCCCGGGTGCAGATTTCAGCAATCATCGATGGCGGCGGACACGAGCGCGGCATGCGTTCCGGGACCCTCAATGTCCCCGGAATCGTCGGGCTGGGGAAAGCCTGCGCCATTGCCTCGGAAGAGATGGCGAAGGAAGCATGCCATCTGGCAGGGCTTCGGAACCGGCTGCGCGATCGCATCATGGGCCGGCTGGACGAGGTGTACATCAACGGTTCCATGGAGCAGCGCCTGCCCGGCAATCTGAATATCAGCTTTGCGTACGTTGAAGGCGAGTCACTGCTGATGGGCATCAACGACATCGCAGTTTCGAGCGGCTCGGCATGTACCTCGGCGACTCTGGAGCCCTCTTATGTACTGAAGGCTCTGGGGACGGGCGACGATCTGGCGCACAGCTCGATTCGCTTCGGCATCGGCCGCTTCAACACCGAGGGCGAAGTGGATTACGTGGCCGACCGGGTCGTCGAGACGGTCGAACGGTTGCGCGAGCTTTCGCCCCTGTACGAGATGGCGAAAGAAGGCGTGGATCTGAAGAGCGTTAAGTGGGCAGCGGAGTAAGTTTGGCAGATGCAAAGCGCTGGACGAAGTTCAGCGCCGCGAAGCGGAACAAGAATAGAGCCCAGGGCGTAAGCCCTGGGTAAGAAGTGAGAAAACATCCCAGCCCTGAAAGGGCGAAAGAGGGTAGGGGTCCTTCGACTCCGTTGATCGGTTGCAGAGCAACCGATCAAGCTCCGCTCAGGATGACACGAGTTTAATTTTTCAGGAGAGAGTCAAAAATGGCATATAGCGATAAGGTTCTCGATCATTACTCAAACCCGCGCAACGTGGGCTCGATGGACAAGAACAGCAACGAAGTCGGGACTGGTCTTGTGGGCGCGCCGGAGTGCGGCGACGTAATGAAGCTGCAGATCAAGGTCAATCCACAGACCAACATCATCGAAGACGCGAAGTTCAAGACCTTCGGCTGCGGTTCCGCGATCGCGTCGTCTTCCCTGGCCACCGAGTGGGTGAAGGGCAAGACTGTGGACGAAGCGCTGCAGATCAAGAACACGGAAATCGTAAAGGAGCTCGCGCTTCCTCCGGTGAAGATTCACTGTTCGGTGCTGGCGGAAGATGCCATCCGGGCGGCGATCCATGATTGGAAGGCCAAGCAGGGCGCGGCGAAGCCGGTAGCAGCCGAAGCGAAATAAGCCGAGAGCTGTCAGCTCTCAGTGGAAGCTGCCGGTTTTTTGGATCATTTATGGCAACGACGACGGAAGAAACGACCAAGCCAACCGCCCCGGCCAAGGGTGGCGTGAAGGTCACGGACAAAGCGCTGGCCAAGGTGCGGACGGCCATCGTCAAGGAAGGCATTTCGCCGGAACAGGGCGGACTGCGTCTGGGCGTGCAGGGCGGTGGGTGTTCGGGCCTGAGCTATAACATCCGGTTTGATACCCAGCCGCGCGAGCGCGACCGCATCTTCCAGTTCGGGGATGTGCGCGTGTTTGTGGATCCGAAATCGTTCATCTACCTGAACGGGATGGTTTTGGATTATCAGGAGACTCTGATGCAGCAGGGATTCGTGTTCGTCAACCCGAATGCATCGAAGTCGTGCGGCTGCGGGACGTCATTCTCAGGGTAACCGTGCGGTCTGTCTGGTTTGTGTGGTCGCGGGCGACTCGCCCGCGAAAAGCCTGGAGCGGCAAGGCCCTCCGCGCTCCGCCTTGGCTTCTCCGATCCCCGGAGAAAAATGACTGGAAATCCCTGAGGTTTTGTTGTGCATGCGCCGCTCGCGGGCGAGTCGCCCGCGGCCACACAGTCAAGGCCACACGGGCAAGGCCACACGAGCAAAGATTAATGACGCTTGATACTTCAAAGACGATCGCAACGGCCGGAAGCGGCGAGGCGACTGCCAGTTGCTGGTCGTGCGGCGAGATGCGGGCCGCCCAGTTCTGCCGCGCGTGCGGCAAAGTGCAGCCACCTCTGCCGGTAGACTACTTCTCGTTCTTCGGAATGCCGCGGAAGCTGAACCTGGATGTTGCGCGCCTGGAGCGGGAGTTTTACGGGTTGAGCCGGAAGCTTCATCCCGATCTCAACGCCCGCTCGGAGAAGCAGGAACAGGAATGGAGCCTGCAGCAGAGTTCCCTGCTCAACGACTCCTACCGGACTTTGAAAGATCCCATCCGTCGCACCCAGTACTTGCTGCGACTGGAGGGGATAGAACTCGAAGAGCAATCGAAGACCGCCACCGAGCAGGCGCGCGCCAGTGGCGAAGTGAAAAAACAGATCGTGCCTCCTGATCTGCTGGAGGAAGTGTTTGAACTGAATATGCAGCTCGAAGAGCTGCGTATGAACCAGAAGATGGGCGAGGCCGATCCCGCCCTGGTGAAAGATCTGGAAGCGCACAGGGCGCAGTTCGAGAAGAAGTACGAAGAGTTGGCAGAAGAGCTAAAGAATCACTGGGACCATTGGGATCGTGCAATTGATCTCGACAGCGACGAAGAACGGCGCGCGACGCTCGATCGCATGGTCGATCTGCTCAACCGGCGGAGCTATATCAGGAATCTGGTAAGGGACGTGAATGAAGCACTGGAAGGCAGCACTTAGCAATTGGCAATTGGCTCTTTCGCCCAGAATGGCTGAGTTTCAAGAACCTGTTGTGGCCCAGTGCCAAAGACCCAAGTGCTAATTGCTAAACGCTATGTCTAACGAACGCATCGTCGGCATCGACCTCGGGACCACCAACTCCCTGGTGGCTTTCATGCAGGGGGATAGACCTGTTGTGATCCCGGGCGAGGATGGTTTGAACCTGGTGCCTTCCGTGGTCGCGATGGACGACAAGGATCAGATCATCGTGGGCAACGCGGCCCGCAAATATCTGATCGAAACTCCCGAACGCGCGGTGTACTCAATCAAGCGGCTGATGGGGCGCGGTGTCGAAGATATCCAGCAGGAGCTGAAGCTGTTTCCCTTTCGCCTGGCTGACGATCTCCAGCCTGGCGAAGTTCTACGTATTCGGTTGGGCGAGAAGACCTTCACGCCGCCTGAGATTTCAGCATTGGTTTTGCGCCAACTCAAACGCAATGCCGAACGATTCTTTAACGCGCCAGTGACCAAGGCGGTCATCACCGTGCCTGCTTACTTCAACGATGCCCAGCGGCAGGCCACCAAAGATGCGGGCCGAATCGCGGGGCTGGAAGTGCTGCGCCTGGTCAACGAACCTACCGCTGCTTCCCTGGCCTACGGCCTCGATAAGAAGCAGAACGGCATCGTCGCCGTGTACGACCTTGGTGGCGGCACCTTCGATGTATCCATCCTCAAATTGCATGACGGAATCTTCGAGGTCGTTGCGACCAACGGCGACACCCATCTGGGCGGCGATGATATCGACAACCTGCTGATCACGATTGCGCTCGACGATATTCGCGGTGACATGGGCCTGGATGTTTCGCGCAATGGCGAAGTGGTAGCGACTATCCGCAAAGCCGTCATCGAAGCCAAGATTGCGCTTTCTTCGCAGCCCGTGGCCAAACTCGAAGTTGAACTGCCGGGCGGCCGACACTATCTGAGGGAAGTCACGCAGGAGCAGTTCGAGCAACTGATTCAGCCCATCGTCGATCGCACCGTGGGCCCGTGCAGGCAGGCCCTGAAAGACGCCGGAATGAAGCCCGAACAGATCGACGAAGTGGTGCTGGTCGGCGGCTCCACGCGAATTCCCAAAGTGCGCGTGCTGGTCGAAGAAATGTTCCGCCGAAAGCCGCACACCGATCTGAATCCGGACGAGGTTGTGGCCCTGGGGGCCGCGGTGCAGGCCAATATTCTTGCCGGCGGTTCCGAAGCCACGGAAAACATGTTGCTGCTCGATGTCACTCCCTTGTCGCTCGGCATTGAAGTGGCCGGCGGAGTAACCGACAAGATTATCCTGCGCAACTCGACGATTCCCGCTTCAGCCACGCAGCACTACACCACGCAAGTGGACGGCCAGGCCAATGTTGCCATCCACGTTCTTCAGGGCGAGCGGGAACTGGCAAAGGATTGCCGGTCCCTGGCACGCTTTGACCTGAAGGGCATTCCGCCGATGCCGGCGGGAATCCCTCGCGTCGAGGTCAAGTTCCTGATCGATGCAAATGGCATTCTGCACGTCTCCGCCCGGGAACAGCGCAGCGGGAAGGAAGCGGAAATCGAAGTTCAGCCCAGCTACGGACTGAGCGATGAGCAGGTCGAAAGCATGATTCTCGATTCGTTTGACTCGGCGGAAGAAGATTTCCGTCAGCGCCAGGCGATCGAGGCGCGGAACGAAGCTGACACCATCCTGGCTGCGCTTGGAAAAGGAAAGAAGAGTCCGGCATGGGGACAGCTCACCAGCGACGAGAAGAAGCGCATCGCCAAGCTGGAAAAGGGGTTGAACCAAGTGAAGGGTGAGGACGACTATCAGGCGATCCGCACCGCCATTGACGCGCTGAACCAGGGCACCATGCGGCTGGCCGAACTGATGATGGATAGCGCGGTGTCGACCGCCCTCAAGGGCAAGACTATGGATGAGGCGGACCTGGGAGAAGGGCCGGACGCGCCCCACCCGGTGGCCAAGGCGGAGTTTGAATGAGGCGTCGTCAGTCATTAGTCGTTCAGGAACGACGGAGATTCTAGATTAGGAGTCGTAATGGCAGAAGATAAAACTCAGGGCGCGGGAACGGCAACGGTCGATCCTCCGGGCGAGAACACCGTCCAGGTTACGTTTTTGCCGGAAGGCAAGACGGTGCAGTTCGAGCACGGCAAGCTGCCGTATAAGGACCACGGCAAGCAAGAATCGCTGCTCGACGTGGCGCTCAACAACGGCATCCGGCTGGACCACGCCTGCGGCGGCAATTGTGCCTGCACCACTTGTCACATCTGGGTGAAGGAAGGCGCCGAGAATCTTTCCGAAATGGATGACGACGAAGCCGACCGGCTGGACATGGCCGCCGACTTACAGTTAAACTCCCGACTCGGCTGCCAGGCAGTGATCAACAAGCCCGGCAAGGTGGTGGTTGAGATTCCAGCCTGGAATCGGAATTACGTTTCGGAAGAACATTAAAGCGGTCGTTGGCCCCTGGTCGTTGGCCAACAACCAATGCCAGCGACCAATGGCCAACGAACCAACGACGGTTTTCCAAGGAGCATGCATGCCGAAAGAGCTCACGTGGGACGATGCCGACGACCTCGGAATCCTGCTCTCTGAAAAGCACCCCGAAACTGATCCGCTGGCCGTGCGCTTCACCGAGTTGCACCGCCTGGTCACCGAGCTACCCGAGTTCAAGGACGATCCCAAGAAGTCGAACGAGGGCAAATTGGAAGCCATCCAGATGGCTTGGCACTCGGAATTTTTGGATCGCACCCAAGCCTAGGCTCGAAGCGGCCGGCTATTTGGACGACTCCATTTCCCGATAGAATTTCTGCAATACGTAGAACGCCTGCTTGTGCTGTCCGATATTCGAAATCAGTCCTTTGCGATTGTAGTAATCCTGAACGCCGGGCAGCAAACGGCGTGGTGAGTGGAAATCCATCAGGACCCAGGGCGACATACCCGCCAGCGATGGGATCTTTTTCAGCATAACGATCTGGTGCTGATAGAGGTTGGCCTGGTACTCCTCGGTCCAGCGTTCGTCGGCTTCGCCGTGTCTGCCGTACGGAGCGCCGGCGCCGAATTCGCTCACGATCACGGGCTTGTCCCAGGAGAACTTCCACTGCATGCGGTCGGCGTCTTCGGGACGTCCTCCATACCAGCCAAGATACTCATTCAGTCCCAGCACATCGAGATATTCGCCAACCGGGTCATTGAGCACCCTCACGTCCGGGCCGGGTTCGTCGATATGGTTCAACGCCGAGGTGATCAAACGGGTCGAGTCCTGCCGCCGTGCGCTCTCGGCGAGCTGCCGCAAAAACGTGACCCGCGCAGGCTTGACCGGAGTCTCGTTCGAAAGCGACCAGAAGACGACCGAAGCCCGATTGTGGTCGCGAGCAATCATCTCGCGAAGCTGGTTCTGGGCGTTCTGCAGCGTGGCTG
>JBOGLD010000046.1:0-14451 GCA_050745885.1 Terriglobales bacterium
CTCCAGCACGATTCGGCAGCGCGGCATTCCGCCGAAGACTTCGCCCAGAGCTTTCGCCGTCGTGCGCACGCGCTGCTCCAGCTGGATCTGGCCCGCCTCGTCCAGCACGCAATACCAGCTATTGCGATCTCCCAGATCCAGGCCGATAGTCCGTGTTGGTTGAGAAAGATTTCTGCCTTGCTTGGTCACCGCGATGCTAACCTTCTTCATTGCCGGTCTCCTTTTTATCTGTGCCTTGAGCACGTCGATAACTTGGGAGCGTACAGCATCCCGTCCGGAGACCGGCCTTCTCATCCCATCTGGTTACATCAGTAATGGGGAATATCCGGCTGGCTTCTGTCTAAAATCAGAACGGAGAAGAAACCGATGTTTTTCATCGGACTGGCCGGGTACCTTTTACCCATCCCCTCTCTGATTTGGGCTTGGGTCCGATGGCTGACTTCAAAACCTCGTTTCGTCGCTCCTGCGTGGCGCAGCGTCCTAGCATTTGCAGCCCTCATTCTTGTTTCAGCAATCGGGTTATCTGTGTTGCTGGTAGCCTTGCATGCGAACAGCTTGCCAGAAGGCTCTGGGAAATACGCTTTCGCACTTGCGTCTTCTAGGCGCGGCTTTGCCGCATCGGTGCTTGCACTTGTCCTTTCGCTCGTGGGAAAAGGGCCTGTGTGCTCTTCGGTCGCCTTGGCGTCTTTTGGACTCGCGTGCCTGTGGGTCATAGCTTTGGTCATGTATTAGTCGGACCAGCAAAATGCTGAAGTAGTTGGTGAGAAATCCCCATTTCACTCACTGACAGTCAAACGGGATTCCCCGGAGGGGCTCGACGGGCACAAAACGCTAATTGCAGGTCAGAGTCGCAGGTGCGAATGTCTTGCCCCGGATCGTGCTGCTGTTGCTGATCGTCACCGGCCCTGAGGTCGCGCCTAGGCAAGTTGCAGTTACGTTGTTTCCGGGTTGCGCCTGTATTGCTGTGAGACTTGTGTTCACAGGGTCTGACGTTGACCACACGCCCTGTGAGTCTGGCACCAACGGGCAGTTTCCAGTCACTTGAGAGGAAAGACGAAACTGGGCTTCGTTTCCCGGAGGCGCAACTGTGTGGTCAGCAGTTGCGGTTGCAGGAGTGACACTCGCCGAAATCGCACAGGTGTTGGTTCCATACCCACAGCTCGAAAGCGCTAGCGGAACGATCATGAAAACGGCAAGAACTACAGCTCGGACGGCGAGTTTCCCTAAGGAACGCGAAGCCATGAGCCACCGCCATTTCTGGCATCTACCAAATTGTATGCTCAAGGCCGGCCCTTGGTTCGCTAGTCCTCGTTTTTCGAGCCCTGCCTGTAGGCAGCCCAGCAGCGGACCCCACCAATTGTTGAAAATCGCGATAGCACTCATTAACCTTGGTTTTTGGCGAACAAACGGCGCAAGCTTGTGAGAACGCCTGTTATCAGGAATTGACGAGGGGAGCATAATGAAAATGTAATTAAGCCGTGACTACGGAAGGGGCGAAGGGGAGGCAACAACCAATGCGTTCTTGTTTCCTGCTCGTGTGTGGCGTCGTGGTGTGCGGCTGTCTAGCATTGCTAGCTCAAAGCACAGCTCATGCGCCACGAACAACTTCTGCCCAGAACCCAACCTTTCGCGCAACCAGCCGACTGGTGCTGGTGGACATTGTGGTCACGGGAAGAGGCGGCCAGTTGGTTCGCAATCTCAAACCCACCGACTTCACCGTGCTAGAGGACAGCCGACCCCAAATCATCGCCGGATTTGCGGCTCATTCGAGCACCGACGTGACGGTTGCGAACTCGCATCCTCCCCTACCCGAGCATCAGTTCACGAACTACAACAACCCGCCTCCCGGTCACGCGATCACGATCGTTCTGCTCGACATGCTAAACACTGTTATTGAAGAGCGAGCCTATGCACGGCAGCAGATGATCAATTTCCTCGGCTCTCTTCCACCGGGACAGCCGGTGGCGTTGTTCACCCTGGGTGGAAATCTAAAAATGGTGCAGGGGTTCACGCAGAGCTCCGAGGCGTTAGTCGCAGCAGCTAAGGCGCTGCTGGACAGGAATGAAAGCGCTCGTCTTAATACATCAGAAGAGGATTTGGAGAACGCGGAATCCATGGATGCGGAGTTCACCGCGATGATGAGTATGGGCGGCCGTCAGGTGAGTCCTACACATCTGGCTCAGGCACTGGAAAACGAACAGGAGTATCAGATCGACGTGCGCCAGCGCACGACACTTAAGAGCCTGCGAATGCTGGCGCACGCCGTTGCCGGGTACTCTGGCCGGAAAAATCTGATTTGGCTGTCGAGCGATTTTCCCGTGGGGTTTAGCCCGGATCTCGACCAAAATCCTTTTGCTCCGAACCACGCGTCTTACGAAGAGGATTTGCACGAGAGTTTGGGGGCGCTATCGTCCGAACAGATTGCGGTGTATCCGATCAACGTTCGCGGACTGGCATCTGACGGAATGGATGTAAGTTTGAGAAGCGCCCCGAGCGGGGCACAAATGGCTCGGGGCATCGATAGGCAATGGAACACGCAGTTTGCAATGAAAGACATCGCGAACCAAACCGGCGGACAGGCTTTCTATAACCGGAACAATCTGGCAGACGAGATGCGGGAGATTCTCGATGAGGGCACGAATTATTACACGCTGGCGTACGTTCCCAAGAACCACGAATGGAATGGCAGGTACCGAAAGATCGAAGTAAAAGTTGCGGTCGAGGGTGCAAAGACTCGTCACAGGAGCGGCTACTACGCGCTCGCGGAGATGCCTCGGGATGCCGATGCTGCCGACCAACTGTTCGCGGAGGCAATGCAGCGCACTGTTCCGGAGAGCACCAGACTGCTGATGAAGGTGCAGGTGCTGCCTCCGAGTGGGGAACGAAAATCGGTGAGCATTGATTTTGCGGTGGTTCCCGCAGACCTCGATTTCGCGGACGCGCCTGATCAGCGGAAGAATGCCGTCGTGGAGTTCAGCGCCGTTGCGCTCGATAAAAATTGGAAGCTAGCCGGCGCAACATCGAAAACCATAGACGCCAACTTGCGGTTGGAGACTTACCGCGGCGTGCTCCGTGACGGCTTCCCCGGGCATCTCGATCTCGAGGTCAAGCCCGGGCGATACATCCTACGCTTGGGAGTAATGGATCGTCACAACCAGCGGATTGGAACGCTGGATATTCCATTGGAAGTACCGGCGGGACGCGCAAACAATTAACTGAAACAACTTGAAAACTCGGGCATCGACCGGACAACTGGTGAAAAATCGCCATAGCACAAGTTTGCGCTTTCCTTTCGCCTATCTGGCGAAGAAAAAGCGCAGAGTTGTGAGAACGCCTGGTTACAACAGTTGAGATTCCAGTGGTTTCTTAACTCGGCGCGTTTTGCGAGTCTCTCTCGTAATCCTCACATAGAGGGCAATCACTCCGAAGGTGGCCCAACAAAGTACAGACAGGCGGATCGGCCTGTTTGGATGGACCCATCCTCCGCCGCCCGCAAGTGTGATCAGTGACAACCCAGGCGGGTGGCCCACCTTTTCTCTCTTCGTTCCTGAGACTACCACTCCCGTGGGGTGCCCCACCCTTCGCGCTTTTCGAAGGGTGGGATTCCGCGATCGTTGCCGCTCTTGGGATTCCAAGTTCGCCCTCAACCGGTCTGCGCCCCACCATGTACGAATGATCCCGTCCCCCACCCTTTTCGCACAGAGCGCGAAAAGGATGGAACAGGCCCGAAGTCAGGGCCAATGTGGTGGAGAAAGCATGGGACACCCGCCGAAGGACAACATTTGAAAACGACCGCACTCAAGCCAAAACCAGGCTTGAGTGGGCCGCCCACCGCCTTAGTATTTGCAGCCGGAGTGACAACCGCACAGTGGCTTTGTTTTGAATTGGTCGGGGCGAGAGGATTTGAACCTCCGACCCCCTGGTCCCGAACCAGGTGCTCTACCAGGCTGAGCCACGCCCCGACAAGGTCGATGGAAGCGATGATCGGAACCACGCGGGCCGAAGGCATTCCGGGCCCAGGCGCCTGATTCCATTAGAAAGTATAGCACTCGGAGCGGGGTTGGCCGGGCGCATGCGCCACTTGGGGTTTCACCATCTGCATCTCTCATCCCATGGACCCTTCGCAAAAGGCCCAGCGGAATTTTCCTATAGAATGATGCTTCGCTGACAACCCAGTCCTTCATGATCTAGACATCTATGATCGCGCTTACTGCCACGACCTTGTTTATGCCGCGGGAGCGGATCGAGCAGCCGCTGCTGCTGGTGGAAGACGGGGTCATGGTTGAAGTAAGCTCGCGGGCGCGCCGCGAAGTTCCTGGAAATTGCCGTTTGGTGGATTTTGGCGACGGCATACTCGCGCCCGGCTTTATTGACATCCACATTCACGGCGGCGCCGGGCACGATGTAATGGAAGCCGGTACTGGCGCGCTGCCGGCCGTGGAGCGGCTGCTGGCGTCCCACGGAGTGACCAGTTATTTCCCGACGACAGTTACCGCGCCGATGGATGCGACTCTATCCGCTTTGGGGCGGCTGGCGGACGCCATCGAAGCTGCGGAGCGAAATCCACAAACCTCCGAGTTGCAAGCCGGAAAATTACGGGCGTGCCCGCTGGGAATTCACCTCGAAGGCCCATTCATCAGCCATATCCGGCGCGGGGTCCATCCTCCGGAAAACCTGCTGGCTCCGTCCCCGGCGGCTTTTGATGGCTTCTGGCAAGCGGCGCGGGGACACATTCGGGTGCTAACGATCGCTCCTGAATTGCCGGGCGCTCTCGAAGTCATTACCCAGGCGGCGGCTCGCGGAGTTTGCGTGAGTCTGGGCCACTCCAACGCCGATCTGGATGCGGCCCGCGCCGGTTTCGCCGCCGGCGCCCGCCATGCCACTCATACCTTTAACGCGATGCGGCCGCTCGACCATCGCGATCCCGGAATTCTGGGCGAAGTGCTGACCGATGCGCGACTTTCCGCCGACATCATCGCGGACGGCATCCACCTCGATCCCGTGATCGTGCAACTTTTCCTGAAGGCCAAAGGACCGGAAGCCGCGGTGCTGATCACGGACGCTACCGCCGCCACCGGCATGCCCAACGGCCGCTATCGGCTGGGTTCGCTCGAAGTCGAAGTGAAAGACGGCCGGTGCATGGTGGGAGAATCATTGGCGGGCAGTGTCCTGACCATGGACCGGGCGGTGCGTAACGTCATGCAGTTTGCCCAGTGGGACTTGCAGCAGGCGGTGTGCCTGGCGACCTTGAATCCGGCGCGGGTCGCGGGAGTCAAGAACGGAGGCTCGATCCAGGCCGGCGCGCCTGCCGACCTGGTGGTATTGAGCCCGAGCGGCGAAGTAAGAAGTACGGTCGTGCGTGGAGTTGGAATCTGGTAGCGCCGGCGGCGCTACTTTCGAAGCCCTGAGGAGAAATTGAATGGCTGACAAAGGGGGATTTCCCCATTACATGCTGAAGGAAATCTTCGAGCAGCCGCAGGGCCTGCGGGACACGATCGCGCCCCGGGTGTCGCTCGAAGAGGCGGTGGTCCGGCTCGACGAAGTCCGCATCAGCACCGACGAGCTGCGCGCGTTGCGGCGGATCAACATCGTGGCTTCCGGAACCAGTCGCCATGCCGGCATGGTTGGCCAGTACATGATTCAGGACCTGGTCAACATCCCCGTGGACGTGGACTACGCCAGCGAATTCGAATATCGCAATCCGCTGATCGGCCCGGGCGAAGTCACCATTGTCATCACCCAGTCTGGCGAAACCGCCGATACCACCGCGGCCCAGCGCGAAGCTAAAGCCAAAGGCTCGCGCACCATTGCCATCTCGAACGTCGTCGATTCCACCATCGCGCGCGAGGCCGACGGCGTGCTCTACACCCATGCCGGGCCGGAGATCAGCATCGCTTCGACCAAAGCCTTTACCGCGCAGATGGCGGTGCTCTACTTGTTTGCGCTTTACCTGGGACAGGTGCGCGGCAAGTTTGCCAAAGAACAGAGGCGGCATTACATCCGCGAACTGCTTGATTTGCCAGGGAAGATGGAAGCTCTACTGAAGTCTGCGCCCGCGGCCTGCGAGCAACTGGCCGAACAATATTACAAGGTGCAGGATTTCCTGTTCATGGGCCGCGCCATCCACTATCCCGTCGCCATGGACGGCGCCCTCAAACTCAAAGAAGTTTCCTACATCCACGCCGAAGGTTATCCCACCGGCGAGACCAAACACGGTCCCAACGCAATGATCGACGAGAACCTGCCGGTCGTGATCATCGCGACTTGCGACCGTGAGGATTCCGAATCGGTGCTGCGCTACGAGAAGAACCTGGCCAACATACGACGGTTCAAGCAGCAGTCGGCGCAGGTGATTGCGATCGCTTCCGAAGGCGATGAAGAGCTTCCCCGCCTGGCGGACCACACTATCTTCGTTCCACAATCAACGGAGTTGCTGCTGCCGCTTTTGGAAATTGTGCCGCTGCAGTTGTTCGCTTACTACATGACGGTGAAAAAAGGATTGGACGTGGACCGACCGCGCAATCTGGTGAAGTCGGTGACGCTGGAGTAGCGCTCACATGGAGCAGGAAGCTGAACGCCACCTGAATTCGCAAATGCTCAACGCCTCCTCTTTAAGTTTCGCTTAACATTGCGGACGTCTCTCAGCAATAAATCTTCGCAACTGAATTCTTTTTCTCTTCCTCTACGCATCACACCTGCTTGCGACGCCCTTCGCCGAGGAGAAAAAAGAAAATGCGGAAATTCGGAATCTTGATGCCTGTCGTTTTATGTTTGCCGTTGACGCTCGCCGCCCAAAATCGCGGAGCCATGCCCGCCGGCGGCGAGTACGGGACACGGGCGACCGTGTTCGGCGGATATTCTTATCTGCGCAACGGCAGCAACGGCTTTAACGGGTGGGAAGGACAGGGCACTTTCAATCTCAACCGCTACCTGGGTGTGACAGCCGATGTAAGCGGCTCCTTCCTTAGCCCGTTTTCTTTGTCGACATCGGGTTTTTCGGCGTCCACCTACCAGCACGTCACCAATTACTTGTTCGGTCCGACGGTAACGGCCGGATTTGGCAGAAGCGCCGTCTTCGCCCACGCCTTGTTCGGCGCAGCACATTCCAGCCTGGGCGCGGGTGTCAACGTACCGATCATCGGCGGCATCTCCACCGGCCTTACCAGTGCCAATGCCTTTGCCATGGCCTTTGGCGGTGGCATTGATATCGGCATGACACGACATTTCGCCATCCGGGCTGTGCAGGTGGATTACGTCCGCACGCAGTTCAACGCGAGCGATGCGTTATTGACCGGACTCTCCAGCAGCCTGGGTAACCGCCAGAATAGCTTCCGCTACTCATCAGGGATTGTGTTTCGATTCTGATGAGAGTGAGTGATCGGTGCAGGGTTTCCTTTTTGCAAGGGAGCGCCGAGTTGAGGTGAGACTTGGGGTTGGTCTGCCGTCTGACGCCTGGCGTCTGTAAGACTGACGCCTGAAAACTGCCGCCAGTCTAGTTCGGCTTCCGGTGTTTGCCGTCGGAAAGATAGCGCAGCAGTGCGGTGTCTGAGGCGTTCTTGAATTTTTCCAGAAACGACCCTTCCGGGCTGAGCATCGCGTCGGCGGAAACTTTCTGGCGGATGCTTTGCCGCAGCCTCTCGCCTGATTCGGATTCGTTGGTCATCACCTGCATGTAGAACCAGAGGAAGTGGCGCATCTGGTCGAGTGACGATTTCAGCATCTGGAGCGCATCCATCTCCGGCAGCGCGCTGAGGGCTTCCATGAGCTCGGGGTCGCTGGGAGCTTCCATGGCGGCACAATTGAGGTGGCGTTGAATGGCGCGCAGGTCTTCGGTTACGCGCAGGATCCGGATGTGGATTTCTTCGAGGTAGTCTTCTCTTCCCATGGGCTCCGGCTTCTTTCGACGTCAAGACACCATCTCACCCGCAACCCACAGCGAACAGATGTCCCATGTGCATGCGCTTTGGTAATTCATGCCGTTACTTTGGTCTCGGGTAGCTCTAGAACGACAAAATCTGTCATCCCGAGCGCCGTCTCGAGCCGCGCACGCGCGGTGAGAGCAAGGTTGAGGGACCCCTACTCCTCCACGGAGCAATCAGCTCTATAGGGTCCCTCGACTTCGCTCGGGGCAGGCTCATCGACTCCCAAGGACGTTTCGCGAGCGAAGCATCTTTCTGCGCTCAGGATGGGGAGTTTTAGCTGCTGCACGAATTTCCGCGACTTCCACGATTCGAACCCCGTGAGCCGGATTTTCCACCGTCTGCATGAGCGCCGCAACCATCCATCAAGGTGAACATGGGCAGAAGGAGATCTGGCCATCGGTGTCCCGGGACAAATAGGCGACCGTATCTGGTACACTGTCGCGTTCTGCGGCCTCCGAAAATCAGGGACGGCGGAGCTTTCCACGAGCCAGTAATCCCATCGAGGCGGACGAGCTATGAAAGACACGCTGGGAGTCTTACTAGCTGGAGGCGCGGGCGAGCGGTTGTATCCGCTCACTCGTGACCGCGCCAAGCCTGCTGTCACCTTCGGCGGAATCTATCGCATCATCGACGTCACGCTTTCCAACTGCGTCAACTCCGACCTGCGCCGGGTTTATATCCTCACCCAGTACAAGGCGTTATCTCTGAACCGGCACATTCGCGAAGGCTGGAACATCATGGGCAGCGAGATGGGAGAGTTCATCGAGGTGCTGCCCCCGATGAAGCGGGTCAGCGATCAGTGGTACCAGGGCACGGCCGACGCCGTGTACCAGAATATTTATTCGATCGGCTCGGAGCAGCCCAAGCACGTGATCATCCTCTCCGGCGATCACATCTACAAGATGAACTACGGTTTGATGGCGGAACGGCACAATGACTCGGGCGCGGACGTGACCCTGGCCACGATCCAGATCGATCCCGGCGAGGTGGCCCGCTTCGGAGTGGTGGACGTGGACCGCGATCACCGGGTGCTGGGTTTTGAGGAGAAGCCGAAGATCACCAAGCTGCGCTCTCCATCGAATCCCGACAAGGTGTGCGCCTCGATGGGCATTTATCTGTTCAATACCGATGTGCTCATCCCCGTGCTTCTGAAGGATGCGGAGGACCCCGCCTCCAGCCACGATTTCGGCAAGGACATCCTGCCCAAAATGGCGGACGATTATCGCGTTTATACCTACGACTTCGTGGATGAAAACAAGAAAGAAGCGCTGTACTGGCGAGATGTGGGAACGCTGGAAGCCTATTACGAAGCCAACATGGACATCGTGGCGGTGTCGCCAGTGTTCAACTTGTACGATTCGGACTGGCCCATTCGCACTCACCAGCGCCAATATCCGCCGGCAAAGTTTGTTTTTGCCGAAGCCGGACGAACCGGAACGGCGGTCGATTCCATTGTTTCGGCCGGCTGCATCGTTTCCGGCAGCCTGGTGAAGGGCAGCGTGGTTTCGCCCGATGTGCGGGTGAACTCCTATAGTGAAGTGGAGAACAGCATTCTATTTTCCCACGTGAATGTGGGACGGCACTGCCGCATCCGAAAGGCCATCATCGATCGCGACGTGCACATTCCGGAAGGCACCACCATCGGATATGACAGCGAGGCTGACCGTCAGCGCTACTTTGTGACCGAAAGCGGAATCACGGTCGTGACTCGCGACTATTCCCTGTTTGAAAATCCAGTGACGGTGGATTACTTCACCAGCGAATAGTCCGGTTCGCCCTGCTGGGTTTACCGGCCTCTCGCTGGGGCTGCGACGCCTTCTTGCCTGGAAGAACCGGAACGATTAGTTTCCGGCCGGATCGAGCTTTTCATAAACCAGTTTTAATAAACCAGTTTCCAGTCCTGAGTTCCCAGTTCTCAGCATATTCGCCTTTTGTTCGTCTATCAGTTGCACCCCCTGCTACAATGCCTTGCCTTATAGATCGCAAGAACTTTTGGGGCCACAAAAACGTATCTGTATTGTGGTGTTATAGCCCGGGGTGTGCCGGGTGAAAGACCAGGAGTTCCGGGGAGTGCGGGTTGGAAGACGCCCAGGTCGTTGCCATGCTGGTCCGTCGCTGCATCGCCGGCGACGTCGTGGCCTGGGAGGAGATTGTGCAGCGCTACAACCGGCGAATCTACAACATTTGCTATCGTTTCGCCGGATCGGGCAACGATGCCCAGGACCTTACCCAGGAGGTCTTCATCAAGATGTTCCGCACTCTGAGTTCTTACGATGTCGAGCGGGGAGCGTTCATGACCTGGGTCACGACCATCACCCGCAACTTGCTGGTGGACCATTTCCGCAAGGGCAAGCAGGACAGGATGACCGAATCGCTGGACACCACGCCGTCGGAACACGAAGACGCCATGCCACTAAGCGAGAAGATCGAGGACAAAGCGCCGGGGGCCGATTCCAGCATTCAGAGCCGCGAAACTCGGGAACTCATCCACCGCGCCCTGCAGAAGCTTTCGCCCGAACTGCGCGAGGCGGTCATCCTGCGCGACCTGCAGGACATGGATTACAAAGACATTGCCGCGGTACTCAAGGTTCCGGAGGGCACGGTGAAATCAAGGATAAATCGCGGACGGGCGGAACTTGCCCGCCTGCTACAACGTACCTATAGGCAGGTGATGTGATGGCAGGCGAAACCAAAAACGGCATGCAATGCGCGGAATTCGACGCGCTGCTGAATGAAGCCCTGGACGCGACCCTGACCGGGTCAAAATTGCAGAGCTTCCAGGCTCACGCCCGGGTGTGCACCGTGTGCGGGCCGCTGTTCGCCGAGGCCGACGCGGGGCGGCGCTGGCTGAAATCGCTGGCCGAGGTGGAACCGCCCGCCACCCTGATGCACAACATCCTGGTGGCCACCACCGGGTACGAGAGCAAGCGCGTCACCGTCCGCGCCCCGACCGAGAACTCGTGGATGGGTACGATGACCGGGTGGCTGCGTCCGATATTCGCTCCGCTGCTGGCCATGAGCCGCCAGCCCCGCTTCGCCATGTCATTCGGAATGGCATTCTTCTCGCTATCGATTTCCCTCAGCCTCGCGGGGGTGAAAGTGGGCGACGTGCGCCATGTGGACCTGCGGCCCAGCGCGATCAAGCGCGCCTACTACGAGACCACAGGCCGGGTAGTGAAGTATTACGAGAATATTCGCTTCGTGTATGAAATCGAATCGCGGGTGCGGGAATTCAAACGAGTGACCGCTCCGCCGGCAGTCCCCCCCAAGGAGCAGAACAAGAAAGAAAAGAAAGACAACAATACCAGTGGACCACCTGAGCCAAGACAGGAACGCAACTACAGCCAGGGAGAGGACCAGCCCGTGCTGGCCTCCCTCCCGAATGATCCGCCTGTAGTGACGATCGCCACTTACAGGAGGCTTTCATGAACTGTGCCAACCATCCAGACATTGAGAAGGTGGCATTTTGCCGCACCTGCGGAAAACCGCTGTGTGCCAACTGCACCCGTTCGGTGCACGGAGTGATCTATTGCGAGAACTGTCTGGCGGCGCGTCTGGAAGGCGTGCAGCCGAACGTGGCGCCTCCGGCCGCCGGTTTTGTCCCGGCCAGCCCTATGGCCGCACCCGGCGCAGGTCCTAACCCTGCTCTGGCAGGCGTTCTTGCCGGCTTCTTTCCCTTTGGCGTGGGCGCCGTCTACACCGGACAATATGCCAAGGGCCTGGCCCATCTGGTGATCTTCACCCTGCTGGTGCTGGGGGCAAGCAGCGGAACCGAAGCCATGGGCACAGTCTTCGGACTGGCGATCGCGGGTTTCTACTTCTATCAGATCATCGATTCTGTGCGTACGGCACGCGCCATTCAACTGGGACAGCAACCCCCCGATCCCTTCGGGTTAGGCACCACGTTTAGCGGCGGCGAGCGGCTGGACGTAAGCAAGGCCCCGGTGGGAGCGCTGATCCTCATCGGTCTGGGTGTGATTTTCCTGCTGCATACCCTCAATGTCTGGGATTTCAGCGCTCACCGGATCTGGCCGCTGGTGTTGATTGGCATAGGTGGCTGGCTGCTGGTGCGCCGGTTGGGCCTGGTGGGCGAAGTCCCGCCGGGATTCGATCGCGTGCGCAGTTGCAGGCGTGGCTTGCTGGGACCCGTCATCCTGTTGACTCTGGGATTCCAGTTTCTGCTCGATAGCATGGGCATAATCAGATTCGGCCGCACCCTGCCCCTGCTTCTGATCGTGATCGGATTGGTAAAGATCTTCCAGAGCACGGCTGGCCCCGATCCCCTCGCGGGGCCGCCGCCAACAAGTGGAGCCCCGCCGCCCGGAGTTGGGAGCGGCGAGGTGCCGCCGCCATACCCGGAAGTGAAGCCGGAGGTAAAAAATGGCTAGCCCAGTACAGTCCCCGCCCCCGATTCAACGACCAAGACAGCGGCGCTCCGTAGCCGGCCCGGTGGTGATGATTCTGCTGGGGGTGGTGCTGCTGCTGACCACCATGCGGGTCCTGCACCCTGAGCCCCTGCTGCACTGGTTCGGGACCTATTGGCCCGCCTTGATCATTCTCTGGGGTGTGATCAAGCTGATCGAGTATCAGCGCGCCCAGAGGGAAGGCACGCGTTGTGCCGGGATCGGAGCCGGCGGAGTCTTGCTCCTGGTCTTTCTGATCCTTTTCGGAATGTCCGCGACCCAGGCGTCACGCTTCAATTGGGATGAAATCCGCAACCACGTCAACCTGGGCGACGACGATTTCACTTTCTTCGGACACAACTACAGTTACGAAGACCAGCTGCAACAGGCCTTTCCGCCGGGTAGCAGCCTGCACATAGTGAACGATCGAGGCACGTTGAATCTGACGGTCTCTGACGACAACCAGATTCACGTGGCCGCGCACAAACGGATCAACGCAGACAGCCAGGGAGAAGCCGACAAGTTCAATCCCGCCACCCGGCCCCAAATCAATGTCAGCGGCAGTACCGTCACCTTGAACGCCAATACCCAGGGCGCCGGCGACCACGCGGTTACCACCGATCTGGATGTCAGCGTCCCGCGCAAAGCCTCAGTCGTTATCAGCTCGCGCCGCGGTGATGTGAGCGTGCAGGGCCGCGATGGAGACGTTGAAATTGCCAGCCAGCATGGCGTCGCTGCCGCTTCTGATGTCAGCGGCAAGGTGAGCCTCAACCTGTCCGGTGGCTCAGCACGAGTATCGAACATCTCGGGGGATGTCTCGGTCCAGGGACGAGCGGATGACGTTTCCGTGGCGGATGTAAAAGGCGGATTGCAACTGAACGGCGAGTTCGATGCCATCAAGCTGGGGAAAATTGCCGGCCCCATCGGCTTCAAGTCCGCCCGCACCGACATGGAGTTCTCCAAACTGAACGGCGACCTCGATATGGATTCCGGAGACATGCGGGCCAGCGACCTGATGGGCCCGTTCCGCTTGCTGACCCGGTCGAAGGATATCCGGCTGGACGGAGTCAATGGAGATGTGCGGCTGGAGAACGAGAACGGAGCGGTAGAAATCCACATGAGCAGGCTGGGCAGCATGCAGGTAAGCAACCGCAACAGTGATGTCCAGATTTATGTTCCTGATAAGGCTGGCTTCCAATTGGACGCCCGCTCTCGCGGCGGTGAAATCGAAACCGATTTTGGGGCCTTGAAGGTCGACAACGGCGACGAGCAGGCGACCGCCAGCGGCACGATCGGTGGCGGCGGCCCGCATTTGGTAATCAACAACGAACACGGCGGTATCGAACTGCGCCGGGGCTCGACGCTGGCGGAGGCTCCAATGCCCCCCAAGCCGCCACGGCCGGCTGTCGCACCCAACGTGCCGATGCCCACGGAAAACTAGCAGAGGTCGAACTGGTGTGGGGCGGGCACCCTCGCCCGCCGCCTTTGACCTGGACTGTAGTTCAAGACATATGTGCCGCCCGATCGATTCAGAATGCTATTTTGCAAACCAGTCTCGAGTTGCTAGTTCCCCGTTCCCGGTTAGAATCTAAACTGGTTTGAAAATGATTCGTTCTTACAAAAGCAAAACGCCCACTATTCCCCCGTCCTGCTACGTGGACGACTCCGCGCAGATCATCGGTGACGTGGTTCTCGGCGAGCACGCCAGTGTCTGGATGAATGCCGTGTTGCGGGGTGACGTCCACTCCATTCAGGTGGGCGCGTATTCGAATGTGCAGGATGGCAGCGTGCTGCACGGCATGAAAGGGCAGTACGGTGTCTTCCTGGGCGGATATGTAACCATCGGCCACGCGGTAATCCTGCATGGCTGCACCGTTGAAGACCGCTGCCTGATCGGCATGGGATCGATCATCCTGAATGGGGCCCGTATTGGCGCCGGATCGATCATCGCGGCCGGCACGCTGATTCCGGAGAAAGCGGTGGTTGAGCCGGGATCACTGTGGATGGGATCTCCGGGAAAGTTCAAGCGCAAACTGGAAGCAATCGACCAGGAAACGATCATGCGCTACGCGCGGAATTACCTGGAGTACAAGGAGTCGTATCTGCGGGAGAAGTAACGCTTCGCA
>JBOGLD010000047.1:0-3341 GCA_050745885.1 Terriglobales bacterium
GCGCGAACTGGAACAATGGTTCCTGCGCATCACCAATTACTCCGAGGAGTTGCTGCGTGACCTCGACCATCTGCCGGGCTGGCCGGAAAAAGTCCGCACCATGCAGCGCAACTGGATTGGCCGCAGCCAAGGTACGCTGGTGGATTTCAAGCTGGACGGCGCGTCCGACCCGGCCACTTCAACCATCTCGGTCTTCACGACTCGCGTTGATACCATATTCGGCGCGACTTCCGTTCAGCTCGCCCCCCAGCATCCCTTGGTTGCGCGCTTGACCAAAAATAACGATCTGCTGCGTGCCGAAATCGACCGGCTGATCGCGGAACAGCGCAAGGCCAGGGAAGTGGGCGACATCGGCGAAATCGAGAAGCACGGCGTAAACACCGGCCGCTACGCCATCAATCCCTACAATGGCGAGAAGGTTCCCATCTGGGTAGCGAACTACATCCTGATGGACTACGGCACGGGTGCCATCATGAGCGTGCCCGCCCATGACGAACGCGATTACGAGTTTGCCCAGAAATACAAATTGGAAATTCGCCTGGTGATCCTGCCCCAGGCCGACGATCCGGAGGAGACTGCCGTCGAACCCCGCCTTCCCTTTACCACCATGCAGGGCACCCTGGTAAACTCCGGTTCCTTCAACGGCATGGACTGCGAAGCCGCCATCAAAGCCATGTCCGAGCACGCCGAGAAGAACGGTTTCGGCAAAGCCACGGTCACCTATCGCTTGAAAGATTGGGGGATCTCGCGCCAGCGCTATTGGGGCACGCCCATTCCCATGCTTTACTGCGACCGGGACGGCATCGTTGCAGTGCCGGAAAAGGACCTTCCCGTCATCCTGCCGGAAAATGTGGATATCACTTTGACCGGCGGATCGCCCCTCGGTCGAGTGCCGGAGTTCGTCAACGCCACTTGCCCAAAGTGTGGAGGCCCGGCCCGCCGTGAGACCGACACCATGGACACGTTTGTAGATTCGTCCTGGTACTTCTATCGCTATACCGATGCGCATAACGACCAGACGCCATTCGATCGCGAGAAAGTCGCCTACTGGTTCGGGGATTGCGGCATTGACCAGTACATTGGCGGCGTTGAGCACGCCATCCTGCACCTGATCTATTCGCGTTTTTGGACCAAGTTCATGCGCGACATGGGATTGGTCAAGAACGATGAGCCGGTTGAGCGGCTGTTTACCCAGGGCATGATCATCAAGAACGGAGCGAAAATGTCCAAAAGCCTGGGCAATGTCGTTTCGCCGGATGACATGGTCGAACGCTACGGCGCCGACAGCACGCGTATGTACACGCTGTTTGCGACTTCTCCCGATCGCGAGCTCGACTGGCAGGACGAGGGAGTCGAAGGCATTGAGCGCTTTTTGAGCCGGGTGTACAGATTTGTCAAGCACAATGCGAAGCCGCAGGACCCCGGTTGGCACGCTTTTTCTCCTGTGAAACTAGATGAGCAGGCTCGGCGCGTTCAGCGCAAGCTTCACCAGACCATCAAGCGGGTGACTGATGATTTCCAGGGGCGCTGGCATTTCAACACCTGTGTCTCGGCGATTATGGAACTGCTGAATGAGGCTGGCCGGTGGGTTTTAGGAAGTCCGTCCGTTCGAAACCCGGTGACAGGGGTGACAGTTGATGGGTATGAAATCCCCTTGAGCTTCCTTGCAGAGGTTCAGCGTGCCCTGGCTCTTCTGCTGGCCCCATTCGCTCCCTACCTGGCCCACGAATTGTGGGAGATGTTAGGCGAAAAAGAAAATCTGCTTCGCGCGCCCTGGCCGAAGTACGATCCGGGGCTGGCGCAGGAAGAAGAAATCGAAATCCCGGTACAGGTCAATGGCAGGCTGCGCAGCCGGATTGTGGTTCCGGCGGATGCGTCAGAGGACCTGGTGCGCGAACGCGCTTTGGCCGACGAGAAAATCCGGACGGTGATCGCCGGCAAGCAGATTGTGAATAAAATCCTGGTTCCCGGCAAGCTGCTGAATATCGTCGTACGCTGAGACCTTAGCTAGTCCCGATGACCGTCGGGCGCGGGCTCGTTTGTGCCCGTGGCTGTGCTGGCCTTCTCGACTTCCGAACGATATCCTCAATCAGTTCGATCAGCGCTCTCTCTGCGGCAGCCGGGCAGTCCGCCAATCGAGACTTTTCAAAGTAACCGGCGGCTCCTTCTTCTTGAAGCTTCACCTCGTTGGCTTGAGGCAGGCTGCTAAACACCAGGACCGGGATCCGCGCCGTGGGCGGATTTCCTCGCAGAGCGCGCAGTACTTCCAGGCCGCCTAACTTGGGCAGCAGCATGTCCAGCAGGATAATGTCGGGAACGGTTTCGCGGGCCAGCCTCAAGGCCTCCTCGCCATCCGCGGCGTTCAGCACGGTGTAGCCGGCCTTGTGCAGAAGTCTTTCATTGGCCAGTTTTTGAATCTTGTTGTCCTCCACCAGAAGTACCGTTGTTCTCGACATGATGCCTCTTGGTCGCAGGTCGGCCTCACGGAGGCTGAACTGGAACTCACTTGATTGCATCGGCGGGCGTGTCCTTTGGCTTGATTGGCGATTCACATCGGCCGGCACCAGCGACGTGACTCTTCCCAAAACGGGCAGCAACCAGGGCGCAGAAAAAGGCGGGCTCTCGCCCGCCTGCTGGCGAAACGGCGGTTCCCGGTCTAGCTTGTCGGGGTTATCTGCAAACCTTCCTTCTGTTTCCCGAAATCGATCTCTTGCAGATTCATTTTCTGAGAATTGTCAGCCGCGGGCAAGGTCACTATGGCGTCGTATCCGGCGGTGTAGGCGACCAGTTTTGCCGAGGTCGTTGCCACCGTCTTACGGTCGCGCAGAAAATCCACTTTGACCTTGGGTCCAGCCCCATTCCACTCCACTTTGTAATCTCCAGGCTGGAGCACAGTCGATCCAATATGCACCGGGTCCGAGAGCGTCAGGTTGCCCTCTTTCTTGTCCTTGGCGAATGTGCTGGCAGGCAACAGCAGCAGCCCAGCCAGCGCCATTCCACCCAGATACTCCATGTATTTCATGATCGTTCTCCTAGGATGTTGTGGCAAACATTAATAAAAGGTAAGGCAGCGCTCGCGTGAGGCAGGCACCTCCTTGCCACGATTAAAACCAACCTACTTAATAGTAAAGATGCGCTGGCCTCAGGTGGGGTTGCAGTCAGAACTCGGCCGTATCCGCGAACCGAGTCCTATCGCCGGGCTTGAGTTATCCTAACCATGCATGAAGCGGCGCTCGCCCACGCTCGAAGGCTTTCAAACCATGGTCCGCCTGCCTTTGCTCGGGCTGGCGGAAATAGCCTGGCGATGGAGTTTCGGCCTGGCGTTCGCAGCGGCGCTTCTG
>JBOGLD010000048.1:0-18884 GCA_050745885.1 Terriglobales bacterium
GAGTAATTGATTGCGGCGTCCCGCTCCCCTTTACCGGGGAGTCTGAAGTAGTAATCATGATCGCAGATGCGACCGAAGAGATGCATGGGTCGGACCGAGTTCCCGACCTGAGACGATAACGATGCGACCCGTGGTTGGATCGGCAGTTCTTCAACTAGAGCGAAATGGCGCTCTTCTCCGAGTGCACGGTGAACTACGCTCTAAAAGTACTTGACGCCGCCGACATTGTCAGAGAGGCGATTTTTCGCTGGATGCAATATCTGGGGGGATTGCGTCACTCGTCGATCTTGCTTGGCAGGTTTTCATGTATGCTTCGCCCAACACCCCGTTTGCTGTAACCATCGACGAACCCGAAAATCACTTACATCCGGAGTTGCAGCGGACAATTTTACCGACTTTTCTTTCTGCCTTCCCCAATGTGCAGTTTATTTGTGCCACGCACAATCCGTTCATCGTGACTTCCATTCCGGATTCTCACACTTACGCCTTACGTTACGGGTCTGACCATCGAGTTCGGTCAGAATTTCTTTCGGCCGTGGATCGCAGTGGGTCTTCGAACGAAATTTTGAGGGATGTGCTTGGTCTGCCGTCCTCGTCTCCGATTTGGGTAGAGGAAAATCTGCGCCAACTTCAGGAAAGATTGTCTCAACGTGAACTTACTCCGGAACTCATCGCCGAGCTTAAAGATCAGCTCTTAGCCCTCGGCTTGAGTCGCTTTGTACCGGTCACATTGGCAAAACTTGCTCAGGAACGGCTGAAGGAATGATCCGGTTGATTCGTCGACAAATGAGCCCAGAATTGTCCAACCGTGCTGAAACTCGAGCGGCTAGGCTAAGGGAGTATATCGCGCGAGGTGAGGCCCCACCTTCAGCATTGCTGGATTCTTATCGCGATCCCGTCCTGAAAGGTCACTTGGTACTAGAAGCCTACGGCAAATGTGTGTACTGCGAGTCCAAAATCACCCATCTTTACTTCGGCGATATTGAGCACATCAAACCGAAGTCACAATTTCCTGCGGAACGACTGGACGTAGGAAATCTGGCGTTGGCGTGCGCGGTCTGTAACAACTCGAAAGGAAATTGTTGGGACGATGCTGTACCCCTTCTGAATCCCTATCTGGACGACCCTGCTACTGAACTTCTGGCACTAGGGTACCTTGTCGTTCGCCGCCCTGGCCACGTTCGGGCGAGAGTTACTATTGAGACGCTTCAGTTGAATCGCCCCGAACTCATTGAGCGGCGTAAAGAGCGTATAGAAATGCTTCAGCCTTTGGCTGATCAATACGCAGAGTCGCAAATCGCCTCTGTCAAAGAACTGCTGCGGATTGAGCTATGCCGATATGCTTCGGACGCCGCAGAGTATGCCTTTATTGTGCGGGCATACCTCGAGGCGGCATTCACACTTCGCTGCGACGACGTTGGGTGAAGATCTCGCCGCGCGCTGGGCAGGTAATTGGTTCGATCTGCCAGTCCTTACAAGCTCGATCTTAATATTGAGTAACTCAGCCCCGTCGATTGATTTGAGTTGGCCCCTGTACTTCCGGCCTCTTCCCCTCGCTGGCTTACCAATGGCAGAGTGATTATCTTGGCGAAGAGCGTCGTGGCCACAGGTGGCTGCGTTGTTTTATTGGAGCCTAATCAAATGAAAAATAAGCGATTGAACTTCAAGCACGCCAAGCAACGGGGTGAGTGGGTCGAGATGCTTTTCATGGCCCGTGCCACGGAGCACGGACTGCGGTGAGTAAATGTTGGGGGACTCTGCATTTGAGAATCGCGCCGTGACCTTTGTGGATGGGGAATGTATAGGTCCTTCGCTTGCTTCCGTCCTGCTTTGCAGGGCGGAAGACTGCACTCAGGATGACAGACGTTTGTGCGGTGTCGTTCTGAGGCGTGGAATCTGCAAGTTGCGGCTGACACCGTGCAACGAGCGGTGAGTTATGAGGCAAGCGTGGTAAAAGGGGATGGGGAATATATAGGTCCTTCACTCTGCTTGCGTTTCTGCTTTGCAGAAACGCACTCCGTTTCAGGATGACAGATGCGCGAGAGGGTGTATGTGACAGGTGGGTATTCGCAAGCACCAAGCTCCCGCGTGTACTTCCGGCCTCTTCTCTTCGCTGATTGCTCCGTGACAAAGTGATTATGTTGGGCGAAGAGCGTCGCGGCCACAGGTGGCCGCGTTTTTTATTTGGGGCATAGTTCAATGAAAAATAAGGGGATGAAGATCAAGCATCCCAAGTTGCGGGGGGAGTGGGCGGAGTTGCGGTTCATGACGTGCGCGGCGGAGCACGGGTTATGTGTGAGCAAGCCGTGGGGAGAGACGGCGCGTTACGACTTCGCGGTAGAGCACCAGGGACGGTTTGTGCGGGTGCAGGTGAAGTCGACTGGTTTCAGGGATCGAGGCGGCTATTCCTGCACCGTGCGGGGTTGCCGAGGGCCTTATGAGGGCGATCCGTTTGATTTTGTGGCGGCGTATCTGATTCCGGAGGATATCTGGTACATCATTCCGGCGGAAAAATTTCAGGGACAAGGGAGCATTGCGCTTTATCCGAAGCTGAAGAAGTCGAAATATGGGCCGTACAAGGAAGCCTGGCATTTGTTGCGGGAGAAGCTTCTGGTGGGGGACGCGGTCGGCTGTATTGAGGCTTGCGCTGGGCAGTTTGGCCTGGGTGAGAGTTGCAATGCATAGGTCCTTCGCTTGCTTCCGTCCCGCTTCGCGGGACGGAAGACTGCGCTCAGGATGACAGGTGTTGGTATATTTTGTCTGTGTTGGATGACCAAGCCGCCGAGCGGTGTCATCCTGAGGAAGTGGAGTCTTCCGCCTGGCGGAGGGCCCTCGACGAAGGACCTATGCATTCTCCGGCTGATAGCGATGCCGGATGTACCACTCTTCACTCAGATCCTTCCATTCTGGATTCATCGATACAATCAAGGCAATCTTCTTCATGCGAAGAAGACCCTTGATTTGCTTCTCGCGCGTAATTGCGGCGTGAACATCCCCGAAGCGCTCGAAGTAGACCAGGCGATCGATCTTGTAACGCGCCGCAAAATCGCCTTTGATTCCTTGCTTGTGCTCGAACACTCGTCTTTCCAGGTATCCGGTGCCCCCTGTGTACAGAGTCTTCGAGCGATTCGTCATGATGTAGACGTAATAGAAGTGGGGAGAGGAATGCATAGGTCCTTCGCTTGCTTCCGTCGCTTCGCGACGGAAGACTGCGTTCAGGATGACAGCCGTGGGTGGCGAGTGTATGTGATGGATGAACATCAGCTGTCATCCTGAGGACGTGGAACCCTTCGCTACGCGAAGGGCTCCCGACGAAGGACCTGTGCATTTCGGGCGATGACGGAGCCTAGCCAGCCGAGGTGTCGCTCCGGTTCTTTCCGCTGCGGATTCGCGGACTTTTTCAGATGTGACGAAACAGAAGCGTGGCCAGGAATGCATGGGGCTTCACTTGCTCCCGTCCCGAGAAGCGGGACGGGAGACTGCGTTCAGGATGACAAGGCTGGAGGGAAGCGGTGTCCTTTTCCGTGTGGTAAATTCAAAACACATCATGAAAGACGTTGCTTCCTGGGCTTTGAATACGGCGGCGCTGCGTGGTGCTTCCTACGCCGACGTCCGCCTGGCCGACGACCGGCACCGCGCTCTTTCCACCAAGAACGGCAAAGTCGGTAGCGCTTCCGTGGCCGAGTCGTTCGGTTTCGGGGTCCGCGTGATTGCTGACGGGGCCTGGGGCTTCGCCGCCTCGGACGACCTTAGCCGCGCCGCGGTTGAAGCCACTGCCGCCCGCGCCCTGGAAATCGCAAAAGCGTCGTCGCGGGTTAAGCAGCGCGACATCCAGATGGCGACGGAAAAACCTGTCACCGCCGAATGGATTTCGCCGTACCAGATCGATCCCTTCACTACCTCGGTGGAACAGAACCTTGAGTTGCTGCTGAAGATCGATTCCGAATTGCGCTCCGTGCCCGGAGTGACGCTGGCTGAGACCAACTTGAACTTCAGGCGGGAAGAGCAATGGTTTTTCTCGTCCGAAGGCGCCAACATTCATCAGACGAGATACACCACCGGGACCGGCTACTGCGCCCACGCCTTTGCCGGAAACGAAATCCAGAAGCGGTCGTATCCCAATTCCTATGGTGGACAGTGGCAGAACAAAGGTTACGAACTGGTCGAGGAACTGAAGCTGGTCGAAAACGCGCGCCGGGTGGGCGAAGAAGCGGTCGCCCTGCTCACGGCTGACCAATGCCCCGAGGGCGTTTACAACATCGTCCTCGACAGTTCGCAGCTTGGACTGCAGATCCACGAGTCGGTGGGGCATCCCATCGAACTCGATCGGGTGCTGGGCATGGAAGCGAATTTTGCCGGCACATCATTTCTTACGCTCGACAAACTACGCACTCTCCGCTACGGCAGCGGCCTGGTCAATATCGTTGCCGACGCGCGCCAGGAGCACGGCCCCGGACTCGGCACTTTCGCCTTCGACGACGAAGGTGTTCCCGCGCAATGCACGCCGATCATCACCAACGGCCTGTTCACTGGATATCTAAGTTCCCGCGAAACCGCTCACACCATCGGCGCAACCCGCTCTGGTGGAACTCTACGCGCCGAAAGCTGGAACCGCCTGCCCATCATCCGCATGACCAACATCAGCATTCTTCCCGGCGAAAAGCCGCTGACTCGGGAGCAACTTATCGCGTCGACCGAGAATGGCATTTACATGGAAACCAACCGCTCCTGGTCGATTGACGACAAGCGCTACAACTTCCAGTTTGGCTGCGAGGCGGGATGGGAAATCAGGAACGGCAAGCGCGCCCGCATGCTGAAGAACCCCTCCTACAGCGGAATTACTACCGAGTTCTGGAACTCGATGGACGCCCTTTGTTCGCGCGATGAATGGACCTTGTGGGGCACGCCTCATTGCGGCAAGGGCCAGCCCCAACAGGTAATGGGTACAGGTCACGGAGCCTCGCCGGCACGATTTCGCAACGTGAAGGTAGGCACCGCGTACAAGGGGAATTAGATCAATTCAGTTTCTTAACCGGAAGGGCTGAATGCTGACCAAAGACCAAGCCGCGGGAATCTTCGAACGGATAAAGAAGCATTCCGCCGCCGATGAGGTCGAAGCCATTATTTATGGCGGCAGCTCTGCGCTGACCCGCTTCGCCAACAACACCATCCACCAAAATGTCGCGGAGGAGAACTACTCGGTCTCGGTGCGGACGGTGTTTGCCGGACGCACGGCGCGGGCCACTACCAACAAGTTCGACAACGAGAGTCTCAAGCGGGTGGTGCAAGCATCCGAAGCCCTGGCCAGGGTGCAGCATCCCGATCCTGACCTGTTGCCCATGCCGGACGCGGGCGAGGGCGCCCGCGCCACACGGGAGTTGCCCAGCCGGCATTTTGCTCAAACCGCAGCTCTCACTCCCGAATTGCGCGCCGACGCGGTAAAGCAGATTGTGGGAGTGGCCACTCGGCACAAGCTCACTGCGGCCGGCATCTTTTCCTGTTCGGAGTCAGTGGAGGGAATTTTCAACTCCCGCGGACTGGACCACTGGCACACTCAGACATCGTCGGAGATTTCTATCACCATGCTGGCGAGCGATTCGTCGGGGTGGCAGAAAGCGAATTCTCCCGACGTCAATCAACTCAATGCCGGCGGTCTCGCGGAAATCTCTGCCGGCAAAGCGCTCGAGTCCGCCAGTCCGCGCGAACTTCGCCCGGGCAAGTACACCGTCATCCTGGAACCGGCGGCTGTACTCGACATGGCGGGCTTCATGTTCTTCGACTTCGGCGGCCTGTCGATCCTCGATCAGCGGTCTTTTCTGAATAATCGTGTCGGCACTCAAATCTTTGGTCCGAACATCAACATCTGGGACGACGTCGCGCATCCCCTGCAGTCAGGCGCGCCCTTCGATGGCGAGGGGATCGCCCGGCAGCCGGTGCATCTGGTGGAGAATGGCGTGGTCAAACGCCTGGTGTTTGCGCGCGCCACGGCGGAAAAAATGAAGCAGTCGGAATATAAAGACAAAGTCGGTCCCGTGGCGGCGACTGGACACGGATTTCCCTTACCGAACGAAATGGGTGAAGCTCCCATGAATATCGTTTTCGGCGCGCCCGCAGACCCCAAGACGATCGACCAGATGGTTGCTTCCACGGAACGCGGCGTCCTGGTAACGCGCCTCTGGTATATCCGCGAGGTCGATCCCTACGAAAAGATTCTCACCGGCATGACCCGCGACGGCACTTTTTATGTGGAAGACGGCAAGGTGCGGTATGGAATTCTGAATTTCCGCTTCAACGAAAGCCTGATTCACATGTTCGGAAACGTGGAGTCGATGGGAACTCCAGTGCGTGCCAGTGGCGAGGAATCCTTCGACATGGTGGCTCCGCCCATGAAGGTGGCGGATTTCAACTTCACTGAAGTGACGAAATTCTGAAAGCGGCAATTAGCAATTAGCAATTGGCGCAAGGCCATGGGCGTCTGCCGCTGTGGCCGCATCTACCCTAATTCCATGATCCACAAGGCTTTATCCCTACTAGTTCCATGACTTCCGTAACTTTTATCTGCTGGTTCCCCGGTGTAATCTGCCTCACGTAATGTCGAACAATGGGCGATTTGCGGAGGACGGGAATTCCGGCGCTGGCGCAGAGGTTCGGAAGGAAAGCTCGCCCTCGGTATCGCCTGAAGCCGTGAACCCCGATCCCACACAAGCCAAAGCCGCGCGCGCGCGTTATCCAGACATGCAAAGCGCGGTGCGATTTCCCATCAAGCTGCCGATTTCAGTGAAATCGAAATCCGGCGCCAACGCAGCCGAGACCGAGAACATTTCCGCCAACGGCGTGCTTTTCCACGTGGATTCTGAAATGCCAATTGGCTCGATGGTGGACTTTACCATCTCACTGCCGGCGGACGTGGTGGGAGCGGAAGCCGATGTGCAGCTCGACTGCCGGGGCCGCGTAGTGCGCAATTTTGCCGAAGGTGGCCGCCGTGGCGTGGGCGTGGTCATCGACGAATACCGTTTTGAGCGCCGTTAAGGGCAGGGAACTGAAGCGCAAGGAAACCGAATGGCAAGCACTTCCGCCAGCATGGAGATCAAGGCCGAACCGCAGCAGGAGGTTGACGGCCAGTTCATCCGCGTCATCGTAGCGGATACGCAGGCCATCTTCCGTGCCGGGCTGCGCAAGATTTTTGCCTTGGAAGACGACATCCGGGTGGTTGGGCAATCAGAAACCTTTTCCCAAACCGTCTCTGCCGCCAAGAAATTTACCGCCGACATCCTGATCTTTGAAGCGGCCCTGGCGCCAAACCCAGTGGAAGCGGTTTCCGACCTGATCCGCCAGACCCCAGGCCTTCGCCTGGTGGTGGTTACCCAGGAGCCCAACCAGGAACTTACGCTCGAACTGCTTCGCCGCGGCGTGCACGGAATTGTTTCCCGCGAAGTCGAGCCCGAACTTCTGGTCGACTGCCTGCGCAAAGTTTCGGAAGGCCATCCTTGGCTCGATAGTCGCGGCATCCAGTGGGTGCTCGAAGCGTATCGCACTCAGGGCGTGCGCCCCACGTCGCCGCGGCCCAAGGTGCAGCTGACTCCAAAGGAGTCGCTCATCGTCTCCTGCGTGACCCAGGGGATGAAGAACAAGGAAATCGCGTTGCGTGTGGGTACCACCGAACAGGTGGTCAAAAACTATCTGCGTAAGGTATACGACAAGCTGGGCGTCGCTGACCGCCTGGAACTGGCGCTGTTCTGCTTGCACAACCGGGTCCTGGACGCAAGCGTGAAAGTGCCGGCCGCTCCCGTATCGTCATCGGGAAACGGCAGCTCCCCGGACCTGGCACCCGCGGCTGCGGAACCCATTACAAAACCTTCCTGATCCCGCTGTCGCACCCAGTTGCGGTAGAATCAAAGCGCAACAACTCTTCTCCATCAAAACACCCCAGGGAGAGATGGCCGAGTGGCTGAAGGCGCACGCTTGGAAAGCGTGTTTACTCTAAAGGGTAACGTGGGTTCGAATCCCACTCTCTCCGCCAGCCCCTTTGAATTGAAGAGCTTAGAGCTCGTCAGTTCCATCGTCAGTTCGCTGATCACCCCGGCTGGGCCGCCATTAGCCAGCCGGGGGGAGCCATGGCGATACGCCACGGTTGGAAATTGATTTCAGTTTTTCTTTTGGGCGGTCTGCTGTTTGGCCAGAGCAGGTACGCCGATCCCGATTCCGCGGTTACGAATGCCGCTGCCCGTCAGGCGCTCGGGCAGGCGAAGGTGCTGGATATCTCCGGCGTCACCAGCGGAATTCACGGAGTGCTGGAGGACCTGGGCGCAAAAATAGTCGGCCAGCAGCTGAGGATCGATCGGGCCTCCGACGTGCTTTTTGACTTCGACAAATATACCCTGCGCCCCGAGGCCGACGCGACTCTACGAAAAGTCGCGCAAGTTGCGGCGGCCTATCCCAGTTCACCCATGCTGATCGTAGGACACACCGACGGCAAGGGCCTTCATGAACCCTGCGGCGCCGCGGCAGCCGGTGAGGAAATCGAAGTCCGCGCCTTTGTCTGCTTGGTTCACGTGATCGACATATAGCTGCTGATACCAATTCATAAGTTTGGGTTGGAGTAGGAGTTACGGTCGGACCGCCCAGGCTAAACCGTCCGGCTCGCCCCCAACGTCGATATGGCCCGTGACCTGTAGCGTCTTCAGGTCCAGAACAGCGACGTAGTTGTCAGGCCCACAGGCGATGAAGGCACGATCGCCATCCTCATCCATCAGAATGCCCGCCGCTCCGTGGCCAATGTGCACTCGCTTGAACTCCTTGCGCGACGCCACATCGTACACAACTAGGTCGCCATCGCGCAGACTTGAAATCAGCACAAGCTTTCCCTCAGGAGTGAACTTCAGCCGGTTTGCACCGAACGTCTTCGCGTCCAGCGTGGCCGTCACGGTTCGCTTCGTAAGGTCAATCACTGAGAGCGTACCGTCCTGAGCATTCGCCGTCCATAGCTCGCGTCCATCCGGCGATACATCAAATCCTTCGTCGCCTTTGCCGACCGGAATAACAGTCTGATTCCAATCCATACGGGATTGAATTCCCCCCGGCGGAGGCGGAGGAGGCAGCGAGCCCGGTGGTGGCCGCATTCCCGGAGGTGGTCCCATGGGCGGAAGAGTAACCTGCTCCAGAATGCTGACCGTCGCGGAGCTAACGTTGGTTGTGTAGATCTGCTTCTGATCCGGAGTGACGTAAAGCATGTGCGTCCGGTTCTGGCCCGTGCCCATGATCCAATCGATCTTGGCAGACACGGGATCATAGCTCGCGACCGCCTTCGCGCCTTCAGCCGTGAACCAGACTTTTCCTCCAACAAACGCGAGCCCGTGTGGGCCATTCAAGGCCCCGGTATCGATGTCGGGCAGCGCTTTATGTCCAACCAGGTCGATAACCGAAAGAGCATGGTAGCGGCCACCACCATAGATCGAGACATAAGCTGTCTTCCCATCGGAAGACGCGATCACCTCGTGGGGGTCCGGGCCCACGGGAGCGCGGGCGATGACCTGGAGCGTATTGGGGTCCACTATGGCGAGTGTATGGTTACGTTTCGAGAGCGCTAAGAGGGATCGAGTCGGCGGCGCCGACTGAGCAACAACCCCGATCGCGGCGCAGAAGGAAGTCGCCAATGCGGCGACGGCGAAGACTATTTCGGGAGTTCTTGATCGCATCATTCTGCTCCGTTTTGGTTTGGTGTTCGGTGGTGAGCGGATTCAACCGATCCGTCCGTGAATCCTGCGGGCTTCGAAACCAGATTGCTCTCATAGCAAGCCATTTCGCCGCTGTCCTCAACCCCATTCTGCGGGTTGTGCGTCGCCCGGTTTCCGCTATAGTACAACTCTTGATGACATGGTGCAGTCGAGCCGCGCAGTGAGAGGAAGGCTGAGCACTACCACTGCCGACGGACCGCCGAATACCTGAACAACAGGTGGGTGAGGTTGAAATTGAACCCATCGTTTAGGCCTTCGCAGCCGTGACGCATTTCAGCCTTCTTCTCGTGGTTTACTTCTCTGCCGCGATAAGCTAGGTTACGGCTACCTGATCCCGGCTATCTTAATCCCGGCGATCTTGGACAACGAGGTTTCTGCCGATGAGAACAATTTTCGCTGCCATAGCTTTAGCCCTGTTTGTTGCGCAACTTTCCATGGCGCAGGTGGATACGCGCTGGAAGCCCAACGACCAGGACCGTCCGTTGCCTGGGGTGATCGAACCGGGAACGGCGAGCACGCAGGATGCGCCGGGGCGTCCGCCATCGGATGCCGTTGTGTTGTTCGATGGCAAGGGCCTTTCCCAGTGGGTCGGCGAAGATGGACAGGCGGCGAAGTGGAAAGCAACGGATGGCTACATGGAAGTCGTGCCGCACAGCGGAGCCATCCACACCCGCCAGCCGTTTGGCGACTGCCAACTGCACGTGGAGTTCGCCGAGCCCGTGCCTCCTGCGGGTGAGGGTCAGGAACGCGGCAATAGTGGCGTGTTCCTGATGGGCCTCTACGAAATCCAGGTCCTGGATTCGTATCAAAGCAAGACCTACGCCGACGGCCAGGCCTCAGCGGTCTACGCGCAATTCCCTCCGCAGGTGAATGCCTCACGGCCGCCGGGACAGTGGCAGACCTACGACATAATTTTTCACGGTCCGCGTTTTGACAAGGACGGGAAGTTGCTACACCCGGCGCGAGTCACGGCGCTGCACAACGGAGTGCTGGTGCAGGACAATGTAGAGTTGTCGGGCCCCACCGGCCACCACGTGCGGCCGCCCTACAAGCCAACGCCGGACAAGCTGCCGCTTAGTCTGCAGGACCACGGCAACCCGGTACGGTTCCGGAATATCTGGATTCGCGAGCTGGGCGAGGGGCAGTAGAACTTAAGCATGGCCTCCGGTATTCGGCGGCCACGCCGTCTGGCCGCCACGGTGGTAGGCCAGGTTGCCGATGTGGCCTGCGCGGGCTGCGGCGACCCCGGTTTCTACCGGCGCGTTCGGCTCTTTTCGCGACTTGACGCAGGCCAAAAAATTTTCCATATGGGAGATGGTGCCGTCGCGGACGCTTTTTTCCGTGAGCACCGGATTCTGTCCCTCTTTGACGCCCTCGCGATAAACCGCAAAGCCAGTGCGGTCAAGCTTTAAGGTTGCTTCCGTGCCGCGGAACTCGAGACCACCATCGTCGATGGAAGAATTCATCATGCCGTCGTACCCCACGTCAAACCCGGGATAGCGGAAGGCCGCCTGAATGGTGTCGGGACAATCCCACGCCTCGAAAACATACTTGTCCGCCAGCATCTGGGCCTGGCGCGGCTGGTCGGATTTCATGGCCCAGTGCACCACATCGATCCAGTGGCTGAACAGGTCGGTCATGGCGCCGCCGCCGAAATTCCAGAACCAACGCCAGTGATTGTATTTTTCTTCGCTGAACGGCTGGTCGGGAGCCGACCCAAGCCAAAGCTTCCAGTCGAGCGCTTGCACGTCGATGGGTTTGGGCACCCAGTTCCGGTGATAGTTCTGCCACCAATAGGTTCGCACCTGCGGGACTCGTCCCAGGCTGCCTGACTGAATCAGATCGACGGCATCTTGAAAGTGTGTCCAACTGCGCTGTTGCATGCCGCATTGCAGAATCTGCTTGCTGGAACGAACCGCGTGCGTGAGCGTGGCCCCTTCCTCCAGAGTGTGAGTGACGGGTTTTTCCAGATAAACATCCTTGCCGGCCGCCAGGGCATCAACCGCCATGCGAACGTGCCAGTGGTCGGGCGCCGCGATGAACACGGCATCGATGTCCTTTTCCAGAACCTCGTGATAGTCCAGGTGCGTAGTCGCGATACCGTTGGACCGTTCCCTGACGGCATCGCGGTGCGGCGTGTATACGTCGCTGACGGCGACGATCTGGTAGGGGCCAACCTGGTCGGCAGCGTCGAGCAAATTCCGCATTCGGCCGCCCGCTCCTATGACTCCCACGCGCACGGTATCGTTTGCACCCAGCACTCTGGTCGAGGCCAACGCGGTGAGACCACTGGCGATGAGGAAGCTCCGGCGATTCAGCATACGCAGCGTAATCCTCCAATCATTTTCGCGTCGATCTTATCAAGTTACGGTCTGGCACGCCGAAAAACTGTGTGGGGCGTGGTTCAAAGCAGTGAAGAACTGCGCGGGGTGCGTGGATGTGGGCTCAGTCAACGGGTTTCGAATCTCACTCTCTCCGCCACACCTTCTAACCCTATGAAAAGAGGAGTCGAGAACTCTCGGGCTACGTATTTTCAGAAATCCCGGCTACCTAAACCGCTGATCTTTTGAAAAACCTCGGTATGGGCTGGCTCCTGGAGAAATGAGCCAATGAAGAGTCTTCCATCAGTCAGTCCCGCTAACAAATTCTCTAGAAGCATTTCTCTACCGTCTCACTAGCACCTTCTGGCCATTGCCATGCGACGGTTGTGATGTATGATCGCAACGAATCTAACGGCTTGCTTCGAGGGGGAGCGGGTCAACCCGATTCAGGGAGAAGTCTACGCATCCCGCCCCTCGAACCCAAGTGTATTGGATGATTGCTTTAGCTGCAGACCTTCTTCTGCGGATGGGTTTTCTCCGCAAGTGCGTCCTCCGAATCAACTTGTCGATCGGAATGGAGGCTTCATGCCTTACAAGAAGACAGTCGTGTGCCTTGCGAACTCCCGCAAGAACTATCCGAACCGCTGCGTGGCTGGCAAAGAATTTCGGCGAGGCAATTTCGGAGCATGGATCAGACCTGTTAGTGATCTGCCCAACGGGGACCTAACGTTCAAGCATCGTCGCTACGAAGACAGGACTGATCCGAAATTGTTGGATCTGGTCACGATTTCCTTTCAGGAAGCTCGACCACAAGGTTGCCAAAACGAGAATCATTTGATCGACAGCGACACCCGCTGGGTTCTCGAGCGAAGAATTACTTGGGATGAGCTTGCGCCTGCCGTCGATCATGTTGCCGGGCCGCTTTGGGTCAATGGGCATTCGGGCGGCAACGGTACGAACGATAGAATCCCAGAGGCCGTTGCCAAGGAATTACCAAGTTCCCTTTTACTGATAGAGCCGGAACAACTCAAGATCAGTGTCGCAATGGAAGGCGGTTATGATAAGCCAGCACGCAAGAAGGTGAGAGCTCATTTTCGACTGAATGGGCAGAACTACCTTTTAGCGGTTACTGATCCGCCCATCGAGGACAAATTCAGCAAGAAAGAGGAAGGCGAGTACGCGGTGAAGACAGAGGCACGTCTCTGTATCAGCATCGGAGAGTCCTTCAACGGGTTCTGCTATAAACTTGTAGCGGGTATGATCACCCCGTAACGTCCAAAGGATTGCACTGAGCATGACGATTTACACCGTGGGCCATTCCACGAATACTTTTGAGCAGCTAGTCTCGCTGCTGAAGAGGCATGACATCACAGCGGTTGCCGATGTCAGATCGCAGCCTTACAGCCGTCTGAACCCACAGTTCAATAAGAAGCCGTTCAAGGCTGCATTGAAGCAATGTGGGATGTCGTATGTATTCCTCGGCGCGGAACTCGGCGCACGAAGCACGGACCCGAATTGCTACGTCAGTGGGAAAGTCCAGTACGATTTGCTTGCCAAGACCCCCGTCTTTCAATCCGGCCTTGAACGGTTGCAAAAGGGCGTAACCAAGTTCCGTGTAGCGATGATGTGCGCTGAACGGGAACCCCTCATCTGTCACCGCACGATCCTGATTGCTCGACATCTTCACGTACGAGGCTTCGCTGTTCATCACATTCTTCAAAATGGCAATCTCGAAGATCACGATTCTGCTATGGATCGACTAGTCAAACTGTTGCGGATTCCAGATCAGGACATGTTCAGGAGCAAAGCAGAAATCATCGGCCTCGCATATGAGATGCAAGGACAAAAGATCGCTTACGGCGCTGATGAGATGGAACAAACGGCCTGAGCCGAAATACTATGAAGATATTCACAATTGGTTTCACAAAGAAGTCGGCTCGTGACTTTTTTGGAAAGCTGAAACAGCCGGGAATCAACCGTTTGGTGGACGTCAGACTGAACAATGTGTCTCAACTTGCTGGCTTCGCCAAGAAAGACGATTTGAAATTCTTCGCCGAAGCAATATGCGGCATCGGATACGTGCATCTGCCGCAACTCGCACCCACGCAGGAAATGTTGGATACCTACCGAAAGGCAAAGGGCGGCTGGCCGAACTACGAGAAGCAGTTTCTAGAACTAATGACACAGCGCAGAATCGAAACCGAACTGCAAAAAGACGTGATTGACAGAGGTTGTCTGCTCTGTAGCGAAGAGAAGCCTGAGCGGTGTCACCGCCGACTCGTCGCAGAATATCTCAGCGAGAAATGGGGTGGGGTGGAAATTGAGCACATAGTTTAGATTTCTCGGTGGTTATTCTCCTTTGCAAATCGTCCCTTCCAATATATTTTACGGTCGCAATGTTGGTTGTTCTTTTGAAAACTTCCAGACGCGATGCAACATTTCGCACTGTATTGCCAGTTCACTGGAGTCACAGGATGCCTCCAAGCCTCCACCCATGAGTGATCCCACAGCCCGCTATAAAGATCGACCGTTTCTACTGCGTACCCCGCTGTCCTGAGCAGGTCGGGAAAAGATTCGGTTTTGTACCCGTTTTGAGGGGTAAGAAAACCAGTGTCAATGGAAATTCAAAAATCGGGCCATTCCGAGGTCTTTTGATAAAATTGGTTTAGGCAGTAGTTGTGGGTTCTTCGGGATCGCGGTCAGGAATCCCACTCTCTGCCCCAGCGTCACCCCATCCCAGGTGCTGCCCGGAAGTGCTCCCCGACCGCTGGTTACTTCGGTGACTTCGCGATCCGCAGGCTTATCCGTCAAACTCTGCTTCAGACAAGACATTTTCAGGAGATTTTGGTTGAAATCGATCCCTATCGGTGCGTCATCCCGCGGCGAGGCCTCTGACCTGCTTCGAATCCGTGGGCTAAGCGTAAGTTATGCCGCTCGCGGCCACGCGCCTGGGTTGGCGCTGCGTCGACTCGACCTGGAGTTGTCCGCCGGAGAAGTGGTGGGAATCTTGGGAGAATCCGGCTGCGGCAAGAGCACTCTGGCGCTTTCCATTCTTGGATTGCTTCCCCCGGATGCCCGGGTCGAGGGATCAATTCTTTTTCGAAACGAAGAGTTGCTGGGACTCTCCGAGGCGCAACTGCGCAGGATTCGCGGCGCGAAAATTTCCTTGATCCATCAGGAGCCGGGGCTAGCGCTAAGCCCGGTCATGCGCGTTGGCGAGCAGATTGCCGAGGTGATTGGCGCCCACCGCGGGCTCAAACGTAAGGCGCGCCAGCAGGAAGCTGAGGCGATGCTGCAGGAAGTCCACCTGGCGGATACCCGACGGATTTATGCCGCCTATCCTCATCAGCTGAGCGGAGGAGAACTGCAGCGCATCGCAATTGCCCAGGCGCTGGCCTGCCGGCCCGACCTGGTGATTGCCGATGAGCCGACCCGATCGCTGGACGTGACTGTACAGGCCGGGATCCTGGACGTACTGCGAAACCTCAAACGGAAATTTCGCACCGCGCTCATCTTTATTACCCACAATCCAGCCTTGCTCGCCGGCTTCGCCGATCGTGTAGTCGTCATGTATGCGGGTCGCGGGGTTGAAGCGGGAAGTTGGTCGAGAGTTTTTGGCAGGCCGCTGCATCCTTACACCAAGGGGCTGCTCGATCTGCTAACGCGATCTCCTCAGCGTGATGGCTTGGCATCTGGAATCCGATTGCCCGCGATTCCTGGTGGTCCGCCCGATCTGAACGTTCTGCGCCAGGGCTGTGCTTTCGAGCCCCGGTGCTCGCGAAGAACCGAAAATTGCCAGACCGACGATCCAGAGGAACTGATGCCGGAAACCGGACACCGGGTGAGTTGTTTCCATCATGGCAGCTGAACAGGCCACAAAGCGCGCAACCAAACCAGCACTGGTGCGAGTGCAGGCCTTAAGCAAGCAATACGTGCAGCGCCGGACATTCTCGCGAAGCCGCTTCCTGGTGCACGCCCTGAAGAATGTGGATTTGGAGATTCTGCCGGACTTTCTGACCGCGCTGGTCGGTGAGTCGGGTTCGGGGAAATCCACGCTGGCAAGCTGTCTCGCCATGCTGGAGAAGCCCGACTCCGGAGAAATCTGGTTTGAAGGGCAGGAGATATCGCGCGCCACTGCCCGTGAGCTGGCGTCGCTGCGGCCGAAGATTCAAATGGTCTTTCAAGATTCAGCCGGTGCCCTGAATCCACTTTTTTCCGCCGCGCAGATCGTCGCGGAGCCTCTCGAAATCCAGGGTTGCGGTTCCCGCCGAAAGCTGCGGCAACGGGCCTGCGAGCTGATGGAAGAAGTGGGTCTGTCGGCAGACTGGGCCGATCGATCTGCACATGAGTTCAGCGGCGGCCAGCGACAACGGCTCGCCCTTGCCCGGGCCCTGGCCTTGCGGCCTGCATTGCTGATACTGGATGAATCCCTTTCGGGTCTTGATCTGGTGACCCAGGCGCAAATACTGAACTTGCTTGCCGATATACGAGTCACGCGCTCATTGACCTGCTTGCTGATCTCTCACGACCTGAGCCTGGTAGGGCAGGTGGCTGACCATATCGCGGTGATGCACAAGGGTACGATCATCGAGCGGGGAACCCGGCAGCAGATATTTGAAAATCCTCGACATGCCCACACCCACGAACTGCTGGCCGCTGCGCAAACGCTGGAGTTGGCTTTTCGGGCCGCCCAGCCGGGAGCTCGGCAATGAACTACCTTACGCGGCGGCTCATCCACGGGATGCTGCTTCTGATTGGAGCTTCGCTTCTCTGTTTTCTATTCACCGATCTTGCGCCGGGCAGTTTTTTCGACGAAATGAAGCTGAATCCGCAGATCTCGCCGGATACTGTCGCAGCTCTGCGCTCGCACTACGGACTGGATCAGTCGACACCGGTGAGATATGTGCGTTGGGCTGAGTCCGTGCTCAAGGGCGAGTGGGGTTATTCCTTCGCCTACAACGCGCCGGTCAGTAGTCTACTGACCGTGCGCGCAGAGAACACCTTACTGCTGACGGGAACGGCCACTTTTCTGGTGTGGCTGATCGCGGTGCCATTGGGGATTTGGATCGCAGCGCATCCCGGTCGATGGACGGATCGATTGAGTATGGGAAGTAGCTCGGTATTTCTGTCGGTGCCGGAGCTCGTGCTGGCCCTGGGCCTCCTGTATCTGGTGGTCCGCACCCATGCGCTGCCGGTCGGAGGCATGGAGTCGCTGGGATCTGATCAGCTCGGATGGTGGTCCAAAATCCGCGATCTCGCGGCCCACCTCCTGATTCCGGTCACGGCCCTGGTGCTGGCGAGCCTGCCCATCCTGCTGCGTCATGTGCGCTCCAGCATGATCGAGGTTTTGAAAGCGCCTTTCATTCAGGCTGCCCGCGGACATGGAATCTCAAGAGCGAGGCTGCTGTTTCATTACGCGCTGCCTGCGGCTGCGAATCCCCTGATTTCGTTGTTCGGATTTTCAGTCGGCGGCCTGCTCAGTGGATCGTTGTTGGTGGAAGTAGTGACCGGCTGGCCGGGGCTGGGGCCCTTGCTGCTGGAGGCAACGATGTCGAGAGACCTGTATGTGGTGGTCGGGGTGGTGATGTCGTCCACGATTTTCATGATTCTCGGCAATCTCCTGGCGGATGTAATGCTGGTGGCGATCGATCCCCGGGTCAGGATGCAATAGCAGACGGCGAAGTCATAACCAGAACGACGATGACGAGCAAAGGATGACGAGCAAAATAAAAATCCGGGCCGCTTTGGTGTTTCTGGTGTTGCTGCATGCCATCATTTTATTTGCCGGCTTTATCGCGCCCTCCGATCCCACCAGCCAGAATCGGGAGTTTCCGTTTGCGCCACCAACGCGCCTGCATTTCGTGGATGCTAATGGTCATTTTCACTTGCGTCCGTTTGTTTATCCGTGGACCTCGCGACCGCAAGGCTTGTACGAGTACGAGGAATCGCGCGACCGGGAGTACCCCATTTATCTCCTGGTAAAGGGACCCGAGTACAAGATTGCAGGTCTGTTTTCGTCACGCATGCACTTGTTCGGTGCGGACGCTCCCGCGCAGATTTTTCTGGCGGGCAGCGACAACTACGGGCGCGACCAGTTTTCGAGGATACTGTACGGTGGCCGTATCTCCGTGGGCGCGGGGCTGTTGGCCACGGGAATTTCTCTATCTCTGGGCCTGTTGCTCGGCACCGTTTCCGGCTTCTATGGACACTGGATCGACGAATCCCTGATGCGTACGGCGGAACTTTTTCTGGTTCTGCCCTGGCTCTACCTGTTGCTGGCGGTACGGGCATTCCTGCCACTGCATATCAGTCCGCTGCAAACCTTCTTTCTGCTTGTCGCAGTCATCGGATCGGTGGGTTGGGCGCGCCCGGCACGTCTGGTGCGAGGCATTGTGCTCAGCGCCCGGACCCGGAAGTACGTTCTTGCCAGTCGCGGGTTTGGAGCCTCGGACCGTTATATCCTTCGCCGTCATGTGCTGCCTCACACCTACGGCGTCCTGCTGACCCAGGCTGCCTTGCTGGTTCCGCAATATGTCATCGCGGAGGTCACCTTGTCCTTTCTTGGACTGGGACTGAGCGAGCCCCTGCCCAGCTGGGGCAATCTCCTGGCAAATCTGCAGCAATACAACGTCCTGGTTTCGTATTGGTGGATGTTCGCGCCGGGGCTGGCGTTGGTAGTTTTCTCTCTTGGTTACCTTGCCGTAGCCGACGCATTCCAGCAGCGGTTACAATCGACCACGGTCTAATCAATCAGGCCGCCCGACTTATATGCGCCGTCTGGCATGGCTCGCCGCCGTAATGTTGGTTCTCGGGGCTGGGTCTCTTGCTC
>JBOGLD010000049.1:0-44169 GCA_050745885.1 Terriglobales bacterium
GTGAACTTGATCTGTGAGTTCCGGCGAGGCTGGCGAATGCGTATCCGATCATCCTGGGCGAAGCGCTCAAGCAGCTGCACGCCCGATTGCAGCATACGATCCCAGCTGTCACGTTCGGAATAGTGCAGATCGCCCTCCCGGTGAGCTACCCATTCCCGGTAGAGAACCGCGGCGGCATCCTGCCGCTGGAAGTAGGCCGCCACAGCCTGCTCGAATGCTCGGCCGAAGAGCATGGCGGCACGGGTGTCCTTCTCTTTCCAGCCATCGAGGTAGCGATGCTTATAGCGGCGGGGGCAGGACAGATACTGGCTGATCTGGGTATAGCTGTAGGTCACGACGACACCTCAGACCCGCGATGCTCATTGTCGCTAAAGACTGAGAGTTCCTCCCAACGGGCCGCCGGCGCAAAGCCGTCGAAGTTGAGGAGGGAGATGCCGTGCACCGTGGCTTCGCTGACCTTCACCACGCCCCACAGGTCGATCAGGGCCTTGTCATCGATCTCGGATTTTCCCAACAGCTCTGAGTCATATCCGAAGTCGCGCAGGAACCAGCTCAGCTTCCACATCGCCCTGGGTGTGCAGTAGAGGCGGCCGGTAATAAAGCACCCGGTCAGATGCTTGGGTTTAAGGACGGCCAAGCGGATCTCGTAGTAGGGCTTCTGCTTCTGCCAGCGATACTGAGCCCGATCCACCCGGACCAGGAAGATCCCATCCGGAACCGATGTAAGAGCCGAATGGTCCGCCGGGCGGAGAGACTCGAAATAACGCCTCATGCGGCACCTTCCTTGCTGCCGCGATAGCTGTTCAGCTGGCAGAGCAGGGCGTTGCGATCTTTCTCGGCCCAGTCGGCCAGGTGGGCGACAAAACCCTCGACCTGCTCGCGGGAGGCTTCGCGGAGGGTTTTGGTGCCGCAGAAATCGACGGCGTAGGACTTGACGAGGTTGGCATCGAGCTGGTGCTGGCGGATGAGCTGGCAGAGTCGGTCGCGGACCTTGGGGCCGCCGTAATTTCCATTGTTTCCATTGACCGGCTGGGGTGGGAGCTTTTTTGACTCCCGAGAAGAGGGAACCGCTCCCTCAAACGAGCCGATCTCCTCGACCGAGCAGATGCCAATGCCATAGGCCTTGCGCAGGGCCCGGTTGACTGCCCGGGTTTCCGCCACGCGCATTTCGGCGCCGTGGACCAGGGGAGACACATTGGAGGGATCGGCGTCCCCATAGCCGACGAAGGTCTTCGATTGGGATTTGTGAACCGTAGCTCTGAAAACCCAGCGACCCACCGAAGCTTCTGTGGTCTGTTGTTCGATTGCGGTATCTATTCCAGCGCACCGCCTCCGATGCGCTATTCGCAACAAACCACTATGGCTCACGTACCACTTTCCGCCGAAGTACAAGAGCTCACTCCTGAATATCGACAGGTGGAGCGTCGCTGTGAGATCGCGCAGAACTGAGAGTTGTTGTTTTGGAAGTTCTGGATAAAGCCTCTTCGCGTTACGAAAATTCTGCCGTAATAGCTTTCGGGCGCTCCTATTTTGCTTTGTCATGCTCGCTCTCCGTTCGCATAGTGTATCACAATGTATCAAATAGTTGCATATCGAAAATTGGTGAATCCTGCTATTTTTCTCGTAGCCATGACGGAACCCAGAGTTGCGCTGCTAGTTCGGGTGCCGGCGAGTCTCAAGTCACGATTGGCGGAGATCGCCAAACATGAGCGCCGGTCTCTGAGTAAGCAAGTTGAACTACTGCTCGAACGATGTCTCGAGTTTCAGAGCCGGGAAGGCATCGCTGCACCCGTAAGGGGCAACCGCCGACGGGAGACTTGATCTTCGGTAAGCCTTCCATGAAACTCCGAGTTCACAGCCCCAGAAGGGACTTGGTGGCCATCGGATTCGGCATTGCGCTTTGAATCGGGCCATTGGCAGCGTCAGTGGCGGGAGCTTCTTCGACTCGCGAGAGGAGGGAACTGATCCGGCAAACGAACCGATCTCCTCAACTGAGCAGATGCCAATGCCGCAGGCCTTACGGAGAGCCCGGTTGACCGCCCGGGTTTCGGCCACCCGCATCTCGGCGCCGTGGACCAGCGGGGACACATTGGAGGGATCGGCGTCGCCGTAGCCGACGAACCCCTTGCACGTCCAGGACTTGAAAACGGTGGCTCTAAATACCCAACGTGATCTCGCCGGATCGCTCGAGTCCAAGACGGGGCGAGAATGGATCCCGGTGCAATGGCGCCGTTCGGCAAGCCCTAAGAGCCCAGAATGGGTGACGTACCACCCGCCGTCAGGGTACTTAACGTCCCCGCTCGCGACAGAAATCTGATGCCTTTGAATCGATTCTCTCAGCGCATGGAGGGCTGGCCTAGACAAGTCTCGGTAAAGTAACTTTGCGAATTTCGTTTCCCGTGTGAAATTGTAACGAGTGCTTTTCATGGCTTCTCCTCTCAGAGGGCAGGCTCAGCCGCATAGTGCTATAGCACTATTTTAGTGCTACAGAAATGACAAAGTCAAATCGACTTAGAGTTAAAAGCGACCTCGATTGGCGAGCGGTGGGACGCAGAATTAGAGAGCTGCGAGGATTTGATCTGACACAAGCTGAATTTGCCCGGCGTGTTGGTGTAACCCAAGGACATTTGTCCGCCCTGGAGCGGGGAGAAAAGGAAGCAGGTGCAGCGGTCCTTCTGGCAATCAGCCGCGAATTCGGGAAATCCGTAGATTGGTTGCTGACGGGAAAGTGAGGCGGCCTTGCTCAAAGCGGATCCTGGGCTTGCGAGGTCAAAGCAGGAAATTTGCACGTTCCCCTCGTCGCTAGCCCTCACCCAAGGATTTCCTGTCCTCTGCTGTCGTATTCTTCGTACAACGCTTCGCTAGTCCTTGCGCACCGCGGCGTGCGCTGGACACCGCGGTTCCAGTGGATCGCACGTACTTGCCCGCACTACATTGCTGTTTTCACAACAGTTGACGGCACCATCGTCGTGTATGAGCCTCACGGACGATCAGACTAGTGGAAGGACCCAACGGCCGTGGCCTCGTCGTCCTTGACGTCGAAGAGGCCGTACAGCTTGGTGATCTGGAGCAGGTCGCGGATCCTCTTGCTGGGGTTCACCAGCTTTAGTTCCCCGCCCTGCCTGCGAACCGTGGAAAAACTACTGGTCAGCACGCCGATGCCTGAGCTGTCGATGTAATTGACCTCGGCAAGATTTAGCAGGATTTTCTTATGTCCTTGCCCATGAGATTGTAGATGACGTCACGCACCGCAACGCTTGCTTCGCCCAGCGTGATCCGGCCGCTGATGTCAACGATGGTGACACCCTCGATCTGTCGGGTGGTGGTCTTCAGCTTCTCCAGGCGGTCTCCTCCCCAATCGGCAGGCAGTATAGCACTGGGGCGAGGGCAGAAGCTGAAGGTCGCTTGTGTTGCAGGACGGGATGGTGCTGCTTTATCGAACAGGATTCACGGTATTGCCTCGAGCATGTGAGCCTTGGCAAAATGAGCGAACCGAAATTGTCTCAGAGGGCGCCATCCCCAATGACGCCTCTCACGGTTGAAGAAGTTGTCGAGCGGATCAAGAAGGCCCCAACCAAAGTTACTAGAGCGTATTTCATAGTGCGCCCCAACGGCGCAGATCAGCTAGCCGTACCAGTCCTGCATGCGTGACGTACCAGCCACCATCAAAATACTTAACATCCCCATTAGCGACAGAAACCTGATGCCTTTGAATCAAGTCCTTAAGAGCCCGCAGGAGAGATTTGGACAAGTCTCTGTAAAGTGACTTTGCGAATCTCGTTTCCCGTGCGAGATTTGTTTCGGGTGATTTCATTCCGGGCCCCACTTTCAAAGCAGGAGCGTAGCTCTATTAAGCTATTACATCTCAATAGAGCTTGAAGAACAATGAAAAAATCACGCAGCGACGTGCGAATTGACCTTGTCGCTATCGGTAGAAGGATCCGAGAACTGAGGGGGTTCGATATGACGCAAACCGAATTCGCCCACCGTGTTCACGTTGCTCAGAGTTATCTTTCAGCTCTGGAGCGCGGAGAAAAGGAACCAGGCGCAGCAGTCCTGCTGGCAATCAGCCGAGTGTTTGGAAGGTCTGTAGATTGGCTGCTGACTGGTAAGACACATGTTGAGCCAAACAAAGGTTGACGGGGAATCCGAAATGCGCCTATTCCGAGAGAGGGTTCCCATCGGATTTTGCGAGGAGAAGGGACGTTCGATCGGGGGCTTGTTGCCGCTGCTGCCCGGCTACTACCAACTTCCTGTCTCGTTCGCTGTGAATCTCCTGCTGGTGCCCGGCGAGCATTTCCTTCGGTGTGTAGCCGGCACCGGGATGCATTCGCTCTTTAGCGTTTTATGCCGGCGGACCGGTTTGTATCAGTTGCAAAGAAATAATTTTTTGTGGCAATCCCCCTTGTCGGATCCTCTAAGCCTGTCTATAATCCCACCCAAAATGGGAAACCATCCGCATCCCGAGCCCCTTGCGGACGAGGACTTAGTGCGCAACATAGGGCAGGGCTGCACCGAATGTTTCGCTTTGCTTTTTCACCGCTATTGTCGGCAGGTGTTTTCCGTTTCGTACCGGATCCTGCGGGACCGCTGGGAGACGGAAGACGTCTTGCAGGAAGTGTTTCTTTCAATTTTCGAGCAGCAGGAGAGGTTCGATCCGGACCGTGGGAGTGTTCGGACGTGGGTCTTGCAATTCGCGTACTTCAAGGCGCTGTTGCGCCGCCGCTATCTGAACATTCGCGGCTTCTACAAACGGGAAGAGATCTCTGAAGGAACAGAACTCCGCAGGGCATCACCTTCCGAGATGCTCGGGCTCACTCCGGTGGAATGGGCGCGCTACGTGGAAACCGGGATCTCCACTCTCACGAGCAAACAGCGCAAAGTCATTGAACTGGTCCATTTCGAAGGTTACACGTTGCAGGAATCTTCAGAGATGCTGCGAGAAACTCTGGCCAATACCAGAAATTGCTATTACAGAGGTCTTAAGGCATTGCGAGGATTTCTGGAGACTCGAACTGAAGTCGAGACCGCTGACAGGGCCGGCGTGCTGGAAAGAAGTGATGCATACGGATTCCAATCCTAAACATTCGAACGCCGCGTGGTTTGAAGAATTGTGCGCTTTAGCGTGCATAGGAGAACTTTCTTCCTCCGAGTTCGATCTCTTGCAGCACCACTTGCTGGAATGCGCGGACTGCAGCCGCGTGTACGCGGATTTTGGCCGGCTGTCGGCCCAGGACCTGGGACTGGTGGCGATCCAAAAGCGGGCCGAGGCGGCGAATGAGGAGATCCGCTCCGTGGATGAAGATGCATTACTGGCGCGCCTGATTGCGCGGACCGAGCGTGGACATCTCGCGACTGATTGCCCGCCAGCTTTGGTCGGAGTCAGGCCAGCCACCTCGTGGCATCGCATGGGCTTGTTGCGTGTGCTGGCGTTCCTGCGCCGCCCGGCCTTGAACTATCTGGCGATAGCCTCGCTGGTGTGCACAACCGTGGGAGTCGGGGCCTACCGACTGAAAGATCGCCAGCTTTCGCCTATTTTGGCAAGCCTTCGCTCCCAAGTGAAGGACTGGAAGAATCGAGTGAGGATTTCCGCGGCAGAGAAGGAAGAATCTGCCAGCGAGATGGCGAAACAACGAAGGACTGAACAGGAGGCGGCGCGGAAAGCACTACGCGAGGCAGAGATGCGCTACGCCGAGTTGCAGTCACGGCTGCAAATCCTGGAGTCAAGGCTCGCGACGGCGCAAAAGCAGGCCGACCAGAAAGAACGGGAGCTGGAAGCCTGGCGGGCCAGCACGGTGGAAAAGAGCCGGCAACTGGCGGATCTGGACGCCAGGCTGCAAGATACAGTGCAGAGGCTCGACGAACAAAGCGTAATCACGGATCGCCTGCGAAACAAGCTCGGATCGGCTGACCGGTCTGCCAAGGTCGCTATGGCTGAGCAGGGGAGCCTCCGTGACGGCGAGGTCGCGAGCCTATTTGGCGCCCGTGATCTGCATATAGTGGATGTGTATGACGTGGACAGCAAAGGCAAGACTAAACGAACCTACGGGCGCGTCTATTACGTGGAGAAAGAGCTCCTCATCTTTTATGCCTTCGATCTGGAACATAAGGAGCGCAACCGTGCCCCTGCGGGGTTCCAAGCCTGGGGGTACAGCCAACCCAACGAGGGCAAGCCTGAGAATCTGGGGCTCTTTACCGTGGACGATGCCTCCATGGACCGCTGGGTGCTGGAAGTCAAGAACCCGCGCGTTTTGCAGCATATTGACGCAGTCTTCGTTACCCTTGAATCTCCAGAAGGCAGCTCTTCTCCCCGCGGCCGCAGACTTCTGTACGCTAATCTAGCCACCCCAGCCAACCACCCCTAAGCGCAGCTGCTTTTTCGTTCCATTTTCCGGTCCGAGCTGGGATTTCTTGCTTCGCTGAGAACATCCGTGCGTTGCAGGCAAATACTCAGTAAGGAGCTGTGGCCAAAACCATGAAATTTTCCTCCTGTGCAGGTGCGGTGCTCGCTTTGTCTCTAGGACTCTACTCCCTATGCGCGACCGCTCACGCACAGACTATCGGGGCCACAGTGACCGGACAGATCACCGATCAATCCGGGCGAGTGGTCCCCCAGGCACAAGTTGTAATGACCAATCTCAATACCAACGTCGTACATACAGCTACGACAAATGAGGAAGGAATCTATCGCTTGCCCGATTTACAGCCTGGTATCTATCGGGCGAACGTGACCAAAGAGGGGTTCGAGGGGATTGTGAAAGGAGGTATCGACCTCCAGGTCCAGGACCAAGTCTCCATTAATTTCGCTTTGCGAGTAGGTTCGGTCCACCAGACGGTCACCGTGGAGGCGGGAGCGCCGCTATTGGACACTTCTGCATCGGACGTGAAACAGGTCATAGACGGTCGGACCATTGATGCCATTCCCCTCAACGGCCGCAATTACCTGGACCTGATCCTGCTGACTCCCGGCGTGGTTGTGAACACACAGGCCCGCTCTGACCTAACGAACCGAGATACCAACGGGGCCATCATGGGCGAGCGTGCCGGCAACACCGGATACCTGATTGACGGCGTCGACAACAACGACAATTTCCATGGTGGAGTCTTTCAGGCATTTACTCAGGATGCGATCCAGGAATTTGCCGTCACGGATACAGGTTTCAAGGCAGAATACGGCAACGGCGCGGGCGCAATCGTCAATGTGGTGAGCAAGAGCGGCACCAACGCCCTCCATGGCGATGCTTTCCTGTTCGCACGCAATGACGCGCTCGACTCCTCGAACGTCGCCGGTCAGGATCCGCCCAAGCTCTCACGCTACGACTACGGTGGCACGTTGGGAGGCCCCATTCGCCGCGACCGTTCGTGGTTCTTCGGTTCCATTGAGAACGTGAGGGAAAACCGCGGGGCCATTTTCCCTGCGAATATCCCCGACTCCTTGCTGGCAGGCGAAGATTTCTCACGCATTCCCGAAACCCGTGATCTGCGGGCGTTCGGCAAGTACACCCAAAAGATTTCGACTTCGGATGAATTGCGGGTTTCGCTGAGTTGGACCCGCTCCAAGCTGGAGAACCAACTGGCCGATCCAATCGCGCTTCCCAGCGCCAGCAACAACAGCAACACCAAGACGTGGATGGGCACCGCGGCTCTCACCACGGTCTTCAGCCCCCATCTGATACTCGATAGCTCCTTTGATGCGCGGGCCCAGACGTTCGGACAAAACCAGGGCCTCACATTGGGAACTGGGTACGAAGTGCTTTTCCTTGACGACGGAACGTCATTCGACTTCGGCCCGCCGCCGGGAAGCATTCAGTCGCTCGACCAAAAGTATTTCACCGTACGGGAGGTTGTGAGTTGGAGTCCGAGCCAACGGCACGCTACTAAATTCGGCCTTGAATACACCCGCACCACGGCGGATGGGGTCAACGGTCAGGACCTGCAGAACGTTATTGTCACTATTCACCCCTTTTTCGATCTGTACGGGGTTGATTCGTTCCAGATCCCTCAGGGCGTCGCGTTCTTGAATCCCGGGGACAACATTTCCAAACTGCGCAACAACGGCATCACCTTGTTCGCCCAAGACGACTGGATGGTTATGCCCACCCTCTCCCTGAGTGGCGGCATCCGTTGGGACTACGACACAAGGTTTGATGTGCCAACCAACGTAGCTCCTCGTCTGGGCCTGGCGTGGAGTCCCGACAGGAAGAACACCGTTGTTCGGGCAAGCTGGGGATTATTTTATGACCGTTACCGGCTGGGAATCGCGCAGGCCGTGCCGCAATTGGGTGGTTTCAATGGCACCACGATCGTAGAATTGGACTATCCCCGCCTGGCTAATGACGCGCTTATCCCGCTGCCGGGCAGCCTCGGCGCGTTTGCTGCATCTACCGGTGATCCAAACTTTCTGAACACTCATTTCAGCATTCCTCCCGGAAGCCTAGTCAATGCGGCCGACATCGAGTCCCTAGCCGGAATGGCTCCATCCGACTTTGCGGACGCCGTAAATTCCTACCTTACGTCTTTCAACATGCCCTTTACCCCGGTAGACTTTTCGCCAGCTACGGGATTTCTGCGGCAGGACATCACGGGAAGTTTCGAAGACGAGATTCGAACCTCCCACCCGTTCCACACGCCGTACAACAATACCTTCAGCATCGGCGTACAAAGACAACTCAGCCCTAATCTTTCCGTCGGCGCCACGTATATTCGCCGGAGTATCCGTGACATTCTCGGTGTGCGAATCACAAATCTTTCCCCTGCGTCGGCAGCGGCAGGCGCACCCATCACAACCGACGGGGGGGCCGATTCAGCGCAGCTACGGACCATGGTATAACGGCAAGTACAATGCCCTTGTCTTGACTCTCAACAAGCGCTTCTCCCGACGTTTTCAGGGTCAGATAAATTACACCTATGCGAAAAGTACTGACGACCTGCTGAACTCGAACCTCGGCCTGGGTGTAGGGCAGCAGGGCGGCGGCGGTGTTCCCACGGACAATAACAACCTTGAGTTTGACCGTGGCAACTCCGATCTGTTCGTTCCGCACGTTTTTGTGGCATCCGGCATATACGAGCTGCCACTTGGTTTTCATTTCAGCAGCGTTTTTCGCGCCACCAGCGGCGTCTATTTTTCCGCTGCCGGCAATCCTATTGATTACGATGGCGACGGAATTTCTTCCACCCGGCCTCCGGGAACCAAGCGCAACCAGTTCCGGGGCCCTTCGGCAGTCAACCTCGACTTGCGAATCGAGAAAGGCTTCCGGTTCGCGGACCGTTATTCCATTTCGCCCCTGGCCGAGTTCTTCAACATTACGAACCAGGCCAATCCGGAACTGGTGGACAACGCCTGGATCTATAAGAGGGAATGTCAAGGACATTTTTCTGCCTCGACCGGAAGGGAGAGCACGTCCTTGACTTTCCAGCCCCTGTTCGTTATGCGAGCCGTTGGGTTTGGGTTTTCTGCCCTCTGGTCCTGCCGCAGGTCTTGCGTGGTTCCATCTCAGCTGCATCTTTATTGAGTAGCGACGACGTCGATCGGTTTGCGAAGCTGGCAAGCCGAGTGGTTGCCTGGTTGGCAACACATAGATCTATCTGAGGCTCGTGGCCTAGTGCTTTTTTGGGTTGTCCGAGAGGGTATAGGGATTACACGGAGGCTCAGTGCTCAGTGGGCACTTGGCGCCTACAGGCGTTAGGGATACTCACTCTCGAACCCGAGCGTCTCAAGAACCGATCGACCACCACCCGAGAAAGAATCGCCGGAGATGGAAAGAGGTTCTCACCCGAGACGCTCAAGCGGCTTGCGACTTCAGTTTCTCGATGTCGAAGTTTTCTCCTTTCTTCCATAGCGTCAAGGTAATGGCGGCAATCTTGCGTGCCAGCGTCAGACGCACCATGGTCGGCTTGATGCCTTTGGCCAACGAGCGTTGGTAAAAGTCTTGAAATGGTCCGGGCAGCACGCTGGCCCGGATGGCAGCGGCTTTAAACAGGCCTTTCAGGTCATGGTTGTAATCCTTGTTCAAGCCGCGAATCCAAACCTGTTTCTTGCGCCGCCGCACTTGGCCTTTTACGAAGTGATATTCCCCACTGTCGCGAGTTTCTAACCCCAGTCCGCTATAGGTCCAGAGCTGGCGCTTGCTGCGAAAACGATGCGGAGTCTGAATCAGCGCCACCGCTAACGCAGAACGAATCGGTCCCAGGGACGGAATCTGTCTTAGCTTGGCAGTGATGGCATGTTTGCGACTCTCCGCCAGCAGTTCGCGGCGCGCTTGTTGCCGCAAGTGCTGCAGCATGTCCAATTGCTGGTAGAGTTGCTCGGCTCGCCGGCGGGTGCCGGCCTCGGGGATTTTTCCCAACCATTGACTACGATGGCGAGTGTAGTAAACATCCCGGCCGGTGCAGGGGATCGCCCAACTGCGATACAGAGCTTTGAGACGATTCATCACTCGGGAAAGATCTTTGACGATGGTTAGGTAGCTTCGGGCTAGCTCGCGCAGCATGCGCACGCCCGTCTCGCCATGGTAGACCGAGCTGAGCTTGTTCAGGTACAACAGTTCCGCCAACTTGTGGGCGTCGATACGATCACTTTTGTTTCCGTCTTTGAGCAGAGCATTTTTTCGCGGATTGCACACCACCAGCTTGGCCACATGTGGCTTCAGTAAATCGTACAGCCACGCCGCCCACGTCCCTTCTTCGAAGGTTAGCCATAGAGTTCCCTGCAGGCCCGCCAAGAACTCCAGAATGGTCGACGCTTTGGTTTCCAGAATGGATTCCATGATTAACTTGCCCTGGGAATCCATCACTGCGACCGAGATCGTTGCTTGATGAACGTCCAGCCCAATATACTTTTCGCTGTTCACTGAGGGTGCTCCTTTCGTAGGTCATGATGTGACGATCACAACCTACTCCCAAAGGGGCGCCCTCTTATAATGCGATTAATGGGGCGCCAGGGCCCAATTTCGGCAAGGTGCGGGTTCCCTTGCCCGGACGGGAGATTCAATTCGGACTCCGCTTCGACTTCTAGGCCGAGGCCAGCAGAAACATCGTCACCGGCTCAGACACTGTGGTTTCGACACAAGCATCCTTGCTCATTCTGGGAGATCGTTAGACATGGGAATCCAAAACAGATCCTGCTGGCTGGCTTTATGCGTCTGTGTGGCCCTGCCTGCGGCATTGCAGGCGCAGCGGGTCACGGTGGACGACTTGATACGCCTTCGCTCCGTTTCCGACGTGCGAATTTCTCCGGAAGGAAAACAAATCGCCTACGTGGTTTCAACCCCTTCCTTCGAGACTGCGGCGCATGAGGGGGTACTGTACCGAATTCCCGTGACAGGCGGAACACCGCTCAGGTTGACTTATCAGACCCGAATCTTCAACAAGCCGCTTCCTTCGCCGTGCCTGCGTTGGTCTCCGGATGGATCATTGCTTTCCTTTGTCGCGTATGTGGATGGAGTTCCCCAGGTGATGGCGATGGCGGCTGCAGGCGGCGAAGCCTGGGCGCTGACTTCAGTCAAGGAAGGCGTCACGCGGTATGAATGGTCGCCGGACGGAAAAGAGATTGCCTTTCTTGCCCCCGATCCGCCCTCCGCCGAAGAGGAAAAGGCCAAGAAGGACAAGAGCTACGTAATTCATGTGGATAAGGACGAGCGGCGGCCACGGGTGTGGCGGCAGGAAATCGCAGGTGGTGCGCCCAACGCGATATCGCCACCTGACCAGACTGCGCTAGACGTGCACTGGTCCCCTGACGGCAAGGATCTGACCTACGCGGCTTCCAGCGAGACCGGGTTCAACGCTCCCTACAATTCCAGTGTGTACGTCATCTCGGCACAGGGAGGCGAGCCTCGTGCCTTGGTCAAAAGGCCGGGAACGAACCGTTTGCCTCAGTACTCTCCCGACGGACGGCTCATTGCTTTCATTTCGTCGGGAGGTCGGCCAGGCATGATCAATGCCATGGACCTGTACGTGGTAGCGGCCGACGGAAGCGGCGGACCTCCTCAGGGTCTGACTGTCAAAAGGGAGGTTTGGGCGAGCGAGTTCACATGGGCGCCGGACAGCAAGTCCATTTTCTATATACCTGACGAACAGACAAATGACTCTGGCGCCAATATGTTTGAGCAGGCGATTTATCGGGTCTGGATCTCCGACGATCGCCTGGACCTGGTGACACCCGGGCGAGTGGTCAACTTTTCGCTAAGCCTCTCGCAGGACGGCCAGCACCTCGCATACCGCTCGGTGCTTAGCCGCACCATGGGTGATGTCTATGTAATGGACCTTTCCGGCGGCAAGGCCACGAAGCTCACCGACATCAACCCCGAATTGCACTCCTGGCGGCTGGGTGACCTCGAACCCGTGCACTGGAAATCCTTCGACGGTAAGGAAATCTGGGGACTGCTGCTGACGCCGCCCGGCTACCAACCCGGGCGGCGGATTCCCATGGTTGTTTACTGTCACGGTGGGCCGATCGGTGGCTACACCTACGGGATTTTTCCCCAGTTTGCGCACATTCCTGGACAGGTAAGCCCTTACCCGTCGGAAGCTATGGCGGCGGACGGCATGGCAATTCTGTTCCCCATGCCCCGAGGAGGCTCAGGGTACGGCGTGGCGGGTTTCAGAGCCATCATCAATCGCTGGGGCGAAGACGACTACAAGGACATCATGGCCGGAGTGGACGCGATGGTCGCTCGCGGTCTGGCTGATCCCGACCGTCTGGGAGTCATGGGTGCCTCCTATGGCGGTTACATGACGGATTGGATAGTTACCCAAACCGGGCGCTTCAAAGCGGCCTCCACCGGCGCCAGCGTAAGCGACTTGGTTAGCATGTATTATCAGTCAGACGCCGGCGACTTCATGACGGAGTATTTTGGGCTTCCCTGGGAGGACAGCGCAGCATTGGTTGAGCATTCCGCGATTACTCACGTGCGCAATGTTACAACTCCACTTTTGATTCAACACGGTGAAAACGATAACCGAGTCCCATTGGGTCAAGCCAAAGAATTTTACAAGGCCCTGAAAACCCTGCATAAGGCCGTGGAATTCGACATCTATCCACGTGGAGGGCACGTCAACTTCGAGCCGCCCCTCGAGCGGCAATATATGCTTCGCAATCTGAAATGGTTTGAGCGGTGGCTCAAGCCTGACGTTCCCACTGTGAAAAGCCCGGGTCCAGGAGCTCGGTAGCTTGGTTGTGCCTTGAACCGGGGATGGTATTTAGTTTCTTGAAGGCGCCGGCAAGCCGCCGGACAAGCTCCACATCATCCGGGGAGAGCACTCCCCGTACTCGGGTTGGAAATACCCCAGATGGACCCCAGAAGAAAAGGATCCTTAACGCTTCCAGTTTAAAATCCACGAACGTTGCGTGCAGGATCCGCTCGGCCCTTTCGTCCGTGATTTGCGCTTGGCTCCATTCCTCTGCTGGCTCCCCATTGGCTCGAAGTTTCGCGGAATCCGGTCAACCCCCGGTGCAGGGTGTCTCGACTAGATTAAAGCTCTCGGTGTGCTTTGCCAGGACGGGAGTGAAATCACCGAGGAACGCCATGTTATCGCAGACGAAGACGCGGTAGCCCACCGTCATCGCAAGGGGGCATCGATTTGTCGTTCGCGTTCCTAACGCCGATAGAGAATCGACAGCCTTCAAAGGTAGTTTCAAGATCAAGCACCCCGAACATCTTCATTCCATCCTCCGAGACCGCATACTCGTCCCGTACAACTAAGATGTGCGAAACGTCAGCGTCTCGAGCGAGGCTTCGATAATGAGGTGATGTGCGAGGGGCTGAATCGCCCTCTCTTCATGGCTCCAGACCTCCTTCGTCGCTACAGCCGTGATGAGCGGCCCCGGGATTCTTGATCCAGTCTGAGAGTGAGTTTCCGGCAAAATAAAACACCCGAAGAAGGGGGATTTGCCGTGAAACGGAAGCCTGCTTTTGGCAAGTTGATTTTTGGTCCGACTTTGGCCGTCTGATTTGGCCCCACCTACGTCATAAGTGTCTTTTTCCTCCAGCTTGCTGATCACCGAACAGCCAGTACGATCCGAGCTAAGCCGGGATGGAGCGCCGAGGAAGGGACGGCGCTTGAGTCTCCATTCCGGGAACTGCATTTATCCAAACATTTTTGCTAACCCGCTCATATTTCGGAGAAAGCGCGCTACTCTTTGCATGTAGTGAGGCAGACAAGAAACGACAGCACGCGAGCAGTGCGAGAAAATGACAGCAAACGCGAAAATCAATAACAGGTCGATCATTCGAACCTCTGGTAAGATTTTTGCCGACGGCGCGATCATTGATTTAGTCCAGCCAGTAACCGACCGTCAGCCCCAGTTGCTCTGGTGGCGTAAACACCTAACAAAAGTCGCACCGCAAATCGAATACCGTGGCCATGTCTACCAAGCGGTCGACGCCGAGGTGTCGCTTCTTCGGGCGATTTGCTTCCCCACCGATGCCGAGGATTACGGTTCAGCGCAGAAGCTGTTCGCAAAAGTTAGTGAACTCTTCGGACGTTACATCGGACTCGCGCTTCCGGAGGCCGCGCTCTTAACCGCCTGGACCTGCACTACCTGGTTTCCAGAGTGTGCGTCCAGTCCGCCGACACTGGTGATTTCCGGTCCTGACATGGGTCATGGCATCACGCTTCTTCGGTTGCTCGGGTGCCTCTGTCGGCGTTCACTGGTTCTGTCCGACATCAGCCGGAGTGGGCTAGTAGCAGCCATGCGTCTCAAGCCCACTCTGCTCGTGAACCAGCCCGGCCAGTTCCGCAAACTTTGGCACCTCCTGGGCACCTCGAATTTCCACGGCGTCTATGTACTCGGCAATCAAGGCCGGGTCAACAATCTTGCCGGCTGCCGGGCATTTTTTGTAGGAATGGAACAACCCTGGAACGACGGCGCCCTTCACTTGGCACTGCCGCCAGCACGTACAGATCTTCCCACTTTGGATGAGCCGCGGCAGGTCGAGATTGCGAAGAGTTTTCAACCGAAATGGCTCATGTATAGATTACGCAGTCTATCCAAGGTGCATGCCTCCCACTCTAGCGTGCTCCAACTAAAATTCCCGGAAACCGAAATGGCGCACAACCTGGCCGCCTGCATTCAAGGAGATCCCGAAATCGCGCAGGCCATCGCTCCCATTTTGCAGCGGCAGGACCAGGACGCTCACGTTCAACGCGGCTGCGATGTTAACAGGGCTCTTGTGGAGGTGGTTTTGTCCTCTCTGCACGAAAAGAAAGAATGCTCAGTTAGCCGACTGGCCGAACTTACAAATGCGCTCTTGCGCTGTCGTGGGGAAACGCTGGAGTATAGCCCTTCGGAGATAGGCTGGAAACTCAGGAATCTAGGCCTTTATCGGCAGCGAAATGGCAGCGGAATGGTCTTTCGGCTTTCGCGAGAGAACAGCCAGCTGGTTCACCAGCTGGCACGAAGCTTCAATCTAAACCTGCCGCCCGTGCAGGGTTGCCCCGACTGCGTTAACCAGGAGGTGATTGCTCCCGAATGACTTCTGTACTTAGTGTAGGGTTTGTAGGATTTTGAGGATTTTAAGGAGATCACAATGCCAGTCAGAAAATCTCGATTGAACCGAGTGGAAGCAGCACGCTACCTCAGCGCCATTCAAGAATTGCACACGGGCGGAGTTGACTTCGTCACCGGGGAGTTGCTTGAAGACTCGCGCGGGCTGGACGTTATGGTGGCTCGAGGCCCCGCAAGCTCTGCTTTCGACTTGCCCAATGCCGGTACTGGCTATGCGATTTACTTACGCCTGGTAAGCAGGCGATCCCGGCTGATTTTGCCATATCACCGACTCACCGCTAAGTGGGATAGCGAGATCGCACTTGTGGATTTCGACGAGGACAATCCGATTTGCAAGCTGGGATGGTTGACGTATCCGCGAGACCACGTTTTGAATCAACGCCTCCAAAACTCACTCCAGTTCCATTATCGCGGTCAAATGATTGAGGGAACGATCCTGGCGTTGGGCGTTCAGCCGCTTCCAGCGGCGTATCGCACCGGAGCGCGCGTCCCCCTTCAGATCACGTTCGGGGATACGCTCGGGCACCAAATCGATGTGGAAGCAGAACTCTATTCGGATCGGATGACGAAGAGAAAAAATGCAACTGCGCCACGAGGAACTGGATTGTATGATCGCTACGAAGCTCCCGAAGCGCGCGCCATTGGCCAACAACGAATTGCCCGGCGACCGCGTTTAGAAACCGGCTATCCAGAGTGGCGGGTTTGAAGTCAGGGCCGGACGAAACGCAAGAATCCGTAATGCTCCAGCCGGAATCGCTTTCGGGCATTGGTGACTTTGCACCCACAGTGGGGAGGCGGTGAAAGGGAGGACCAAGAAAAGTCTCGCGTTCAAAGAGATGTTTATGCGAGTAGACAAGAAATTCACTTTTGCAACATCTACGCGTGCCAAATCGGAGCCCGGAAGTCGCGAACATCGTAATCCAGGGCTGCATTCTGCAGAGCTGCGAGCGCCGCAAAGCGTGTGCAGGAGCTACTCCAGCAGAGTCGAGAGCTCTTAGACCGGATGCAAGCTGGCTGAACGGATGGGCTTCACGGTGCATGGGGTTCATCCCGCAATTTTTGCATCGCGGTCGGCACCGAGTCAGCTCACTCCATCCACGACTGCGCCCTGGTGGTACTCAACACGCTTAGCGCCCATTCACTATGGCCAAGAGTTCGCGGTGCAGCTGTTCCCACGGGACGGTCACGGCTTTGCCTGCTTTGAGATCTTCGATTCTGCGAGCGACTTCGTTATCCCAAGCCTCTTGCACACACTCATCTGGGCTCCCAAGACTGTCGACCTTGAGTTTGGGGCGGCCGGCTGTTGAGCCAACAGCCTCGCTGCCGAAAGTCAAGCTATCAGCTGACAGAGTGGCATTGAGTCCCGAAGTCACGCCGGCGCCACTCAAATCGAGTGAATGCGGACTGCCTAACGTGTCGTCCGTGATCGTGATGGCGGCAGTGCGCGGTCCCAACTGGCCGGGAGTGAAACTCACGTGAATGGTGCAACTGGCTCCGCCTGCCAGAGTCGAACACGTGTTGCTCTGGCTGAAATCCCCAGCGTTGGTTCCCGTCGACGCCACGCTGTTCACCACCACGGGAGAGCTGCCTGTGTTCGTTAGTGTCTCGTCCTGCGTACCACTTGGGATTCCGACCAGCTGTTTGCCGAAACTCAAGCTCGCGGGTGAGAGACTGAGAGTATCCGGCTCCGCCACGATGGAAACGGTATAAGGCTGCGTAGACGACTGGTTGGCAGAATCCGTGACTTTGATGGTGAATGCTACGGCGTGCGCCGCCGTATCCGGCATACCAGAAATAGTAACCGTCCTGGTCGACCTAGGGACGAGTTGAAGATTGTGAGGCAGCACACCCGCGTTCACCGTCCAAGTGAAAGGCGCGACCCCCCCGCTGGTTTGGATGAGTTGGCTATAAGGCGGGAATAAGTCCCCCATCATGGTCGGGGTTGGGGAAACCGTTGTGCCCGTGCGGCCCCTCAGTCCGCAGGGCAGGGAATCGCCGCATAACCGTCATCGCGCCGGAAAGTTATTGGCCTGCCGTCTTGTAAGCGCCGGGCGGAATTCGGGTCATCCGCCCTCAGATCGAGGTGCCTAGGAACCGATTACTAAGCTTTAAGGACTGACGGCCGATTATCCGACCTGAGATTCGCTTGATGTGCAAGACCTCTGGTGAATCAACAACTTGCCACCAATTATGCCCGCACGGAAGCGCTCGTCGCTCATATTGAAAAGAATCTACTTATCGCAGAGGAAATCGGCCGTCCGGGCACAGGGACGGCACACCTACCTAAGGGCGGAAGCCATCAAACCAACGCTCGGGTCAATAGCCGACCGAACTATCCCACGTTTGAGCCAACCTCCTGCAAGGCAATTAGACGCGCGCGTTCTCCAAGGAAAGAATTATCGGACTACCGGACCTACCCACCTCACTCTGAGATGGACTAGAGCGCACCAGGAGAGAACGGCGGGATTGATCTTCCGGGCCCTAAGTGGCACAACAGCCTTCAAGTGGGGTGCCTATATAAACCCGCTGTTTCGCCAGCGGGCCTTACATCGTCAGCAGGTGTATATTGCGAGGCAAACTCCCTGATCGCTGCGGGGAAAGTCTGCCGTGCTCTGAGGAGGGGTTATGAGAATGCGCACTTTGCTCTGCTGGTTTCTCAGTCTTCTCGCATCTGAAGTTGGCGTTTTCGCGCAAGGGGTAGGGGCTTCGGGCGATATCAAGGGCACAATAACGGATACCTCTGGCGCCATCATGCAGAATGTCGCCGTGGCAGTCGTGGATTCCGGAAAAGGTGTCCGCCGCACGACGACGGCCGACTCCGCCGGCCAATTCCACATCACGGGCCTGGCTCCCGCCAGCTACGACGTCACTGTGGCGATGCCCGGGTTTGAATCGCAGGTCCGGAAGAATGTGGCGCTCAATTTGGGCGAGACCTTGGTCGTGGACTTCCGCATGAAAGTGTCTGTCGGCAAAGAAGTTGTGGAAGTCACGTCGGAACCGGCGGTGGTCGATACGGCCAGAGGGTCGCAGGCCGGCGTGATTGAGGAACGTTCGATAAATGAATTGCCGATTGACCGCCGAGATTACTTGACGTTTTCGCTCCTCATGCCGGGCGTGAGCAACTCGAATACGATTGCCGACAATGCCGATTTTCGAGTTAAGCAGACACCGCAGAGTGGGCTGTCGTTTTATGGGAGCAACGGAAGAGGCAACAACATTACCGTCGATGGCGGAGAGGCCAACGATGATAGCGGCGGTGTCCGCTTGAACGTAAGTCAGGATGCCGTGCAAGAGTTCGAAATCAACAGAACCAACTATTCGGCTGAGCTGGGCAGCGCGAGCGGCGCTTCTGTGAATATCGTGACGAAGTCGGGCACCAACCATCTGCATGGAAATCTCTACGGCTTTTTCCGCAACGACGCTCTGGATGCTCGCGATCCCTTTGCCTTCACTCCTGCACTTCAGCCGGGGCAGTTTTCATTGAACGCCAATGGTGAGCCAGTCAAGAACTCCTTGAACCGCCAGCAATTCGGGGGCACTCTCAGCCTTCCCATAGTGAAAGACCGAACGTTCCTGTTTTTCGGTTATGAGGGCCTGCGGTCCGAAGCTGAGGATTCAGTGCCCCTGCTTACAAACAGCAATATTTTTGCGCCAACCGGCTCACAATTACCGATTATCGCTGCGCTAGCCAATGACCCCGGTAACCCAATGGTCCCTTGTATCTCAAATTACTCCACGGGCGGTACTCCGACATTCCTCCCGGCCGCTACTTGCGCCTTTGGATTGCAGAGCATTCTGACCGTTGACCCGACCGCCAGTGGGAATCCGTTCGTCAGTCCGTATCAACTCGCCTTGAACAACTTCATCGTCAACCAGTTCGAAAAAGACGGTGGATTATTCCCGTTCCCAACTCGCCAGCATGATCTTTCCACGCGTTTGGACCATCGCTTCAACAACACCAACCAGGGCTTCCTGCGATACACCTTTGCCCATCTCACCGAGTCGGATCCGGACGTGCAAGCCCTGATCGCCTTTTCGCGTGGCACGTCCGTGCTCAGCTGGGACAACACTCTGCAAGGATCGTGGTTCCATCAGTTCAGTTCCAGTACGGTCAATGAGGCGCGACTGCAATGGAATTTGTATCAGTTCAACGTAGACACGAATGATCGCGGCGGCCCGGGGCTGGACGTTCAGGGCTACGGATTCTTTGGACGCGGCATCTTCCTCCCCAGCCACACGACTGGACGGCGCTATGAGTTCAGCGACAATCTGACATTGAATCGCGCGCACCACACCATGAGAATGGGGTTTTACGAGCTGCTCCGCGGCAACAATACAACCTCGGATACGTTTTTTGCCGGACGGTTTGAGTTTCTTGATCTGCCCGGAATCGTACTCAGCAATTGCCTACAGCTCCCATCGGTGCCCATTGCTAGTGGTGGTTGCGGGCTGCCCGCTTCAGTAGCTTCTGCGTCCATCAGCACTCTTCAGTCCTGGAGCCTGGGAGCGCCTGCATTCTATGAGCAGGGCTTCGGTGATCCTCGCTATGTGGAAACAAGACCCTTCACTGCCGGGTATTGGCAGGACTCGTGGCAGGTCAGGCCTGGCTTGAATCTGAATTACGGCCTACGCTACGAAGTCGATTCTCAGAACGGAATTCTGAACACTTACACGAAGAACTTCGCACCGCGATTTTCGTTCGCATGGGATCCGACTAAGGATCACAAAATGGTAGTCCGAGGCGGATACGGAATTTTCTACTCACCAATCTACTTCCAGATTCCCGGCGTGGTGAAGTCGTTAGGCAACCGTAACAATGTGAGGCAGATCGCGAACACGCTGGTCACGATCCAGGGGGCTCCTCCCGCGAATTCCGCAGAGATTTTCGGCGCCATGTTTGCCCAAGGAAAGATTCTGTGCGGCACGCCAGCTGCCGGAATGAATTCCTGCATCACGCAATCGGATTTGGCTCCATTCATCACGGTGAGCAATACGGGTCCGCTGCCGCCGGGTACTGTGCTTTTCTCGGGCCAGCCGAATTATCGCAATCCTCAGGCACAACAAGCGTCGTTCGGCATCGAGCGCCAGATCGGAAATAGTCTTTCCATTTCCGCGAATTACATTTACGTACACACTACTCATCTCCCATGGGCGGTGGACATAAACCTATTACCCGGTGCGCCTATCGTCAGCGGGGTCGCGGGAGCGAATGGACTGCCCACAAACGGACTTCCTTTCCAGGACTGGGGTGCTCCAGAATGTGCGACGAATCCCGGCCAATGCTTTGCAGATTCAACGCGAACCATCCTGCAGAACAATGAGTACGAGTCAATAGCCAATGCCGTATATCATGGCGGCATCTTTGAGGTGAAAAAACGCTTCGGCAGCGGTTTCAGCCTCATGGCCAATTACACGTATAGCAAAGCAATTGATGACTCCACTGATTTCAACAGCGATTACGCCGCCTTCAATGAAGTGAATTTGTCTGCAGAGCGGTCTCGCTCAGATTTCGATCAGCGGCACAAGGTAGTTGTCGCGGCAATGGTTGAGAGCCCGTGGCAGCATTCCCGCGTGTTGTCGGGATTCGAGCTTGCTCCTATTGTGAGCTACAACAGCGGACATCCTTTCAATCTGTTGACGGGCGCGGATATTAATGGCGACAATCACTTCACCAATGACCGTCCGCCCGGAGCACCGCGCAACAGCGGCTCGGGTCCGAACTATGCGACCTTCGACTTGCGCTTGAGCAAATCGATCAAGCTCGGCGAAACATCCGGTTTGCGCTTCACTGCGGAAGGATTCAACATTCTCAATCGCACGAACTATGGTTCCGTAAACAACGTTGTAGGAGCCGATTTCGCACCTCCTTTTAACGTGCATGGGACCGCTAGTCTTCTGCCCAGCCAGCCATTGGCTTTCACCGCCGCACTGCCACGCCGGGAATTGCAACTAGGTGTGCGGCTTAGTTTCTAGACTCGGCACTGCCAGCGGCCCATGGTCACAACCGTGAGTCCGAACTCCGCCCGGCCATGTCGGTCGCTTGCAGCTGGTGAGGGAAAGGTGAGATGACGAACTCACGATCAGCAGTCTTCTTGGTGTTGCTGTCTTTCGTGTTGCTTTCCTTGTTGACGACTTCGTGCAGGAATGCCGGCGCTCAGCAGGTCGAGGCCTCGACGAGCGGCAATCAACAGACGTTGATCCTCAGTTTCACGAACAACGGACAACACTTGGTCGCCACCGTAGGTCAACGAATAGAGATAACCCTCGGAACCGTCGGTCCGCAGCAATACGGCATCCCGCAGGTTTCGTCCCCTGCAATCCGATTCGAGAACGTCGCGTTGGCATTCCCGCTGAATCCGGGCGGCACGACGTTTATTTACATTTTTGAGGCGACTGCCGCAGGAGAAGCGCACGTCACAATTCCTACTATCAATTCAGACGATCCAGATTCGACGAAGCGACTTAAGTTTACGGTGACGATTCATGTCGGATCAGCTCTCAGTAACCCGTCCGCGCTGCGGGCATCCATGAGACCAGACCAGGCAAACACAGGGCCCTGGACAAAAGGATGGACGAACCTGCGTAACGACGTGCGGCAGACCTTCAGGCCGTCGCTACCCCGGCTGACCGCTGTCGAAGTGGAACTCGTGGTGGCCAACCCTGGCCCATCTGAGGAAGAGGTCAGCATGTTTGTGCGGAATGCAAGGGGAGACGTGCTGGCGGATGTATTTAAGACTGTGGCGGTCGCCGACTGTGGCCACGTTGTATTTGTTTTTCCCAACGGCGGCTTGGCCGTTTCGCCCGAGCAAGTTTACAGTATCGGGCTGAGCGGTGGCAGCGTCTTCGGATGGAAGTATGTCGTAAGGGGCTACGAAAAAGGGGAGGCGACATTTAACGGAAAGCCACTGCTAGCGGACGCGCGAAGTACCTTCTTATTCCGATCATTCGGGGCAAAATAAACTTTCGCCGCAGCAATGCAGCGTATGGCAGTTGTGATCGACAATCATTCAGGGAAATTCATCCGCCGCAGCAGATCCCCGAAGCGCGGATCGGAGCGCAATGGGTCGAACCAAGCCAAATACTTGGACAGAACCATCCAAGGCTCGCGCCTGCGATAGGCCGCTTCAAGGAAACGAAATGCTTCGTTGTTTTCGTTCAGATCACCATAGATGATTGCAGAGAAGCACGCCGCAATGTAGCGCTGACTTGCGAGCTCTTCAAGCTCGCGCAATATGCGGTCGGCCTGCTCGCGCCTGCCAGCTCTTCCATAACAGTGACCGAGCATATACAAATGGAGTGGCGCTCTATCGGTGATGCGAACAACCTCCTCCATTTCCGCAATAGCTAAATCATACTCTCGTTGCTCCACCAAGCACGCGGCTCGCACCCAACGGGCCACTGAGAAGCCTGGATCTAACTCAAACGCCTTGCGACATATCTCGATGCCCTCATCATAACGACGCCAGAAAAGGTACAACATACCCGCAACGCTCGGAATGATCGCCGAGAGGGGATCGAGTCGCACGGCACGCAATATTTCGGCTAGAGATTGGTCGAAACGCCCTACCATGGCAAGGCAAACTGCGTGCCATTCTGCTGCGGTAGCATTTTGCGGGTTATGCTCGACAGCAACACTAAATTCACGTTCCGCGCTGAGGAAATCAAAGTCGTAAAAGAGTAAGGCCCACGCTAATGAACAATGCGCTTCAGAGGGTGAATCGTCAATCGCAAGAGCCTTCTGGGCCAGAGCCTTGCCTTTACCAGTCCCCTCTTCAGGTGAGACGAGGTTGTACCACCCGGCAATATTCGCGCAGTCCGCCAGTCCCGCGTAGGCGGCGGCATAGTTGGAGTCTTTGGCGACGGCTTGCTGAAAGTAATGATTAGCGCGTTCAAGACCTTCTCCGCTCCGCCGATTCCAGTGATATCGGCCTTTCAGGTATGCTTCGTAAGCGTCCGGATGAATCTCGCGCGGCTTGGAAAGTAACGCTTGCTCCTGGGGTGTCAGTCTGACTTGAATTTCCTTGGCAATCGCTCGTGCCACTTCCGACTGAAGCGTCAACACATCGCTCAGATTGCGCTCGTACGTTTCCGCCCAGAGGTGCGAGTCGGTTACGGCTTGGATCAACTGGACAGATATGCGGACGCGTCCACCGGACCTAAGAACTGAGCCTTCGATAATTTGATCAACACCAAGTTCTCGCGCGATAAGTGGCAACGGCTGCCGCTTCCCCTTGTAACAGATCACCGTTGTTCGCGAGGTCACTCTCAGGGCGCTGATTTTGGCTAGGGCCGCAATCAGAGCTTCCGTCATTCCTTCCGCAAAGTATTCCTGTTCAGGATCGTGCGCGAGGTCTTCTAGCGGGAGTACTGCTAGTGAGCGAACTCGCTCATCCGGCGATTGGATTTTCTCGATAAAACGATATCCGCGCCGCGGAAGGGTTTCGATGAATCGAGGAGTTTCTGCGGTATCGCCCAGCACCTCCCGCAGCCGCTTGATGGCATTGTTAATTCCATGGTCAAAATCGACGAAAGTATCAGACGGCCAAACTTTGTTCCGCAGTTCTTCGCGAGTCACGATCTCACCTGGCTGCTCCATCAGAATGCGCAGGATCTGCAACGGCTGGTCCTGAAGCTTGATCTTGCGGCCGCCGGAGCGAAGCTCTCCCGAATAATCGAGCTCAAATTCGCCGAACCGAATCACACCTTTTGTTTGTATGTTGACTGGCATCAGAAATTCATGCTCGCGCAGCCCCCTGAACACCATGTGGAAAGTTCATCCGCCGCAGCAAAGCATCAAACCGGGGGTCGGAACGAAGGTTATCCAACCAGAAAAATCCTGCCGCATATGGTAGCCAGGCGGAGCGTCCATCGTAGGCTTTGGCTAGCCAATGAAAGGCCTGGTCTTTTTCATTCAGGCATGCATAGATGTACGCAATCCAGTCCGGCATAACATAGCGCTGCATCGCAAGATCTTCGAGCTGATTAATAGCGTTGAACGCCTCATCTCGTTTTCCTGAGGCTGCGTAAGTGCTTCCGAGCGCGGAGATGTAAATCCCGTGATTGCCGGAACATTCCATTGCTTTGCGGATCTCAGCGATAGCCTGCTCATAGTCTCCCAATCCGTGGAAAGCCATCGCTAGAGTCCAACGAGCAGACGGGAAAGCTGGATCGATCTCCAGCGCCCTTCGGCTGTAACTCACAGATTCCTCAAAACGGTGAGCATGTGCGAGAATCTTTGCCGCCGTCATGTTTGCTATCAGAGAGAGCGGATCGAGACGCAACACTCTCTTGATCTCGACCATCGCATCATCCCAACGTGTCATCGCTGCCAGACTTGCCGCATAGAAATGTTGCACGCTCATATAGTTTGAGTTGAGCTCAAGCGCCCGGCGAAATTCCTTTTCAGCCGTCACCAAGTCCCAGTCGTAATGCATGATGGCCCACGCCAGCGAACCGTGGGCTTCCGCAAGCGAAGGCGCCAAATCCACGGCTTTCTGTGCGGCAGATCTCCCCGCACCAAATCCCTGCTCAGGTGAGACAAAGCCCCACCATCCCATGCGAGAGGAACAATCCGCCAACCCGGTGTACGCCACCGAGTAACCCGGATCGATTGCGATTGCTTGTTGGAAATATTCGACGGCTTTCGTGACTCCCTGCGGCGTAAATTTGTTCCAGTAATACCGTGCCTTCAGGTACGCCTCGTAAGCTCGTGTATCGCCTGTCTGGCCTGCCGCCAGTTGCTGCTGATCCATCGGCGTAAGTTTGATTTGGATTTCCGTGGCGACTGCGCGGGCAATCTCTGAATGGAGCGTCAGAACATTCTGCAAGTCACGTTCATAGCTTTCGGCCCACAAATGTGTGTCCCTATGCGCATCAATTAGCTGAATCGAGATACGCACTCGCTCGCCCGACCTCAGCACGGTTCCTTCGACAACAGCGTCAGCCTTGACCTCGCTCGCGATCTCACGAACGGGTCGATGAACCCCCTTGTAGTGCATGGCGGTAGTTCGCGACACGACTCGCAAAGCGCTTATCTTCGCGAGGCTCGTAATCAGAGCTTCCGTCAAGCCATCTGTGAAGTACTCTTGCTCTGGATCGCGGGACAAGTTCTCCAACGGAAGAACCGCGATCGACTCGATCGCGGTAGGGCGGGACTGGCGAGGGACTTCCACCACTCCAATGAACCGGTACCCGCGCCGAGGTAGAGTTTCGATGTATCGCGGAGTTTCCGCAGTGTCCCCCAGCGCCTCCCGCAGCCGCTTGATGGCGTTGTTAATGCCGTGGTCGAAGTCTACGAAGGTATCGGAGGGCCAAATCCGTTTCTGTAGTTCCTCGCGCGGAATTATTTTTCCCGGATTCTCCAGCAGAATTTGCAAGAGCTGAAGAGGCTGCTCCTGAAGCCGGATCCGGGTTCCATCTCGACGCAACTCTCCCGCGTCCTGATCCAGCTCGAACGGGCCGAATCGGATGATAGACCGTGATGAGCTGAAATCCCCCACGAGACACCTTGCGCAACTGGTAGGAGAGTTTAACACCTGTCGTTTGAACAGCATAGCCGCAACTCTCTCAGCTCCGCCACCCGGGAGAGACATAAGAGCAACACAAGAGAGCAGTACGGGATTGAGCGGCAAATCGATTCAAGGCATAACCATGCGCATTGTCACTGTGGGACGAAACATCTGGGGGAACAAACCCACCGTTGCAAAAATCAACCGAGGAGGCTGTCATGAAACGCAACCTTGCCCGCTTGGGACTCGTAGCTGCCGCGATTTGCATCGCCAGCATACTCCCGTTGCAGGCTAACGCTGCTCAGTGTTCACAGGCCACGGCCGCAGGCAACTGGGCCTACACCTATAACGGAACGGTCTACGCGCCAAGTGCGTTACCGGCAGCAGCGGTGGGACACTTCAAGCTGGACCACGCAGGCAATCTCACCGGGAGCGAAACGTTCACGCTAGCGGGAGTACCCGAGGAGGAAGACATCACCGGAACTATGACCGTGAATGCGGACTGCACAGGCACCGCGACCATCCAGGTGTTCCTCGATGGTCAACTGCAGCGGACGAGCGTCCTGGCTGTGGCTTATGACAGCGGCCTCACCCACGCACGAGCGATTTTCCAGTCAGTGACCCTGCCGGACGGCAGCAACCTTCCGGTCGTGATCACAATTGATGCGAGTCGCGTAACCGCCAAAGAGTGATTATCGGGGGCAGGGCGAGAGTCCTGCCTCATCCGTCAACAGACACGTCAAGAAGGGGGAGGCCATGGCTGGACAACTGATTACTTCAACCCTGTTTGCGCTGCTAAGCCTGACTCAGTTTGCCGCCGGAGAGGTCGCGTTCAAGGCCGTACAGACCTATCCTGTCGGTAGTGATCCGAGGTTCATGGCGGCGGGCGATTTCAATCGCGACGGCAAGATGGATCTGGCTGTCCTGAATATGGTGGATGCCACGATCAGCATCCTCCTCGGGAATGGTGATGGCACATTTCAACCCACGACTACACTTGCTGCGGACACCAATGCACAGGCCATTGCCGGGACCGATCTCAACGGCGATCAGCGACTTGACCTAATCATAACCGGGGATAGCGGGGTGAGCGTTTTGTTGGGGAACGGCGACGGAACATTCCAGACGCCCCTTCATTTTGATGGGGGCGTTTCGCTAGGGTACAACGGCTTAGTTGTGGCCGACTTTAACGTCGATGGCAAGCCCGATCTGGCAGTTACGAATGCGAACGGGGTGAGCATCTTGCTTGGGAACGGCGACGGCACGTTCCAATCTCGTATTGACGATGCGGTTGGGACCGCCCCTTCAGGCACTACGATGGTCGTTGGCGACTTCAATGGAGACAAAAGACCGGATGTGGCGGTCGTTGGTTCCGCTGGTCTCGTCATCCTACTGGGTAATGGGGACGGCACTTTTCAATCTCCTCTGAGTCAAAACGGCTTTCCCTTCGTACGCGCTGTCGCAGATTTTGACAAAGACGGGAAGCTCGACTTGCTGGTGGACAACGAAATCGTACGCTGCGGCAGCGGGGGCATTTACTTTTGCGAAGCCCCTGTTGGGGTGATGCTCGGCAACGGTGACGGAACGTTCCAAGCTCCCTCCATCATAAATGCTAAGAGCCTTACGCTTTCCGCCCTGACCGCCGACTTCGATGGGGACGGCAACGCCGATATCGGTGTGGTTGAAGGCGGCGGTGACATGGCAATCTACCTCGGAGACGGGAAGGGAGCGTTTGTCTTAGTGAAGCGATTCCCACTGGTAGTCCCGGGGGGCTACGGCTTGGTCGTGAGCGCAGTCGCCGCCGACTTCACAGGGGACAAAGCTCCTGACATCGCCGGACCAAACGCGGGAGCAGCTGACGCCGCCGTATTGACCAACAATACTGGCTCGGACTTTTCGATCGCTGCCTCGCAGGCTACACCCGGCGCTATAGGCCCAGGTCAGAGCGCCACCTCGACGTTGAAGCTGACTCTGCTCAATGCGTTCGAGACGCCGGTCTCCCTTGTCTGCGCGGTACAACCCACACAGCCCGGCGCGCCGACCTGCTCATTCGGCTCAAGTTCAGTTACTTTTGACGCGAATGGCGAAGCGAGCGCCACACTGACCCTTAGTGCGGGCACCAGTGCCGCTTCGCTGAATTCGCTGCAACCTTTCGGTACGGGCAGTTTGTTATGGTTGCCGGTCGTAGGCTTTGTCTTCGTCGGAACCGGATTTTCGATGAGTAGTTCCAGGAGAAGACGACGCATCCTTATGCTTCCCAGACGACGCATCCTTATGCTTCCCATAGGCGCGATTCTCTTGACCGGGACTATTCTGCAGATAGCTTGTGGGGGCGGAGGTGGAAGCAGTAGTGGTCCGAAATCTACTGGTTATACGGTCACGATCACTGGTACGTCGGGAGCCACACAGCACTCAACGACTGTCAACCTGACCGTACAATAAAGTTCGATTGAGGCGAGCGCATGCGATGGCACGCATTGATAGTCGTACTTGTCATATCTCTATCTCTGGCCCTGGCATGCGGCGGTGGGGGAAGCAGCCAACCGCCGCCACCTCCAGCGCCTGATTTCACCCTTAATGTTTCTCCGATCTCAGCATCCGCGGTGGTTGGAAATACCAGTTCAACGGTAACGATATCGTTTACCCCGACGAACGGGTTCAACGGTCCGGTTACCGTCACGCTCTCGGGATTGCCTTCTGACGTTAGCGTTTCTCCCAGTTCGCCGTGGACGATTCAACCGGGAGGCAGCCAGGCCCCAAGCTTTTCCCTTTCCGCAGCCGCTCCCACAGGCGTGTTTCCGCTCAATGTCACTGGCGCTAGCGGGTCCACGTCACACAGCATGCAAGTTCTTCTGACCAGTGAGCCTATTGTTACCGCGCACACCTATCAGAGCGGATCGATGCTTTACCTGGAATCTGATTCCGGTACCGACGTGGCGCGTATCGGTTTGAACATGTTGTGGGGAGGATCGATCGTCGAAGTCAGCCTCAATGGCACTAATTTTGTAAACGAAGATGGCACTGGCCGCGAGGTGCAGGCGGCGCAGTGGGACGGAGCCGCTCAATACGACAACTGCGCCGGATGCACAGGCGTCTTCGGGTGGAATCCCGTTCAGGCGGGCGACAAGTGGGACAACGGGAGCCCGGTGCTCGCACAAAGCGTGGCTGCCGACTCAATTTTCGTAAAGGCCCAGCCAATCCAGTGGAATCCAGACGACAAAGGAGGCGGACCGAACACGCCGGTCCTCGGCGACACTTACGTTGAACAAACCATTTCTGCCGTAACCAGTCACGCTTTTAGTTTCAAGGTCCATTACAAGGTCATCCACTTCGGGACCGACCAGCATGCCAACGCGCAGCAGGAGTTTCCTGCGGTCTACGTTAACCTGGGTTATGACCAGTTCCTGACGGACATGAGTACAAGGCCATGGACGAATTCTGTCCTCACACCCGTGACGATGCCGTTTTTGCCGACATTTGGTCCAACTCTGTATTCATCCGAGCACTGGGGAGCCTTTGCTGATGCTAACGGCAATGGACTCACCGTATTCGTGCCCGGTATGTCGAATTATGTGGGCGGTTTCGCCGCCCCTGGGGATTCGGGGCCATTCGGTTTTGGCACCAACTACTTCAACCCGCGCACCAATTTCAGCTTTGGCCCGAACAGTGTCCTGGAAGGAGATGTATATATCATCGCCGGAGATATTAAGCATGCACGCCAGGTAATTTACGATCTGCACAACAATACTCCTCCGGTCGACATTTCCACTCCGGTCGCCACCTTAGACGCCCCGGTATCGAATCAGCAGCTTTCGGGAACCTTCAGCGTAGCGGGCTGGGCATTCGATGAAACGGCGGTTGCCAAGGTGGATGTATATGTAGACGGGACACTCGCTGGAACCGCCACGTACGGCATATCGCGCCCCGATGTTGCACACGACTGGCCGAATGCTCCACCGAACGTCGGCTTCACTTTCTCACTAAACACCGCCACATTCCCTAACGGAAACCACATCATTCAGGTCCGAGCGAGCGATACGAATGGCAACGTCGCGGTTCTCCCCGATGTGCCGGTAACGATTCAGAATTGATCCAGCGCCATCTCTAGACACCACGCGGGTTGTGATTATGCGATGTCTAGCAATGCAGCGGAAGTGCTGCTTAGCTTGTCAGCGGTTTTCGTTACCTCGCAATCAAATGCTGTGGTGCGAGGCGGATGTCGGCGATGTGCATGTTTCCATTGTTCTCCGCCAGACGGCCAGAAGCAACAGGACGTTGTAGAGTCGTGTGTCAGGCTCTACTCGGCGGACGGATGAGCCAGGCCATAGTGAACTATGATATGGCGGTTCGTTGACGATCAAACGAACGCGCGAGTTGCTTCCGTGCGGGCTGCAATGGAGGAAACTCGTGAGAATCTTCAAGAAAGCGAAGTCGCGGTTTTACTGGTTTGATTTCACGGTACGCGGCCAGCGATACCGTGGATCGACTGGCGAGACCAAAGCCGTACGAGCCACGAAAGTGGCGAGCATGAAACCCGCACAAGCGGTAGAGCATGGGGATCTTTTTTCCACCAGGTCCATGGTCGTCGTCGAGTTCTCTGAGCGGTTCCTTACCTGGCTTGGTGAAACCAAGGTGGAGGAGAAAACAAGAAAATACTACCGAAACGGCTGCCGTCTGCTAAAGACAACTCCGGTTTTTAGCATGCGTCTAACCGAAATCTCGACTGAGGCCGCGGAAAAAGTGAACTTTCCTGGGTCGGCTGGCAATGCCAACTGCGCCTTGCGAACTCTAAGACGAATGCTCCACAAAGCGGAAGAGTGGAAACTGATCGCTCGTACCCCGAAGATCAAATTGCTCAAGGAGCACGGGTCGGGACATGATGCTTGATGTTGCTGCGGAAGAAAAGCTGGTGCAGGCGAGCCTTCGCTGTAGATGGCGAGCCCGGACCAGAGGGCTCTTTCGCGACATCCTCGCATTGATGCGCGACACGGGAATGAGAAACGAACGGGAACTCTTTCAGATGAGAATTGAAAATCTGGATTGGACCAATCGGACAATTTTCGTGCCCGACAGTAAGACTCCAGAAGGACGGAGGCTCGTACCAATGAGTCGTCGTGTCTTCGAAATTCTGAAAAAACTCTGTGGAACGAGGACTGATGGTTGGGTGTTTCCTTCCAGGCGGTCCGCTTCTGGACACCTGAGGTCAATCTGCAATCTGTTTCGGCGAGCCCGAAATGAAGCGGGACTTCCAAAAGAACTCGTGTTGTACTGTGCACGGCATGACTACGGTACACGAGTACTGACGCGCACAGGAAATCTTGCTGCGGTGATGCGCACGATGGGGCACCGAGATGTGAGGACAGCGATGCAATACCAGCATCCCGAACTGGAGATCGTGCGTGCGGCACTCGATTACGATGCACCAACCGAGAGTAATGAAACGAGTGTGTCTGCGGAATGAAGCTTCGGCACATTCCGCGGCACACCTGTAAACCACAACCCTGGTAAGTTGTTGACAACATCAGCAAGTTCAGCCATGGGCGGACACGCGAACGAATAACGGCCGATCAGCCAGTTGTTAGCCCTTGTATTGACTAGTCATCTAACTAGTCATATAATATCTGGGGGCTGAGCAGACTAGGAGGGAGTATGAGTTCCTGGCAAGTGCAAGATGCGAAAGCGCGGTTCAGTGAATTTCTGGATGCAACGATCAAGAAGGGGCCACAGGTGGTTACGCGCCGCGGAATCGAAACTGCTGTCCTAGTGCCGATGGAGGAATGGAATCGTCTCCAGAGAGCTGCGCGCCCCAGTCTCAAGACCCTGTTGTTAGCCCCCGGTGCTCGCTCCGAGAATCTGATCCCGGAACGCCCCAGGCTTCGTCGGCGAAATGTCCTGGAGTTGAAATGAACAGGTACCTGTTGGATACGAATGTTGTTTCTGAGTTGCGAAAGCCGCGCCCGCACGGCGCGGTTGTCGCTTGGGTCACCGATCAACAAGAAGAGCAATTGTTTCTGTCAGCCGTGACGCTGGGAGAATTGCAGGCCGGAATCGAGAGGACCCGGCGCCTGGATCCCATCAAAGCAAGCGAAATAGAATTGTGGGCGAATCAGTTGGCCGCTTCCTATCAGATACTATCGATGGATGCGATGTGTTTTCGGGAGTGGGGACGCATCATCGACCGAAAACCAGACGAATTGTTGGAAGACGCCATGATCGCCGCCACCGCGCGCGTGCATCATCTGATTGTTGCTACCCGAAATGAGGGTGATTTCAGGCGACTTGACGTCCGGATGTTCAACCCATTCAAAAGCGCTTAGCAATCCACCACTGGGCTGACTGCGTTTCTTACAATCTCTGAATCATGAAGAAGAACGCCCCTTTGGCATTCCGAGTATCGACCGAGCTCACGAAGAATCTTCAGCGAATCGCAAACCGAGAGGCTCGAAGCACTTCCCAAATCTGCGAGCTTCTTCTAACCATTGGAGTCGATGCCTACGACAAGGAAGGCGCACGTTACCTGCAAACCGTTCTAAATAGCACGAAGGAAGATTGAAAGTTTGGCAGGTAAACCTCATTGGCTATCACTTGCAGAAGAACCAGAGCAACTACGAGGATCTTGGCGGAAACTACTTCGATCGCATCCACTCCGACGGTCTCAAGCGGTACTTGGTGAAGCGGCTCCAACAACTCGGGCACAAGGTAACTCTAGAGCCGATGGAAGCTGCTTAACCCACCACTTCCCGCAGTTGTTTTCGAGGGAGATGGTAGGACGCTACTGGAATCAAGTCAGCGAAGCTCCCGACGAGTACGGTGGTCGCTTGCTCAGTTGTGCTTCGAACTCCGGCCGGTGGTGCGGGTCAGAGTTAACCCCCTCTCCTTCAGAAGCTCAGCCGCAGGGATAGTTGGATTGAGCGTGGGCCCCCAACGCTGTAAAGAGGGTCGACGTCTGCGAACTGCGCCACGGAGTAGAACGCAATTCCGAACGTGGGGTTAGGTTGGAACGGCGGACCAAAAGACCCGAACCGACCATCCACGAGGCCGTAATTAGGATGGTTGAGGAGATTGAAGAAATCGGCCCGCCACTGCAGAATGATCCTGTCGGTGATGCTGAATTGCCGGCGGACATCAAAGTCAAATTGCGTGAGGGGAAATCCGCGCACGAGATTACGTTCGAGATTTCCCTGGCGGAGCTCCGGCTGGATGGAAAATGCAGCCAGATTGATTCGTCTTCCCCCAGGCACTGTCGAATCGTGGATGTAAAGAGGTACACCTGGGACTCGATCTGGTCTGGGTTGCAACAGATTCGAGTCTAAGGTTTCTCCTAAATCCACTAACACATTGACTGGTAACGCGGTTCTGGCCGTAAGAATGCTGTCCACGGACCAATGGCCCGTTATCGCGCGGAGTACCCGATTCCCAGCTGGTCCAGGGATATCGTAGGTGAAGGCGGCGTTGAAAGCATGGCGTGCATCGAAATCGGAGGATCCGCGATCGACACGAGGGTTGGTGAGATTGTCGGAGCCTGCGTCGCTCGACGTATCGTCGATCGAGTGTGACCACGTGTAAGAAAGCAGCGCCGCCAGGCGGCGTACCATCCGCCGCTGAAACTGGATCTGTAGCGCGTGATAGTCTGACGAGGAGGCGTTGGTGGTTATGGAGATTGGGCTACTTGGGCCACCGTTGAAGCGCGGGTTGGGATCGAAAAAGACGTTCTCTCGGAGCAGCCTGCGCCCCGCTTCACCCACATAGGAGGCGGAAATCACCTGGTTCGTGCCGAGTCTTTGATCCAAGGTGAGGTTCCAGTGATAGCTGCGCGGCAGCTGGTGGTCGGGACCAAAAACGGCAAAACTACCGTCATAAGGCGGGTCTAGGCTCGCAGTGGCAGGGGGCGCAGCATCCTGGGAACTCAGCGGATAGGACACACCGAAGGTCGTCTTAGCACGATAGTGCGGGAACGACGTGGCCGCATTTCCGATGTTTCCAACTCCGAGGTCATAGTAGAGTCCGAAGCCTCCACGGATGACGGTTTCTCGCCCCGGATGCTGCAAGAGTTGATAGGCCGCGCCGACGCGCGGCGCAAAATTGGCGTACGTAGTGTTGTAAACCGCGGTACCGGGAGGGGCGAGTTGAATATTGGCGAGGTCGGGAAAACCAGTCAAGGTTGCGAGTTGTAGGCCGCCTCTTGCATGAGGCGGAGGATTCAGTTCCCATCTCAGACCGTAGATAAGCGTAAACCTGGCACTGACCTTCCAGCTATCCTGTCCATAGAGCGATAAATCGTGAAACCCGAGAGTGACAGGATCGAACGATTGGATATCGACCCTGCTGGCCACGCCCGTCAGGGCACCCGAGACACCGGAGAAAGCAATCCTCTGGCGATAGTCGAACTGGCCAAAGTGGGGAGCAAGATATCGATAGTCGACGCCAAACCTCACTTCATGAGTTCCGTGGAGCGAGGCAGTATTACTCACGAAGTTTCCTTGTCGCTGTAGGTTGTCTGCCTCTCGTCCCACTCGAAATGGCGGACCTAGGCCGTTAAGAAAAAACAAGGATGTACTAGGGGAAGCGAAAGGCGCTGGGAATAGGAGTGAATCGGGAGGTGGCACGGCACCGCCAGTCTTATCGGCACTGTCAGAGCCACCAGCTTCAGCCCGAGAGTAGTTCACTCGAAGATCGCTGGTGGTTTTGGGCGAAAACAAGAGTGTGGCGCCGACCGTGGCGGAGCGGAAACTGGCCACCGTTTTCCCGAGGGTACCGAATCCATCGCTAATCGACTCTGAGGGCGCTTCGGAGTAGCGGCCAAACACGGTCAACTTCTGGTTCACGGCGTGGTCAATGCGGATGCTGACGTTGTCGGAAGACACTGGGTTCGAGGTGTTGCCTATGAGGATCGCCGTCATCGTCGCGGAATCCTCCGGACCATTAGGCGTGGGAAATGCATTGAGGAGCTCCTGGATTGCGCCCGTGGCGGCTGCGCGTGCACTCAGGGAAGGAACGCTGGTCTCAAAGGGGCTCGGTTGCAATAGGCGCAGCCCTTCGTAGGAAAAAAAGAAGAAGGTCCGGTTCTTCAGGATGGGACCGCCGAAGTACCCACCAAAGTCGTTCTGTCGATGGGCGGGCCGCGGCTGGCCATAGAAATTGGAAAACCAATCGTTAGCGTCCAGAGCCTCATTGCGAAAGTAATCGAACACCGATCCGTGATACTGGTTTGTTCCTGAGCGAGTTACGATCTCAAGTTGGCCACCAACCGCTCGACCGTAAGCCGCCGAGTAGGTCGATGTCTGCAGTTTGAACTCCTGCATGTCGTCGATCGAGACGAGGTTGTGGGTTGTACCCAGGACAGTGGCTGCGAATCCGGTGCCACCAGCGCCACTAACATTGGCGCTGACTCCATCCACAGTAAAGTAATTGCTCCGTTGCCCGTTTATAAAGCTCCCCGTCTGGACGTGTGCCTGGTTCAGCGTTCCGGGCCTCACTACCCCCGGAGCTAGCGCGATCAGCGATTGGAAGGTTCTGCCGTTGAGCGGCAGGGCTTGCACAAGTTGCGGATCGATCTCAGTTCCTACCGCCGACGATTCGGTCTGGAGAGAAGAAGCACTGCTCTGGACGGTGATATTTTCTTTGACCGCGGCAGGCGCTAGCGTAAAATCCAGCCGGGCTGCTTGTGCCGGATCCAGTTTCACGCCCGCGCGGCTCACGGCTCCGAATCCTGGAGCCTCGGCGGTGATCGTATAAGAGCCCGGCAGTAAGAAAGCGAAGAAGTAAAACCCCTGTTTGCTGGAAGAAATCGTTTGTTTCAGCCCGGTGCTCTCTCTCGAGATGCTGATGGTCGCGCCCACCACGACAGCTTGGGAGGAATCACTGACCGCTCCTGACAAAGTTGCCGTCTGACTGGCTGCGTTCGCGCTAAAAGCCAGCAGCAGATTTAAGAAAAGGAAGCGCAGCGCGGCGGTTCTTTGAGAGCTCATCGGCGTACCACGTCAACTCAGTTCGGCTGGCTCGGTCATGCAAAGCCGCGCCAATCGCCCGAGATGTTGCGGCACGCGCCATGAAAAGTCAAGCAATAGTGCGTAGAAACTGCAGAAAACAGCGGAGCTTCGCAGAACCTTCTGGCTTGAGAGTAAGATTTGACACGAAATGAAATCAGGCCCGGCGCCACTACATTGTGTGGAGTTGTGTGATGCCACCGGCGCCGCCCGGAATTGAGCGCGCGCAAGAATAACCTCAGTTCGGAGTCTACCCCCGGGGTCTTGTATATCAGGCAGCGTCGCGAAGCTATGTTCTGTCCAGGCTGGTGCTCGCTCAAGGTGGTTTGCGCCGCGTCAGCGACGCCCGCCTGGCTTTTCCTGTGCCTTGCGTTGTTCCCTTGCACGAGCGCGGGACAAGCAAACGTTCTGACCCACGAACAAGGGCGGTTAGTTCAAGCGCTTGAAGCCGGCCGCGCTTTGGACGGCACGCTCAGCAACGGCCAGGAGCGCGCTTACCAGTTGGTTATTTCCAGTGGGCAATTCCTGCGATTCAAGATTGCGGCAGAAAATCCAGCTTCAAACCTTCAGGTCACACTTTCTGGTTCCGACGGCAAAGAGATCCCTGACTTCTCCGGTCCCGTGTGTCCATTTTCGTTGTACTTCATGCCTGCTGATCCCGGCGTCTATCGCCTCACCGTGCAACTTCTGCACAGCAACACTTCTCCAGAAGGCTACACAGTAAAGATTGACGAACAGCATGAAGGCACGGAGCAGGACAGAACCCGGGTTGCTGCCGGCCACGCCTTGCTCGATGCGTATCGTCTAAGCCATTCTGCAGACTCACAAGAGCAATCGACCCAGAAATACGAGGAGGCGACCTCGCTATTCCGTGCCGCCGGCGATCGTCATGGCGAGGCGGAGCTGTTTCAGGTTCTGTCTTTCCCTTCCTTTGTCGCGGAAGACTACCAGACGGCAGTGGACTATCTTCGACAGGCCAAGGCGCTTTGGCACACCTTGGCTGACGATGACATGGAAGCCGGAGCGCTCGAGAGTATGGCTAATTACTTAGGGCGTCTGGGCAAGTCGCAGGAGGCCCGCGACTCGTTGAATGAGGCGCTTCTTTTGCGTCGGGCCTTGGGCGACCGGTTCGCCGAAGCCATGGTGCTGGCCGATCTTGGCGACGTCTGCGACGCCATGGGAGAGTTCCAGGAAGCCCTAAATCACAAGGAAGAGGCGCTCACGATCTTCCACAATGGCAACTGGCGAGTGGACTATGAATTCACTGTGCTGGCGGATCTGGGCCACCTCCGCGAGGAGATCGGCGACCCTCAGCGGGCCCTGGCTTACTACGACCAGGCCCTCAATCTCGCGCGATCGCACCGCAACCGCCATCTGGAGATGACCATGCTCTCGGTAGTAGCTGGCGCTTATGCGGGGATGGGGGACAACGACAAAGCGCTCCAGTACTACAACAAGTCGCTGGCGCTGGCTAAGGACGACCAGGGCGGTGAGGCATGGATGCTGCAGAAGGTGGGAGCCTTTTACGTCGGGCAGGGAGAATACGAGAAAGCACTGCAGTGTTTCGAGCAGGTCCTGCCTTATTTTCACGCCCAGCACAATCCGGTTTTCGAAGCCACGACCCTTTATTGGATGGGGGGGGCGTACCACAAGCAGGGTAGAAAGCCGCAGGCTTTGAAGGTTTTGACGCAAGCGCTATCCATCTGGCCCTTCCAGAATCGCACGCGACGCGAGATCCTGCGCGAAATCGGCTCCGTCTATCAGGATTCGGGAGACTACCCGAAAGCACTCGACTACTACGAAAAATCTCTTGCTGAAAGCCGCGACGCCAAAGACTTGCACGAGGAAGCGTTGTCCCTTTGTGACATCGCGCGCCCCGAGCGTGCCATGCAGCATAGGGCCGAAGCGCGGCGTGACATTGAGAAAGGCCTGCAGATATGGGAATCCGTGCGCGCTCGAATCGCGGGATCGGAATCGCGTTCCAGCTATTTTGCTTCGGCGCAAGGGAACTATGAGTTCTATATTGACCTGCTTATGCAAATGCATTCCGAGCACCCTGACCAGGGTCTGGACGCCATTGCTCTCCAGGTGAGCGAACGAGCCCGCGCTCGCAGCCTTTTAGAAATGCTGGTTGAAGCCCACGCCGACATCCATCAGGGGGCCGATCCTAAGCTTTTGGAGCGCGAAAAGATTTTGCAGCAGCGTCTCCGAGCCCGTTCGGAATATCAGGTTCATTTGTTGAGCCACCGCCATAGCCTAAACCAGGCGGCGGCGGTCGCCCGTGAGTTGCAAGCTTTGATAGCACAATACGACGAAACTGAAGCGCAGCTTCGCGCGACAAGTCCGCGCTATGCGGCGTTGACGCAACCGGTACCTTTGGATTTGAAACAAATTCAGCAGCAGGTCCTCGACTCCGGAACTCTTCTTTTGGAATACGCGCTGGGCGAGGATCACAGCTATCTATGGGCAGTGACAAGATCCGAATTGGTGACTTTCACCTTGCCAAAACGGTCTGAGATCGAGCGTACCGCGCGGCGCGTCCATGATCTGTTGACGGTACGAAATATGCATCCGAAAGGTGAGCGAGAAGTGGAAACTGAAGCACGCATCGCGCTTGCCCGTGCCGCCTTACCCGCCGCTGCCGGTCGCTTGAGTGAGATGGTCCTCGGCCCGGTGTTCTCATTACTGGGCCACAAGCGGCTTCTGATTGTGAGTGATGGAGCCCTCCAATACATCCCTTTTGGAGTTCTGCCTGTGCCGGGACCAGACGGTAGGTCGGACCAGCCTCTCGTGATCGAATGCGAAATCGTGACGGCTCCGTCCGCATCTACGATCGCGGTGCTACGTCGCCAGCTAGACGGCCGACCGCGTCCTCCCAAGGCGGTCGCAGTCTTTGCCGATCCCGTCTTTGATCGCCAGGACCCGCGGGTTTCGGCGCGCCAATCGCTCTCTCAGGTTGCTCACACCGCGGAGCTGCCCTCGCAGAATCCGGATCTTCCGATCGGACTGGAAAGGTCCTGGGCAGAAGTTGACTCAACGGACCTTGACGGGAGGATCCCGCGCTTGCTTTTTTCTCGTCGGGAGGCAGATGCGATTATCGCCGACGCACCGCCAGGCAATAGTCTGAAAGCGGTGGATTTTCGCGCCAGCCGATCCCTAGCCACGAGCCCTGACCTGGCTCAATACAAGGTTGTCCATTTTGCCACTCATGGCGTGCTCAACAGCCGTACCCCGGCTCTGTCCGGCATTGTTCTCTCGTTGGTCGATCAAGAAGGAAAACCCGTGGACGGTTTTCTGCGTTTGTGGGACATTTACAATCTGCGCCTGCCGGTTGAGCTCGTCGTTTTGAGCGCTTGCCAAACCGCTCTGGGCAAGGAAATCAGGGGAGAGGGATTGGTCGGGCTGACCCGCGGATTCATGTACGCCGGGGCGGCGCGGGTGGTCGCGAGTTTGTGGCTGGTCGATGACGCTGCCACCGCGGAACTGATGGCACAGTTTTATAATGGAGTCTTAAAGAAAGACCTGCCTCCGGCAACGGCTTTGCGCGCAGCGCAAATCCATATGTGGAAGCAGAAGAGATGGCAGGACGATCCCTATTTCTGGGGCGCATTTCAGTTGCAAGGGGAATGGAAATGAGCCCGCCCAGGCATTCGTTTTCCCATCGCCCTGTGCTAGAGTCCGAAGGCGAAAGTCGTCCATTTTCGACTCCTTGGACTCGGTGAAGCGTTGGAGCCTCCGCCATTACCAAAAAGCAGATGGGCCTTGACCCAGGGTGCATTCGACCTTTTCCTGGCCCAGCTCGACGGCGATCGCCAGCAGGCCGGAGAGAAATATGAAACCCTGAGGCGCAAGCTGGTGAAATTCTTCGAGTGGCGGGCGTGCAACTTTCCTGAAGATCTGGCGGACGAGACCATCAACCGGGTTGCCAGGAATCTTGAGGCAGGCGAGGATATTCGCCAACTTGCCCCTTATTGTGTTGGAATCGCGCGCTATGTCTTCCTGGAAAGTCTGCGGGCCCGCCGGCAAGAAGAGGCTCTTCACTCCGTAGCGTTCTCTTGGCCAGCGCCGCAGGATGACGACCCGCGGCAGGAATGCCTTGAACGCTGCTTGCGGGAACTGCCCCCGGACAGCTTCCAACTTATTCTGCAGTACTATGAGCAGGGTGAACAGGCCCGGATTGAAGCGCGTCGAAATCTGTCTGCTCGACTCGGCATTCCCCTTAATGCGCTAAGAATCCGGGCCCATCGCCTCCGCCTCCGACTGCAAGGTTGTGTAGAAGACTGCATGAGGCGGCGCCAAGGTAAGGAAATGAGTTAGCTGCTTCGTCACTATAAGGTGAAGAGCGGGAGTACTTAGTGAATTCCGATCACGAAAAAAGGATTACGCGGTACCTGTTGGGGCAACTTGCAGCGGACGAGCAGGACCGACTGGAACGGCAGTACCTCGCGGACGACACTCTGTTTGAGGAGCTTCTCGCGATCGAGGACGAACTGCGGGATGCCTACGTGAGAGGAGAGCTTTCCGGGGGCGACCGCGCAGCCTTTGAGACGCGGCTTTTGAATGGTGCCCACCAGAAACAACAACAGGAGTTTGCGCGGACGCTGTGTCGATACATTGGAGAACCAGTTACTTTGCCTCGCCGGCAGGCTCAACTCGCGGCCCAGCCGAGATCGCTATTTCAGGCTCTCTTAGCGTTGCCCCACGTAGTTTTGGTCCCAGGCGTCTCCATGTCTATTCTCGTTCTGATAGTAGGAGGCTGGTGGCTCGGGCACAGAGGATTCCAACCTCAACTTCCGTCACCCTCGTCCGAAGTGGCCTCGGGCACACCGCCAAGCACTGGTAAATCCCCGACGGGAGATCAGGAACCAGAAGCAAAGACTATGGCGGTCGTACTGAGCCGCGGATTGGTCCGAGGTGAGAAGGGATCGAAGCCCGTGGTGATACCCCCCGACGTTAGCCAAGTTCGACTCGAAGCCCGAGTTGAGGTTAACTACCCGCGCTACGAGGCCGTCCTGAAAACAGCGGAGGGAAAGCAAATATGGAGCAAGGGGGATCTGGAAGCCCAGGCATTTGCTGGTGGCGACAGGGTCATTCTCGCCTTGTCGAAGAATTTACTACCCCCTGGCGACTACATTTTGACTGTTCGTGGGCTACTAACTCCTGGAAACCCTGAAACTGTCGCTGAATATGCCTTCCGCATCGGAAAGAAATAGTCGAACTCGCTGCTGACCCTTCCTCGCTCCTGTTTCTAGAAGCCTTCTGCGAACCAGACCTGAAATGCATTGCCAATTCCTGCCACTCAAGAATGAGGTGTCGAATTTGGAACCGCGTTGGCGCGGAGACTCTCTGTTTTCACGAGACGACCCCGCCCAAACGAAAAGGAATGGAGGAAGAAATTCATGAATTCAATCATTTCGGGCGCCGCATTGTTTCTTCTGGCTAACTCTATGGCGTTGTCGCAATTGGCGATCGACAATCCAAAACATCTGGATTTGCCGGAGGAGAAAGCGCGAGTTCTCCTGCGGCTGGCTTCCCGAGCCGTCGCAACCGAGCTTCATTCGCGACAGGCGCCGAAAGCTGAAATCGATTTGCGCTTAGTGCTCGGGGGGAAGGATGAGCATTACGGGATCGACGAAGAAACCGGCATTCCCACGCTATACCTGCAGCAGTGGAATGAGAGGAAATTTACAACTGCCGCTGTCAGATTCGCGGTTCAGAAAAGTATCGACCGCGATGGCGAAGAGCGGATGATAGCGGACATCTTGCGACGCTCTGAACAGGTTGGGCCGATTTCCGCGGACCGCCTTCGCGGTACCGGCGCACCTCACAAATCTGTCCTGGGTCCAGAAACTCGGGGCTGCGCCAACGAAATCCGCGACGCAAGCCAGCGAGACATAGGATGCGTTCCCCCCAACGGATTGCCTGGTCACTGACTATTTTGAAAGAACGACGAAGTTTGAAATTGAGCTTCAAAAGCAAACGTCTCTGCTTTCAGGAGATCTCTCAATCACAAACAACGAAGCACTTCGAGGCAATTAAACAATGAAACTACAAAGCTTCTTACTCATCTTCCTTGTGGTCAATTCGTTTGCGAAGGCCTCGCCGAAACTCAGCAATCTGCCGATCACAGTTACATTTGCCAGCGCGGATCCGTCTGGAGCTATGGCTGACATTCAAAGCGACGGGCTGGGTTCTTATGTTAACGGCGTGGCAGGTATCACCAGCTTCCTAACGACCAATGGCTACAACGGTATCGTATGGGGCGACTGGCAGTTCGACGCCCTGACGTCGACTACTCGCATGGTCAGCATCAGTTTTGCCAATCCGATTCAGGTTGCCAATGGTGGAACCGCAACCCCTAATCCGCCATTCACCATCAAAAATGTCAATGCGCACATCGAGGACAAGTGCACGCAGATAAACAACGACATGATCGCCATGGCCGTTCACCAGACCCTCCAATGTCCGCTGATTGTCCACTTCTTTGACGGCAACGGAGCTGAGTACCGGATCTACATGGGTCCCAATTGGGAGCCGGAAAGCACATTTGTCCAAGTCACTTGTAACGCGGTGGCTTCGGACGGCTGCAAAGACTGGTACATCGATCCTATTCCCGCGGGCTTTGACTCGGCTGGGAACCCGATTCCGGGCGCGGCAATCGGTCGGCTACTGTATTTCACCAAACATAGCTCCCCCAACGAAGGAGACTATTACTTCAAGTTCCATTTCCACTTGACCAGACCCTAGAGTTGAGTGGTCACGCTGGGGAGGTATACTTTCGTGCCAATGCCTCGAAAGAATCGGCGACAACCTTCGGGTGGTCACAGAAGCAGCAAGCGTTTGAGAGCGATGGTCGGCTAACATCTTCTACTGTCCCGATCATAGGAGCTTCGTCTAGTGCGGGTGCTGGCTAGAAGCATCGCGGTACGAAGATCCGATCAGTTGCTGCTGTAGGGGGGCGGACTCTCACGGGAGTTTCGAATAAGTCAATGCAGGGCCAACGTTTCAGACGGGGTGCGAGGAGCCCCGGACGGAGTCGGATGATCCAACCGCTGTTTCCAGCTCCTTTGAAGAACGCTCCAACAGATCAGAACGCACGCCAACGCTAGAAATGCTTCGTGGATCTCGGCTCGCTTTTCGTACCGCGTTCGCAGCCTCCGAAACTGGTTTAACCAGGCAAACGTTCGTTCCACCACCCAGCGCCATCGGCCCAGTCCACTGCCGTGCTTCGTGTTTCGCTTCGCGAGCCAAGGCACGATGTGGCGAGCACGCAGGCCTTGCCGGATGGCCTCTGCGTCATATCCACGGTCGCCTAAGACGTTGTCGGGACGGTGGCGCGGACGTCCTCGCCCTCCCTGCAACGGTGGAATGGCACCGACGAGCGCGAGCGCCTGCTGCGAGTCGTTAAGGTTGGCGCCGGTGAGTTGGATGGCTAGCGGAATGCCACGCCCATCGCAGATCAGATGACGCTTGCTGCCGAGTTTGGCTCGGTCGGTGGGATTGGGACCGGTTTGAAGCCCCCAAAAACTGCCCGCACTGAACTGCCATCCACCACCGCCCGTGTCCAGTCAATCTGCCCGAAGCGAGCCAGCCAGTCCAGCAAAGCGAAGTGCATAAGTTGCCAGATACCCGCCTCTTGCCAGTCACGCAAACGCCGCCAGCAGGTCATGCCTGAACCGCAGCCTAGTTCCTGCGGCAACATCTCCCACGGTATCCCGCTGCGCAGGACGAACAGAATACCGGTGAGACAAGCACGGTCCGGCAAACGGGGTCTACCACCATTGGGTCTGTGCGGCGACGACGGCAACAGAGGTTGGATCAGATTCCACAACCCACCGGAAAGCAAAGGTATACTCATGAACGGGCACCCTAGCATGGGCAAGAACATTTTGCGGGTAGACTTGTGTCGTTCCCGATGAGGTTTTGTTAGGGACTCTAAGGGCTTTGCGTAGCAGACATGCACGTTCTTCATATTGAGGGTTCATGGCTCTGCTTTCTCCTTTCAAGGGTTTTCTTAAGAGCTAGTCCGCGGGAGGCCGACACGATGCGGCTGGCGATTGCTTGACGAGCGTGTGAGAAAGCAGACTTGTCGATGAACAATTTGAAGGCCCAATTCGCTTCTTGCACGAAGGCGTGGAGTTCAAATGCCAGCTGAACCGGATCGACTGAA